>JAEWKP010000481.1 GCA_023393655.1 Pseudomonadota bacterium | reverse complement strand
GGCATGGCGATGCGCCAGAAGATCGCGAACTCGTTGAGGCCGTCGATGCGGGCGGCTTCGAGGAAGTCGTTCGGCACGGTCTCGAAGAACTGCTTCATCAGGAAGGTGCCGAAGGCCGTCATCATGCCGGGGAACATGATGCCCCAGTAGCTGTCGAGCCAGCCGAAGTTCTTGGCCATGACGTACCAGGGAATGACCAGCATCTCGGTCGGGATCATCAGCGTCGAGAGGATGGCGATGAAGACGAGATAGCGGCCGCGGAACTGGAACTTCGCGAGGGTGTAGCCGACGAGGCTGTCGAAGAAGACATTCGAGAGCGTAACCGTGGTCGCGATGCCGAAGGAATTGGCGAACCAGCGCAGGAAGCGGCCGTCCGAGAGCACGGTCACATAGTTGGCGAGCGTCGGATGGGCCGGGAAGAAGGCGAGATCGTAGATCTCGGAGGAATCCTTCAACGAGGTCGCGAACATGAAGGCGAGCGGCGTCACCATCAGCAGGCCGCCGCCGAAGAGCAGCAGCCAGGTGAGGATGCGGCCGGGCTCGATGCGCAGGGCCATGGGGGAGGCGGCGGCGCTCATCAACGGTCTTTCAGCAGCCGGAGCTGCAGCAGCGAGACCACGAGCAGCACGAGGAAGAGCACGACGGTCTGGGCCGCGGCATAGCCCATGTCGAAGGAGGAGAAGGCCGTCTGGTAGATCATCAGCACGAGCGGCTTTGTCGCGTTCAGCGGCCCGCCGGGATCGCTGCTCGTCTGGCTGGTCATGTTGTAGACCTGATCGAAGATGCGCAGGAACCCGATCGAGGAGAAGACGACGAGGAAGACGATCGTCGGCTTGAGCAGCGGCAAGGTGATGCGCCGCAGGATCGTTCCGTTCGAGACGCCGTCGATACGGGCGGCCTCGTAATAGGTCGTCGGGATGGCGCGCAGGCCGGCCATGAAGATCACGACCTGGAAGCCGAGGCCGGCCCAGATGGCGGGGGCGAGTACGGCCGGCAGCGATTGCGTGGTCGAGCGCAGGAAGGGCTGCTGGGCGATGCCGAGCCCAGCGAGCAGGTTGTTGAACAGGCCGATCGGCACCGGCTGGTAGAACCAGCGCCAGACCCAGGCCATTGCCGCGGCCGTCGTCAGGAAGGGCAGGAAGTACAAAGCCCGGATGAAGCCGTGCAGGAAGCGCACGCGGTCGAGATGATAGGCGATGGTGAAGGCGAGCAGCAGGCTGATCGGCGTGCCCAGCAGCAGGTAGAGTGCGGTGTTGCCGAAGACCTTCCAGAAGACCGGATCGGCAAGGAGGCGCTTGAAATTGGCGAGCCCGACAAAGGAAGGCTTGGTCAGCAGGTTCCAGTTGGTGGTGGAAATCCAGAAGGCTTCCAGCGTCGGATAGAAGCGCACCACCGTATAGAACAGCACCGGCACGGCCAGGAAGGACCAGGCCCACAGGACCTGCTTCTGGCGCATGCTGAGGCCCGACGAGAGGCGGGCGCCGGCATCGTCGGTTTTCTGAGACAAGCTCATCGCGATTGGTCCGAAGCGTGCGCAGGAGCCGCCGCGTCATCCCGGACAAGCTGCACAGCAGCGCCGATCCGGGATCCATCGTTGAGCGCGGGAGCCTTACGATGGATCCCGGCGCTCCGCTTCGCTGCGGCCGGGATGACGGCGTGGTTCACGCGCGGGCTCTCACTTCTTGTAGAAGCGGTCGAGGATGGCCTGCTCGGCCTTGGCGGCCTCGTCGAGCGCGGCCTTGGCGTCCTGGTTTTGCAGTAGCACGCGGTTGATCATGTCGAGCGCGACCTGGCGCTGGGCCAGCTCGTCGACGAAGACCGTAGCGTGCGAGTAATTGAGCGCCTTGAGGAACGGCCCGTAGATCGGGTGGTTCAGGTTCTTCTCGGTCTCGGCCGCTGCCTTGCGCGCCGGCAATTCGCCGACGGTCTCGAGCCAGAGCTGCATCGCCTCGGGCGTGGTGACGAAGGCGAGGAACTTCTTGGCCGCTTCCAGCTTCGGGCCGGTCGGCTTGGTGGTGATCGCGTTGACCCAGTAGCTGGCGAAATTCGCCTTCTTGCCGTCGGCCGAGGCCGGCAACTCCGCGACGCCCCATTCGAAGGCCTTGATGCCGCCGAAGGCGCCGAGACGGAATGAGCCGTCGATGGTCATCGCGGCGCGGCCGGCGCGGAAGGCGGCCTGACCTTCGTCCATGAAGCCGACCTGGCCGACCTTGTGGGTGCGCTGGAGATCGGCATACCAGTTCAGCGATCTGGCGCCGGCCTCGCTGTTGTAGGTCACGGTCTTGCTGTCGTCGCTATAGGGCGCGCCGCCGTTCTGTCGCAGCAGCGTCTCGCGCCACCAGTGATAGTCCTGGCCGGGGAAGTCGAGCGTGATGCCGGCGGAGAGCATGTTGCCGGCACCGTCGCGCTTGGTCGTCTTCTTGGCGATGTCGAGCAATTCGTCCACGGTCTTGGGCGGCGTATTCGGGTCGAGCCCGGCCTCCTGGAAGAGCTTCTTGTTGTAGAACAGCGCGAGCGAACGCACTGCGGTCGGCAGCGCGTAATACTCGCCGTCGCGCTTCATCGCCGAGACGATCGGGTAGAATTCCTTCTCGATCGTGGCGGGCGGGAAGGCGTCGCGCGGGAGCGGCTGGATGAACTTGGCGCCGACGAAATTGTCGAGCCAGCCATAGAAGAGCTGCACGACGTCCGGGCCCTGGCCGGCCGGCATCGCCGCGGCGATCTTGGTCTGGTAGTCGGCATAGGGGAAGGTGGTCTGCTTGACCTTGATGTTCGGGTTGGCGGCCTCAAAGCGCTTGATCAGCTCGGTCATCGCCTTGACGCGCGCGTCGAAGACATACTGCCAGTACTCGATCTCGACGGTCTGCGCCTTGGCGCCGGCGACCGCGCCGACCGAGACCATCAGACCCAACAGCATCCCGCGTAAGCCGCGCATGACCCTCTCCCCTGATTTCATCGTCCTCCGTCCCTGCCGGCAGACGACATTCGGGAGGCTTGCAGGCATCGTCATCTCGCCGGCCCTCGGCTGTCAATCGATTAATTCACTTGAGTTGGTTTAATTGCCGGCGCAGGCTGCCGACCCGTTCCCTTGCGACCACCTATGCCGAACCGTCCCGTCCCTCCCTCCCGCAGCGTCGCCGTCGGCACCAATCCCGAGCGGACGCGCAGCCATAACCGTCGGGTGGTGCTGGAAACCGTGCGCCAGCACGGGCAGCTCGGCCGGTCCGACATCGCTGTCTTGACCAGGCTCACGGCCCAGGCGGTCTCCAACATCGTCGCCGAGCTGGTCCAGGAAGGGTTCCTGACCGAGCTCGGCCGGCGCCGGACCGCGCGCGGGCAGCCGCCGGTGGAATTCGCCGTCAATCCCGAAGGCGGAATGACGGCGGGGATGGAGATCGCGGCCGATCACGTCACCACAGTCCTCGTCGATCTCGCCGGGCGAATCAGGACGCAGCGCATCGCGCCGCTCGCGGGTGCGACCGTCGCGGGCGTGCAGAAGACGGCCGCGGCGGAGCTGGCGGCCGTGCGGCGCGAGGTCGGTCTGCCCGAGCGCCTGCTCGGCTGCGGGGTGGTGATGCCCGGCCCCTTCGAGATCGAGGGCATGAACTCGGTCGGCACCTCGCCCTTGCCGGGCTGGGCCGGGCAGGATGCGGCACAGCTTCTGCAGGACGCTCTCAACACGCCGGTGGTGATCGAGAACGATGCCAATGCGGCGGCGGTCGGCGAGCATCTCCACGGGCTCGGCCGCAACCTGCGCCATTTCTGCCAGATCTATTTCGGCGCGGGCCTTGGCCTTGGCGTCATCGTCGCGGGGCAGCCCTATCGCGGCGCCTTCGGCAATGCCGGCGAGATCGGCCATATCCCGGTCGTGCGCTATGGGCGCGCCTGCGCCTGCGGCGGTTTTGGTTGCCTCGAACGCTATGCCTCCGTCCATGCGCTGGCGGAGACCTTGCGGGAGGCCGGCATCTCGGGCGCCGGACCGGAAGAGATCGCGCGCCTGCATGCGCAAGCCCATCCCGCCTTGTCCGGCTGGATCGTGGAGGCGGCCGGACTGCTGGCGCCGGTCGTGACGATGCTGGAGAATCTGTTCGATCCGGAAACCGTGATCCTCGGCGGCGAAATGCCGGATACGGTGATCGATGCGCTGATCGCGGCCATGTCGCCCTTGGCCGTTTCGGTGGCGAACCGTTCGGGGCGGACGATCCCGCGCGTCCAGCGCGGCGCGACCGGGCGATTGACGGCAGCGCTCGGAGCCGCCGCGCTGCCGCTGCTCGACACGATGACGCCGAAGCTCGACCGCGTCAGCCTGGCACCCGAAGCGCCAGCCTCGGCCTGAGGCCTTCAGGCCTTAGGTCAGTAGGAGCGCGGCATGCCCAGCACATGCTCGGCGAGATAGGAGAGGATCAGGTTCGTCGAGATCGGCGCGACCTGATAGAGCCGCGTCTCCCTGAACTTGCGCTCGACATCATATTCCTCGGCGAAGCCGAAGCCGCCATGGGTCTGAACGCAGGCATTGGCCGCCTCGAAGGAGGCATCGGCCGCCAGCATCTTGGCCATGTTGGCTTCGGCGCCCGGATTGGCGCCGGCCTCATAGAGGCGGATCGCCTCGCGCACCATCAGTTCTGCGGCGCGCATATTCGCGTAGGCCTTGGCGATCGGGAACTGGATGCCCTGGTTCTGGCCGATCGGCCGGCCGAAGACATGGCGCTCCTTGGCGTAGGTCGAGGCCTTGTCGATGAACCATTTGGCATCGCCGACGCATTCGGCGGCGATCAGGATGCGCTCGGCATTCATGCCGGAGAGGATGTAGCGGAAGCCCTTGCCCTCCTCGCCGACGAGGTTCTCGGCCGGGACCTTCACATTGTCGAAGAAGACCTCGGTGGTGGCGTGGTTCATCATCGTGCGGATCGGCCGGATGGTCAGGCCGTCCTTCAGCGCCTCGCGCATGTCGAGGATGAAGACCGAGAGCCCGTCGGTGCGCTTGGCGACCTGGTCGCGCGGCGTGGTGCGAGCGAGCAGCAGCATCAGGTCGGATTGCGCGGCACGGCTGGTCCAGATCTTCTGGCCGTTGACGATGTAATGGTCGCCCTCGCGACGGGCGGTCGTGCGCAAGGCGGTGGTGTCGGTGCCGCTGGTCGGCTCGGTGACGCCGAAGGCCTGCAGGCGCAGTTCGCCGGAGGCGATCTTCGGCAGGTAGCGCTGCTTCTGGTCCTCGGTGCCGTGGCGCAGCACGGTGCCCATTACATACATCTGGGCATGGCAGGCGGCGCCGTTGCAGCCCTGACGCTGGATTTCCTCCATGATGACGGCGGCTGCCGAGAGCGTGAGGCCGGCCCCGCCATAGTCCTCGGGGATCAGCGCCGAGAGGAAGCCGCTTTCGGTCAGCGCCGTCACGAACTCCGTCGGATAGGCCATCTCGCGATCGAGCTTGCGCCAGTATTCTCCGGGAAAGCCGGCGCAGAGCCTGGCGACGGCGTCGCGGATCTCGGAATGGTCGGAAGCGTGCTGCATGCTGGTCTCGAGGCTGTCGTCAGGTGACGACCCTATGCCAGCGTAGGGAGGTTGGGCACCCCTGTTCCCGCCTTCCCGGATGGCCGCAGGCGCGACATTGCGCCCGCGGCCTTGTCATGCGCTGAAACGGATCAGCGAGCGGCGGTGACCACGATCTCGATCAACGGGCCGCCGAGATCGGCGACGCCGACCGTGGCGCGGGTCGGCATGTCCTCGCCGAAGAAGCTGGTCCAGACCGCGTCCATCTCCTTCTTCAGCGTGAGATCGGTGACGAAGATCTGGGCGGCGACGATCGCCTTGCGGTCGAGCCCGACCTCGCCGAGATAGCCCTCGATCTTGCCGAGGATGTTCTGGGTCTGCGGGCCCATGCCCTGCTTGGTGTCGTCGGCGACGACGCCGCCGACGAAGGCGAGGTTGCCTGTCTCGACGACGCGGTTCTGGATGGGCGTGCGGATGGAGCGCTTGATGGCCATGGGTCTTCTCCTTCGGTTGAAGCTCAGTGGGTGGTGGCGAAGCGGGCGATGTCGAGGCCGTCGATCGGCACGTTGGAGCGGCCGGTCGCGATGATCTCGGCCATCACGGCGCCGGCGCCGGGGCCAAGCTGGAAGCCATGGGCCGAGAAGCCGAACTGGTGGTAGACGCCGTCATGCCTGGCGCTCTTGCCGAAGATCGGCAGGTCGTCCGGCATGCGGGCTTCGATGCCAGCCCAGGCGCGCACGACCGGCGCGCCGCGCATGATCGGGAAGAGATCCCAGACCGTGCCGGCGCTGATCGCGAGCTTCTTCCAGTCCAGCAGCGTGATGTTCTCGTCGCGCAAGGGCGTGCCGAGATGGCCGCCGCCGATCAGTACCGTGCCGTTGTCGAACTGCTTGAAGGAGAGTTTTCGTCCGCGCAGGATCACCACCGGCTTGATGAAGGCCGGCAATGGCGCGGTGATCATCAGCATCGGCGCGATGACCGAGAGCGGCACGGGTTCGCCGAGATCGCTGGCGATGCGGTCGGCCCAGGCGCCGGCGGCATTGACGATGCGGGGCGCGAGGAAGTCGCCGGCATCGGTGACGACGCGCCAGTTCGCGCCGTCCTGCTCGACCTTGGTCACGCGCACGCCTTCGCGAATGGTGACGCCGAGGCTTTCGGCCTTGCGCTTGAAGGCCTGCGTCGCGCGCAGGGGAATGGCGGCGCCGTCGCGGCGCGAGATCACGCCGCCGGGACAGGTTTCGGAGACGGCCGGAACGATCGAGCGCAGTTCTTTCGCGTCGATCAGCTCCTCATGATGGAATCCGCGGAGCGTCAGATCTGCGACGCGGGCGCGGCAGCCTTCGAGATCGGCCTCGTCCTCGGCGACCAGCACCTGTCCGTCGCTGGTGAAGCCGCAATCGTCGTCGACGAGATCGGCGATGTTGTGCCAGAGCGCCATCGAGGCGTTGGAGAGCGGGATTTCCGCGACATGGCGGGCGAGCTGGCGCACGCCGCCGGCATTGACGCCGGAGGCGTGGCGCCCGGCATGGTCCTTCTCGATCAGGATGACCGAAAGCCCGCGCATCGCGCAGTGCATGGCGGTCGAGCAGCCATGGATGCCGCCGCCGATGACGATGACATCGGCGTTGCGACGGTCCTTGCTCATCGCACGACCGCCTTCACCGAGGCTTCGGTCTGCGGCAGGGCTGCGAGTTCGGCCAGTGTCACCGGCTTGATCGGCGGGCGCAGGCGGTAATAACCGGTTTCGGCCGGGGTGGTGCCGCGTGTCTCGGCGATCAGTTCAACCACAGTCGGGCCGCAGAGGCGGCCCTGGCAGGGACCCATTCCACAGCGCAGGAAGGCCTTCATCTGGTTGGGGCCGGTGACGCCGAGACGCTTGGCGGCGTCACGGATCTGGCCGGCAGTGACCTCCTCGCAGCGACAGACGATGGTCTCGTCCTTCGGCGGTGCCAGGAATTGCCGCGCCGGCTTGTAGAGCAGGTCGAGGAAGCGTCGCCCGCGCAGCTTCTTGTCCAGCTCGGCGCGAACCGGCGCGGCCTGCCGATCGCGTTCGGATCCGGTGAGCTTGCCGAGACGCGACGCTGCGCCGAAGGCCGCGATCTCGCCGCGCAGGGCCGCGCTTTCCGCGCCGCCGATGCCGGCTCCGTCGCCGGCGATGGCGATGCCGGGCACGGTCGAGGCGAACCAGGCATCGACGCGCGGCACCCAGGCGTGCTGCTCGTTATCGAAATCATGGGCGCAGCCGGTGGCGTTGGAGAAGTTGACGCTGGGTATCACGCCCTGATGCAGCAGCAGCGTGTCGCAGGCGATCGTGCCGGTACGGCCGCCCTGCTCGAACTGCACCGTTGCGAGCTTGCCTTCGCCGGTCGCCGTCAGGCTGGTCACGCCGGAGACGAAGCGCAATTTACGCCGCGCCGCCAGCATCAGCTTGAGGCCCTTGGCGAGATAGGGCGAGCGCAGGAAGTCCGGGAGGGCCCCGATCGCCTTCGACCAATTGGCCGAGGGCGTCGTGTCGAGCACGGCGGCGATCTGGCAGCCGGCAGCGGCAAGCTGACCCGCCAGCAGGTAGAGCAAGGGGCCGCAGCCGGCGATGACGGTGCGCCCCGACGGGATGGCGCCGGCGGATTTCAGCACGATCTGCGCGGCACCCGCCGTCATCACGCCGGGCAAGGTCCAGCCCGGGATCGGGAAGGGGCGTTCCTGGGCGCCGGTCGCGAGGATGACCTGTAGCGCGCCGATGATGCGGGCCTTGCCGTCGAGGGAGAGGGCGAGCTCGAACCTGCCGGGCGCGGTATCGTCCGGCCCGATGGACCAAACGGTG
>JAEWKP010000342.1 GCA_023393655.1 Pseudomonadota bacterium | reverse complement strand
TCGATGCCGTTGGCCTGCTCGGTCGTCGCCTGCGAGATCTCGCTGACCGTCGAGGCGACCTTGGAGGCAGCATCGACGATCTCGCCCCGCGTCGTTCCGGCATCCTTGACCAGACCGACACCGGCTTGAATCTGCTGCGTAGAATTCGCGATCAACGCCTTGACGCCATTGGCGGATTCGCTGCAGCGGGCAGCGAGCGCCCGCACCTCGGTCGCCACAACGGCGAAGCCGCGCCCGGCATCGCCGGCACGTGCCGCCTCGACCGCGGCGTTCAGCGCCAGCAGGTTGGTCTGGAAGGCGATCTCGTCGATCATCGAAATGATCTCCGAGATTCCAGACGAGGCCTGCTCGATCCGTTCCATCGCCGCCACCGCGTCGGTGACGATGGCGCCGCCGCGCGCCGCGACCGCGCTCGCCTCGTTGCCGAGCTGGACCGCCATCCGGGAATTGCCGGCGCTGTGCTTGACCGATGCGGCGAGCTCCTCGGTCGTCGCCGCGGTTTCCTGGAGGCTCGCGGCATTGGCCTCGGTCCGTTCGGCCAGTTGCTGGCTGTCGGAGGTGATCTTGAGGGACGCGCCGTCGATACGGGCCGAGATGTCACTGACCGTGCCGACCACCTCGGCCAGCGTGTCGAGCAGGTCGTTGACGCCGGCGCAGAGCGTGGCGACCTCGCCGGTCTTGCCGTCGAGCGGCACGCGCCCGGTGAGGTCCTTGCCCTTGGCCCGGTCGATCACCGCGCTCGTCTCCTTTACCGCCGCTTCGAGCTGCTTGCCCTTGAAGGTGGCAGTGATGTCGGAGGCGAACTTGACGACCTTGTAGGGGCGGCCCTGCGCATCGAGGATGGGATTGTAGCTCGCCTGGATCCAGATTTCCTTGCCGCCCTTGCCGATGCGGCGGTACTGGCCGGCATCGTATTCTCCGCGACCCAGGCGCTCCCAGAAGGCGCGATAGCCTTGCGTCTCGCGCTCGACCGGGTCGACGAACATCTGATGATGCTGACCGGTGATCTCGGCCAGCGAATAGCCGAGCGCGCTCAGGAAATTCTCGTTGGCCGTCAGGATCTTGCCGGTGAGATCGAATTCGATCACCGCTTGCGCCTTGTCGATCGCGGCGCGCTGCCCTTCGAGATCGGCGAGGCGATTCTTCTGCTCGGTCACATCGAAGGCGTATTTGATGACGCCGACCGGCTTGCCGCCAGCTCCCAAGATCGGGTTGTAGCTCGCCTGAATCCAGATCTCCTTGCCGCCCTTGCCGAGCCGCAGATATTGCCCGCGCGAGAACTCGCCGCGGCCGAGATCGGCCCAGAACTGCTTGTAGGCCGGACTCGCCTTCTCCTCGGGCGTCACGAACAGGCTGTGATGCTGTCCCTTCACTTCGGCGAGCGTGTAGCCCATCGCCGACAGGAAATTCTCATTGGCGTCCAGTATCCTGCCATCGAGATCGAACTCGATCCGCGCCTGCGAGCGGTTGATCGCATCCACTTGCCCTGCGGCATGCCGGTTCGAGAAAAGGCCGAAAAAGAGCGACATCCACCCCCTTTTGGCGCGGCCCGCGCGTCGGGTTTCGTCAGGGCCAGCGCCAGCGCAGACCTGCGGCACCAGAGCGCAGCAGGATGAGGCCGAATGCTTTTCGGCCATGGGGAAATTATTGCATCATCTAGTTTATAAATGATTGATATGCAGAAAATAGCTCAAATCATAGTAGAATAATTTTCTAAATTTAGCGATTCTCGCTAAGATTATAGAATAAAAGATCAATTCATAATTAAAATTTGTAATAAAATAGCAGATACTCCAAATTTAATTGTATAAAAATCGCAAAAGTTGTGTCAATTACATGAATTATCGTGTGTTTTGCTTTTCAGAGACAACCATCGCCTTCACCGCAACCATTGCTGCAAGCAGTTTCTCTGCGTCGCGCGACCTCACGACGATATTCGTATCCGGCCCGGTTTCCGACCAGAACGGATAGGAACCGATCGAAACCTCCGGATGGGCCCTGGCGATCTCGGCAAGCGGCCCGCCGATATCCCCCTCGCGCAGCCCGGCCTGGACCGTATCCGACAACATTTTCGCGCCCGTCTGCAGGGTCGGCCCGATGACATCGAGCATCGCCTGCATGATCGCGGGCACGCCAGCCATGACATAGACGTTGCCGATGTTGAAGCCGGGCGCCTTCGAGATCGCATTCGCAACCAGTTCGGCCCCGGCGGGGATACGCGCCATCCGCATGCGAGCTTCGTTCAGTTCCTCCGGCGAGAAGCGTTCGGAGAGCATCGCAACGGCGCGGGGGTCGTGGTCGATCGCGACGCCGAAAGCGGCCGCGATCGCATCCGCCGTGATGTCGTCATGGGTCGGTCCGATCCCGCCGGTGGTGAAGACGTAAGTGTAGCGGCCGCGTAGCGCATTGACCGCCGCGACGATCTCTTCGGACACATCGGACACGACGCGGACCTCGCGCAGATCGACGCCGATATGGGTGAGATATTCGGCGATGTAGCCGATATTCTTATCCTTCGTCCGCCCGGACAGAATCTCGTCGCAGATCACCAGGATCGCGGCCGTGACGATGGGGGCGGAACTGGATTCATTCACGGACATGGCGGCGGCGCTCCTGGCTTGCGCACAAGAGCTAGGCTTTCCCTGCGAAGCGCTCAAGCTGCGCCGCCGGCGCGCCCGTCATGCTTTGGACGCGCCTTCAGGTCGGCTTGCGCTCGAACACCAGGTTGAGCCGCGTCTGGGCGACGAGGCTGTAGCCGCTGCGCCCGAGCAGGCCGGCAAGATCGGTCTGCCAGCGCTGGCGCGAATCCTCGATGATGATGAAGCCCGGCCAGAGCGCTTGCGGTGCGTCACGCAAGAAAGGTTCGAGAATCAGGTCTTCCGCGCCCTCGACATCGAGCTTGACCGCGTCGATGCGCTCATAGCCCTCGCCCTCGACCAGCGAGAGCAGCGTCATCGCCGGCACCTTGACCGAAGTCCCGGCACTCGAATTGAGGATGCGGACGCTCGATTCCCCGCGATTGGTCGGATCGATGAACAGCGTCAGCTCGCCCGGCTTGTCGGCGAGCGCGCAGGCCACCGCCTTGACGGTCCCGAACGGGTTCTGCGCGATGTTGAAGGCGAGGCGGGCGAAGATCTCGGGCTGCGGCTCGACCGCCAGGATGCGCGCGCCCCGCCCGGCGCGGGCCGCGACGAAGAGCGAGTAGGCGCCGATATTCGCGCCGATATCGATGAAGGTGAAGCCGTCGCGCAGCCGCGAGACCAGCAGTTCCCGCTCGATCGCATCGAAATATTGCGGGGTGAACAATACCCGCTTCTCGCAGACATTCCCGTCCGGGTAGAGGCGCATCTTCGCCCCCAGCGACTCGATGTCGACAGGCGCTCCGTCCAGCGAGCGCAGGCCGAGGCGCCGCAGCGCATAGGCCACCTTGCGCCCGAGGAAGCTGTCGGAGGCCGCCCGGGTCCGGGCGATGATGCGGGCGAGATAGGCTTTCGGAGCGAAGGTGCCGAAAGGCCGCTCTTCCGCCGGGTTCTGTTCGATGATGGCCATTGCGCCCGCCTGATACACCGCGCCGCGCCCGCGCGCCAGTCACCCGCCTCCCGCGCTCGACCGGCTTGCGTGCGCCATTAAACGCAATAGATATGGGGCAAGGAGTTTTCCGCGCGCAATGACCTTCGAAGACACCATCGGCCGCTCGCGTTCGCGCGAGCCCGCCATCAAGATTCATGGCCCCGAGGCCTTCGCGGCCATGCATAAGGCCGGCCGGCTGACCGCCGCGGGGCTCGACATGCTCGGCTCCCACGTCAAGCCCGGCGTCACCACGCAACGCCTCGACGAGCTCGCCTTCCAGTTCGCCATGGATAACGGCGCCTATCCGGCGACGCTGTTCTACCGCGGCTATACCAAGTCGATCTGCACCTCGATCAACCACGTCGTCTGCCACGGCATTCCCGACGACAAGCCGCTGCGCGAGGGCGATATCCTCAATATCGACTACACGCTGATCGTCGACGGCTGGCACGGCGATTCGAGCCGCATGTACGGCGTCGGCGAGATCTCGCGGAAGGCCGAGCGCCTGGTTGAGATCACCTATGAGAGCCTGCAGCGCGGCATCAAGGCGGTGCGCGCCGGCGCCACCACCGGCGATATCGGCTTCGCCATCCAGCGTTATGCGGAAAGCGAGCGCTGCTCGGTGGTGCGCGATTTCTGCGGCCACGGCATCGGCCAGCTCTTCCACGATGCGCCGAACATCCTGCACTATGGCAGTCCCGGCGAGGGCGTGCTGCTGAAACCCGGCATGGTCTTCACGATCGAGCCCATGATCAATCTCGGCAAGTCGGGCGTGAAGGTTCTCTCCGACGGCTGGACCGCCGTGACCCGCGACCGGTCGCTCTCGGCCCAGTTCGAACATCAGATCGGCGTGACCGAGCAGGGCTGCGAGATCTTCACGCTCTCGCCCGGCGGCCTCGACAATCCGCTCGCCGCAAAATGAGCGTCGGCATCGGCAAGGGGGCAGGTAAGGGACCGCGCAAGGCACCCTCGCCGGCCGCCTCTGCCGAGCCGCCGCATTATCATGGGCATCGCGAGCGCCTGCGGACACGCTTCGAAGAAGCCGGCGCCGAGACGCTACCTGACTACGAACTGCTGGAACTCCTGCTCTTTCGCTCGATTCCGCGACGCGACGTCAAGCCGCTCGCCAAGGAACTGATTCAGCGCTTCGGCTCCTTCGCGGAAGTGCTTGGCGCTCCCGCTACGCGTCTCGCGGAGATCGACGGAGTCAGCGAGTCCGTCGCGCTCGATCTCAAGATCGTCGAAGCCGCCTTGAAGCGCATGGCCAAGGGCGCGGTCGGCAAGCGGCCCGTGCTCTCCTCCTGGTCCTCGGTTCTCGACTATTGCCGGATGGCGATGGCCTTCGCCGAGCGCGAGCAGTTCCGCATCCTCTTCCTCGACAAGAAGAACATGCTGATCGCCGACGAGGTCCAGCAGACCGGTACGGTCGATCACACCCCGGTCTATCCGCGCGAGGTGATGCGCCGCGCGCTCGAACTCTCCGCCTCGGCGATCATCCTCGTGCACAACCATCCCTCCGGCGACCCGACGCCTTCCGGCGCCGACATGCGCATGACGCGCGAGCTCGTCGATATCGCCAAGCCGCTTGGCATCGCGATCCACGACCACAACATCGTCGGCCGCGACGGCCATGCCAGCTTCCGCAGTCTCGGGCTGATCTGATGACGAACCTCGCGGTGAAGCGCGTCTACGATCCCCCGGCACCCGGCGACGGCAAACGTATCCTGGTCGACCGACTCTGGCCACGCGGCGTCTCGAAGGACCGGATCGACCTCTGGCTCAAGGACCTCGCGCCCAGCGACGCGCTCCGCCACGAATTCCACGGCCATCCCGATCGCTGGGACGAATTCTGCGTCGCCTATGCGACCGAGCTCGGCAGCCCGCCGGCACAGGCCGCGCTGGCGACCCTCGCCGCCGAGCGGAAGAAGGGCCCGGTCGTCCTGCTCTATGCGGCAAAGGACGAGAATCGGAACAATGCGGAAGCCCTGCGCCTCTGGCTGGACGGACGCGCCAATTCGGTCCAAGAATAGCCCAGGCATGGCCGCCCATCGCGGCGCGACGAAGGAACAGCCGCTCTCCGCGGGCTGGTTCAGCTTTGCCAAGATCAACTAAAGTAAACTGTACCTGATCAATACTGCCCAGGAAAAAGGCAGACCTGATCAATTGCACAGCTATTCTCCCTCTTCCCGAACGGCCGCGAATGCGCATAGGCTGGTTTCAACGGGGAAGAGGGCTGCATGGTCGCATTCGATGAAATGACCGGTTCGGGAGCCGAGCTGAGGCCGGCCTACGAGGCTCTGGATCGTTGGCTGAAGGAAGCGCCGCCCGAGATGCTGGCGCTCAGGCGCAGCCAGGCGGAGCTGTTCTTCCGCCGCATCGGCATCACCTTCGCGGTCTATGGCGACGAGGAATCGACCGAGCGCCTGATCCCCTTCGACATCATCCCGCGCGTCCTGACCAAGCCGGAATGGACCAAGCTGGAAGCGGGCCTGCGCCAGCGCGTCACCGCGCTCAACATGTTCCTGGCCGATGTCTACGGCCCCAAGGAATGCCTGAAGGCCGGCATCATCCCGCCCGATCTGGTCTATCGGAACGCCTGCTACCAGCTCGAAATGGTCGATTTCAAGGTGCCACACGGCATCTACTGCCATATCGCCGGTATCGATATCGTGCGCGTCGACGCGGATACTTTCTACGTCTTGGAAGACAATGCCCGCACGCCGTCCGGTGTCTCCTACATGATGGAGAACCGCGAGGTGATGCTGCGGCTCTTCCCGGAGCTGTTCTCGACGCATCGCGTCGCGCCGGTCGATAATTATCCCGACCAGTTGCTGGCGACCCTGCGCTCGGTCGCGCCGCGCAGCGCCTCCTCCGACCCGACGATCTGCCTGCTGACGCCCGGCCAGTACAATTCGGCCTTCTACGAGCACTCCTTCCTCGCCGACAAGCTCGGCGTCGAGCTGGTCGAGGGCTCTGACCTCCTGGTCAAGGACGATGTCGTCTACATGCGCACGACGCAGGGGCCGAAGCGCGTCGACGTGATCTACCGACGCATCGACGACGACTTCATCGACCCGCTCGCCTTCCGCAGCGATTCCGTGCTCGGCGTCCCCGGCATCATCGGCGCCTACAAGGCCGGTAACGTCACGCTGGCGAACGCTGTCGGCACCGGCGTCGCCGACGACAAGGCGGTCTACAGCTACATGCCGGAGATCGTGAAGTTCTTCACCGGCGAGGAGCCGATCCTGAAGAACGTCCCGACCTACCGATGCCGCGAGCCCGAGGCCAATGCCTATGTGCTCGACAATCTCGACAAGCTCGTCGTCAAGGAGGTGAACGGCTCGGGCGGCTACG
>JAEWKP010000227.1 GCA_023393655.1 Pseudomonadota bacterium | reverse complement strand
GTCCTCACCGAAACGCCATCACGGGCGACGATCTTGCCGCGCTTGATCACGCGGCGCTTGGGCGAACGGGTCACGACGATATCGGTCAGGCTCTGGCCCGGCTTGATCACGAGATCGGCGATCTTGCCCTCGGCGAGACCATAATCGGCGATCTCCATCACCTGGGCGCCGCCGGTCGTGCAGACATGCAGGCCGAGCTCAACCTCGTCGTCGCGGCGGAAATTGTTGCGCAGGCCGATGAACATGGCCCGCTCGACCATGTCGGCATTGCCATAGGGGCCCCAGGTGTCGCGGATGCCGTCCGAGCCCGAGCAGACGCGGATGCCGGCATCGAGAAGCTTCTTGACGGCCGGCGCGGTGTTGCGGGCCGGTGCCGTGGTCATGATCGCGATGTCGAGCGCGGCGAGCTGCGGGATCACGGGGTCGACCAGTTGCGGATCGGTGCCCAGGCAGAAGGCGTGGCTGACCGTCACCTTGCCCTTCATGCCGAGCGCGCGGGTGCGTTCGATGATCAGGTCGAGCGAGAACAGGCCCATCTCGCCGGGTTCGTGCAGATGGATGTCGAGCGGCCGGCCATAGGTCTGGCAGAGCCCGAAGATCGCATCGAGATGGCCTTTCGGGTCGCGATCGATGGCGCAGGGATCGAGGCCGCCGACGATCTCGCAGCCGGCCTTCATCGCCTCGTGCATCAGTTCCAGCGTGCCCGGCCGGCGCAGCAGGCCCGATTGCGGGAAGGCGACGAGCTCGATGTCCATGATGTCCGCGTAGTCCTCGCGGGTCTTCAGGATGCCTTCGACGCCCCAGAGTCCGTGATCGGTGTCGACGTCGACATGGCTGCGGGTATGGGTCGAGCCCATCGTCGAGGACTGGACGGTCTGGCGCGCCGACTGGCGGGCCGGGTCCATGTCGAGGCGGCGCTTGTTCAGGCGCTCGTTGTCGATCTTGTCGAGCAGCTTCGGGCCGACTTCGTTGACATACCAGGGCTGGCCCCAGAGGCTCTTGTCGAGATGGGCATGAGCCTCGACCAGGCCGGGAATGGCGATCTCGCCGCGGCCATCCTCGACCGTCACGCCGGCGGGCGCGGCGATGTCCTTCGCCATCCGGCCGATGCGGCCGTTCTCGATCAGGATGTCGAGGGCAGGCCCCGCGTTCGGGCGGACGTTGCGGATCAGGAGAGAGGCAGTCATCGCGGGCGTATCCTCGTGGTTTCTTGTGATGGTCAGCGCAGTTTCGGGTTCAGCGCGTCGCGGAGCCAGTCGCCGAGCAGGTTGACCGAGAGCACGATCAGGCCGAGCTGCAGCGAGGGGAAGACGACGAGCCACCAGGAGCCGGAGAACAGGTACTGGTTGCCGATGCGGATCAGCGTTCCCAGCGAGGGCTGGGTGATCGGCATGCCGACGCCGAGGAAGGAGAGCGTCGCCTCCGAGAGAATGGCAAGGCCGAGACTGAGCGTCGCCGAAACCAGCACCGGCGTCATCGTGTTGGGCAGGATGTGGCGGCCCATGATCCGCGTCGCCGGCACGCGGATGATGCGGGCGGCGAGCACGTATTCCTTGCGGCGCTCGACCATGGTCAGCGCGCGCACGGTGCGGGCGTATTGCACCCAGCTCGTCAGCGCGATCGAGAGCACCAGCACCACGGCGGAGAAGGGCTCGCGCAGGGCCGGCGGTAGCATCTCGCGGAAGATCGCCGAGACCAGGATCGCCATCAGCAGGGTCGGGATGGAGAGAACGGTATCGCCCAGCCGCATCAGCAGATTGTCGATGCGCCCGCCATGGAAGCCGGCAATCAGCCCGATCGAGACCCCGATCAGCATCGAGACCATCACCGCCGCAAAGCCGATGATCAGCGAGATGCGCGAACCGTAGAGGATGGCCGACAGCACGTCGCGGCCCTGCGGGTCGGTGCCGAGCAGGAACGGCCATTCGCCGCCCTCCTGCCAGATCGGCGGGATCTCGGCCTTGTCGATGAAGATCTGTGCGAGGTCGTAGGGGTCTTGCGGCGCGATCAGCGGGGCGAAGAGCGCGCTCAGGACGAGCAGCGCCAGCATCAGCGCCGAGAGCCAGGCCACGGGCGTATGGCAGAAGCTCCAGCCGATGTCGCTGTCGAGAAAGCGGCGCAGGCGGCCGGATTTCACGGCATCAGCGGACCGAGTGTTGTCAGCGAGCATTGGCGCCTCCCGTCAGCGCGTCCTCGCGCAGGCGCGGATCGACCCAGGCATAAGTCAGGTCGACCAATGTGTTGAGCGTGACGAAGATGAAGGAGACGACAATCAGATAGGCCGCCATCACCGGGATATCGACGAAGGTGACAGCCTGGACGAAGAGCATGCCCATGCCCGGCCACTGGAACACCGTCTCGGTGACCAACGCGAAGGCGATGAGATTGCCGATCTGCAGGCCGGTGACGGTGATGACCGGCATCAGGCAGTTGCGCAGGGCGTGGCCGAAATGGACGGCGCGGGACGGCAGGCCGCGCGCCCGGGCGAAGCGGATAAAGTCGGTGCGCATGGTCTCCAGCATCTCGGCGCGGACGAGGCGCATCACCAGCGTGATCTGGAAGAGCGAGAGCGTGATGCCGGGCAGGATCAACGCCTTGCGGCCGGAAGCGGTGAGCAGGCCGGTGCTCCACCAGCCGAGCTGCACGACCTCGCCGCGCCCGAAGGCCGGCAGCCATTGCAGCGTCACCGAGAAGATCAGGATGAAGAGGATACCCAGCGCGAAGCTCGGCAGCGAGACCCCGAGAACAGAGACGAATTGCAGGGTCTTGGCGAGGAAACTGTCTCGCCGGATCGCGGTGTAAACGCCGAGGGGAACACCGACGGCGAGCGACAGGAACGTCGCGACAAGCACCAGCTCGAAGGTCGCCGGGAAGCGCTCCGAGATCAGCGTGAAGACATCCTGCTGATTGCGGTAGGAGATGCCGAAATCGCCGCGCACGGCATTGCCGACGAAGGTCGCGTATTGCAGCACGAAGCCCTTGTCGAGGCCGAGGCGGACGCGCAATTCGTCGCGCTGCTGCTGGCTCGCCTGCTCGTTCAGCATCAGCTCCACGGGGTCGCCGACGAAGCGGAAGATCAGGAAGGCGAGAAAGGCCACCGCCAGCATGACGCCGGCGGCATTGAGCAGTCGCTTGAAGAGAAAGGCCGGCATGGAGTGTTCTCCGGTCTCGGAAATCTCGACGTCATTCCGGGGCTTCGCGCCGCGAAGAGCCTGGAATCCATGAACACCGCCGGGATCCATGAAGCGGCACCGCCATCACAGCAGCGGCGCCGTCGCGTTCATGAGTTACGGGCGCGCGCCTGCGGCGCGCCCGGAATGACGGCGTCGGCGTCAGCCTCACTTCATCACGGTCAGCCAGAGCCGCGGCTTGTTGTCCGAGGCCTGCACGGTCGAGACGATCGTCGAGCGCATCGCCCAGGCCATCGGCTGCTGGTGCAGCGGGATGAAGAGCTGCTCCTGCTTGGCGATCTTGAGCGCCTCCTTCATCAGCTCGATGCGCTTGGGCGTGTCGAGCTCGACGCCGGCCTTGTCGATCAGCACGTCGATGCGCGGATCGCCCCAGTTGCCCCAGTTGAAGACGCCGCTGGTGCCGTTCTTGGAATGCAGCACCTGCACCAGCAGGGAATAGGCGTCGATCATCGGCTCGTTGGCCCAGCCGAAGGAGATGACGTCGAAATCGCCCTTGACGCGCTTCGGCGTCTGCTGGCTGCGCGGGGCCATGCTGAGGTTCGGCTTCAGGCCGGCGCGCGACCACATCGCCGCGATCGCCTGGCAGAACTCCTCCTCGTTGACGAGAGAGTCGCTCTGGCAATTGATCTGGAACGAGAAGCCATTGGGATAGCCTGCATCGGCCAGCAGCTTCTTGGCGCCGTTCAGATCGAAGGGCAGGCGCTCGTCCTGCGAGGGATCGTAGCCGGGGATCGCCGGGGCGACGAGCGCGCCGGTATTGCGCGACAGGCCGCGCATGGCGCGCTTCTGCACCGCGTCGATGTCGATCGCCCGATAAAGCGCCTCGCGGACCCGGATGTCCTTGAAGGGATTCTTGTCCTTGACGTCGCTCTCGGTGAGCTTGTCGCCGAGGTTCAAGGCGAAGAAGACCGAGCGCAGTTCGTTGGTCTGCAGCACCTTGACGTCCGGCGAGGCGGAGAGGCGCGGCAGGTCCTGCAGCGGCGCGACGTTGGTATAGTCGATCTCGCCGGAGAGCAGCGCCGCCACGCGTGTCGAGGAGGAGGTGATCGGCGAGAACTCGATCCGGTCGATGTTGTGCTTCGGCTTGTCCCACCAGCCGGCATTCCTGACGAAGACCGTCTTGGAATCGGCGCGGCGGCTCTCGACCGTGAACGGGCCGGTGCCGTTGGCATTGTCGGTGGCGTAGCCCTTCACGCCCTTGCCGGAATCGGTCGGCAGCAGCGAGTTGTTCGCCTCCATCCATTCCTTGTCGAAGATGAAGATATTGGTGAGGTCGTTCAGCAGCAGCGGATAGGGACCGTTGACCTCGATCTCGACGGTCAGGTCGTCGATCTTCTTCGAGCTCTTGTAGGCCGGCAGGTTGCCCTTGAGTGGCGAGGTCTCGTGGGTGACGCGGGCCAGCGAGGCGATGACGTCATCGGCGGTAAAGGGGTTGCCGTTGTGGAACTTGACGCCCTGGCGCAGCTTGAAGCGCCAGACGGTCGGCGACACGGTTTCCCAGGACTCGGCCAGAGCCGGCTCGATCTTGAGGTCGCCGGTATAGCGAACCAGCCCCTCGTAGACGTGATTGAGCACCGCGAGCGTGAAGGTCTCGCCGTAGGAATAGGGGTCGAGCGAGGCGATCTCGCGTGACGCGCCCCA
This sequence comes from Pseudomonadota bacterium, assembly GCA_023393655.1. Taxonomy (GTDB): domain Bacteria; phylum Pseudomonadota; class Alphaproteobacteria; order Rhizobiales; family Beijerinckiaceae; genus Allobosea. The sequence continues at coordinate 9,505 of JAEWKP010000227.1, read as the reverse complement.
TTTCAGCGTCTTGGCTTCCGCCGCACCGGTGAACGCGAAGGCGGCGACGGCCGCCAGCAACCAGGCCTTCTTCATCGACTTCTCCCCTTTTGCATCGGCGTGCCGCGGGCTGCGCCGAACCTCGATCGCTTGTTGCCGTCCCGTTATGCACCTGACGCTTTGCGCGCCAATTTCGTGTGCGATTATAAGGCATACTTGCATACGATATTAGAACAGTATTGTATGCGATTATTGAGCACAAGCGGAAACTGGCGCGGAGCCCGCGATCGTGACATTGACGCCCCCGGACAAGACCATTCCAGCACGAGGGACAGCCACGATGGGCGAGAAGCGAACCCCGGTTCTGCGCGCCGAATCCGTCTACCGGGCGCTGCGCCGGGCGATCATCGAGCAGGCGCTGAAGCCGGGCATGAAGCTGCCCGAGGATTCGATCGGCGAGCAGCTCGGCGTCAGCCGCACCCTGGTGCGGGAGGCCTTCGGGCGGCTTGCCGTTGAGGGTCTCGTCGAGCTCAAGCCCAATCGCGGTGCCTCGGTCGCCTATCCGACGCTGGAAGAAGCGCGCGACGTCTTCGAGGTCCGGCGCGGCCTCGAGCGACTCGTCGCCGAAAGCCTTGCCGGCCGCATCACCCCCGCCCAGGTCGCGGAGCTGGAAGCCCATGTCCGCCAGGAGGAGAAGGCGCATGAGCAGGACGGCCCGGAATCGATCCGCCTCTCCGGCGAGTTCCACATCAAGCTCGCGAAGATGACCGGCAATGCGCTACTGCTGCGCTATGTCCAGGAGGCCTCGTCGCGCTGCTCGCTGATCCTGGCGATCTACGGGCGCCCGCACTCGACCGAATGCGCCGTTTCCGAACATCGCCAATTGATCGACGCACTGCGCGCCGGCGACGCTGCCCGCGCTGCCGACCTGATGGATCACCATCTGCGGGCCGTCGTCACCCGCGCCCTGCTGACGCCGCGCATCGAGCGCGACATCCGCGATGTGCTCGCGCCCTACGCTCTCAGCGAAGGGTTGAACCCGTCCTGACCCTGAGCACCGCACACAAAGATATGCGCCACACGCAGGCCAATTAGTCTTTGGTCTATTTGATCTGCGTCAAGAACATTGCTCCCCCTGCACTCAAGCCATGGCGGGGGCGGTCTCGATGCGCCATCCTGACACGAAGTGATCTCATTGGCCAAATCAAGACCGAGCGATCAGGGCGGGCGACCTACTATTCCAGGGAGGATGGGGCCATGGACGACATCATGCGCCGGCAGCGCAGCATTCGGCATCTCCATCCGCGAGGTGATGCATGACGGCCACCACGGACATCATCGATTTCAAGATCGAGACGCCAGACGGCGCGACGCTCCACGCGTTCAAGGAAGGCCACGGCCAACCGTTGCTGCTCGTCAGCGGGCTCAGCGGCAGCGCCGCCTTCTGGAGCGAGATCGCGGCGACGCTGTCGCGCTCCTTCCAGGTCATCCGCTTCGACCAGCGCGGCATCGGCGCCAGCAGCCGCGGCGAAGTGCCCTGCTCGATCGACCTGCTGGCGCAGGACAGCCTCGCCGTGCTCGACGCCGCCGGCGTTTCGCGCGCCGTGGTGCTCGGCCATTCGACCGGCGGCTGCATCGCGCAGGCCATCGCCAAGCAGGCCCCCGGCCGCCTCGACGGCCTGATCCTGAGCGCGAGCTGGCTCAAGCCCGGCCGCTATCTCAACGCGGTCTTCGGCACCAGGCGGGCGATCCTGGGCTGCGATCCCCATGCCTATGCCGCGACCTCCGTGCTGAGCGGCTACCAACCGCGCTGGATCGAAGCCAACTGGCATATCTACGACGCCGCGATCGAAGCCGCGCCGGTGAGCCAGCACGCCCGGACGATCGCCCGCGAGCGCCTCGACGCGCTGCTCGCCTTCGACGGCACCGCCGATATCGACGCGCTGCTGATGCCGGTGCTCATCCTCGGCACGCGCGACGACATGGTCGTGCCGGTCTATCATCAGGAAGAGCTCGCCTCCGCCCTGCCCGGCTGCCGCCGGGCGATCATGGAAACCGGCGGGCATCTTTTCCCGATCTCTCGGCCGGACGCCTTCACCGCGACCGTGGCGGAATGGATCGGCGAACTCTGAGGATCGCCCGGGAATTCCCCGAGCTCTCATGTTCCAGCCGGAAGGACAGCGCGCCGCGCGTCGAAATGGCTCATGCCATCGGCACGCGGCTCGGCGCTAAGCTGAGAATGCCTCCAAGTCGAAAGACGTGATCATGCGAGCCATCCTCTCCAGCCTTGTTCTGCTTCTTCCCTTCCTTTCCCAACCCGCCGCGGCACAGGATGCCTCGGCGGGCGAACGCTCCTTCGCAAAATGCCGCGCCTGCCACCAGATCGGCGAAGGCGCGCGCAATCTCGTCGGGCCCGAGCTCAACGGGCTGATCGGCCGGCATTCCGGTGCCGTCGAAGGCTATAGCTACTCGGCCGCCAACAAGAATTCCGGCCTGACCTGGGACGAGGAGACCTTCGCCGAATATATCAAGGCCCCCAAGGCCAAGATCCCCGGCACCAAGATGATCTTCGCCGGCATCAAGAGCGAGAAGGAGATCAGGGACCTGACCGCCTTCCTCAAGCAGTTCGACAAGGACGGCAAGAAGTCCTGAAGCCGCCTGCGGCATCGGCAAACTTGGTCATCGGCGACCGCCTGTCGTATCTCTCCCCGTCTGACTGACGAAGGAGAGCTTGATGGCCGCCCCCGCGACCCGGACGAAACCCCTTTCCGCCTTGCGGGACTTCCTGCATAGCGAAGCTGCGGGCGGTATCGTCCTGATGGTCGTCGCGGCGCTCGCCCTCGTCGTCGCCAACTCGCCGGCAGCGCCGCTCTATTTTGGCGCCCTGAAGAGCTATGTGCTCGGGCTTTCGGTCCTGCACTGGATCAACGACGCGCTGATGGCGGTGTTCTTCCTGCTCGTCGGGCTTGAGATCAAGCGCGAGATGCTGGACGGCCAGCTCTCGAGCTGGAGCCGCCGCGTGCTGCCCGGCTTCGCCGCGCTCGGCGGCATGATCGCGCCGGGCCTGATCTATGTCGCCTTCAATCTCGACGCTCCCGAAAGCCTGCGCGGCTGGGCAATCCCGACCGCCACCGACATCGCCTTTGCGCTCGGTGTGCTCTCGCTGCTCGGGTCGCGCGTACCGGCCTCGCTCAAGGTCTTCCTGACCGCGCTCGCCATCCTCGACGATCTCGGCGCGGTGATCATCATCGCGGTCTTCTACACGGCCGGGTTGTCCGGCCTGTATCTCGGGCTCGCCGGGGCGACGCTTGTCGCCCTGATCGCCTTGAACCGCCTCGGCGTGATGCGGCTTGCGCCCTATCTCCTGCTCGGCCTGGCGCTCTGGTACTTCACCCTGAAATCCGGCGTGCATGCGACGCTGGCCGGTGTCGCGCTGGCGCTAACGATCCCGCTCACCCCCTCGCCGGCGAAGCCCGACAGCACCGTCTCGCCGCTGCACCGGCTGGAGCACGGGCTGCACCCTTATGTCGCCTTCCTGGTCATCCCGATCTTCGGCTTCGCCAATGCCGGCGTTTCCTTCGCCGGGCTTGGTCTGTCCACGCTCGCCGCACCCGTTCCGATCGGCATCATGCTCGGGCTGTTCCTGGGCAAGCAGATCGGCGTCTTCGGCTTCAGCTGGCTGGCGATCCGCACCGGCTTCGCCGACCTGCCGGCCCGCGCCTCCTGGGCGCAGTTCTACGGCATCGCCCTGCTCTGCGGCATCGGCTTCACCATGAGCCTGTTCATCGGGCTGCTCGCCTTCCCGGATTCGGAAGCGCTGCAGAGCCAGACGAAGATCGGCGTGATCGCCGGCTCGCTCCTCTCCGGCGTCAGTGGCTGGCTCCTGCTGCGGCTGGCCAAGCCGGAAGACATGCACGCCTCGAAGGGCTGATACGATTCCGCGGAACGCCTCTTCCATTTCTGCGAATCGATGCAATATTTATTCGCTCCGGCGAACATCGTGATTCGGAGCCGGACGAATGTGCAGCCGCTCGATCGCCTATGGCGATCAAGCTTTTTGGTGTGGCATCGGGATTGTCCGAAAAGTGCATTCCACTTTTCGGCCCGATGCCGAGGAGGCTCTCAGCGTCGATGAAGAAGGCCAAGCGGAAACCGGGGGAGAAGCGGTCGCAGATCGCCGCCATGCCGATCCGCCACGTCGCCGACGGCTCGACCGAAATCCTGCTCGTGACCTCGCGCACCACGCGCCGCTGGATCGTGCCCAAGGGCTGGCCGATGAAGGGGCTCAAGGACCGCGACGCTGCCGCACGCGAGGCCTATGAGGAGGCCGGCGTGATCGGCCGCGTCAGCGAGAAGCCGGCCGGGCGCTACACCTACTGGAAGCGGATGAGCGACCATTTCGCCCTCTGCGAGGTCAAACTCTATCTGCTCGAGGTCGAGCAGCAGCTCGACAGCTGGGCCGAGCAGCATCAGCGCGACCTGCACTGGTTCAAGCTCGCCGACGCCGCCGATATCGTCGACGAGCCCGAGCTCAGCACCGCGATCCGCAAGCTCGACACGCAGCTCGCCGTAGCCGCCTAGACGAAACCAATCCAGCGCCCCGCCAGCAATACCGCCAGCCAGAGCGTGAAGGAGGCGAATGCGCTCGCCCGTACACGCCGTGGCACCCGCTCCGTCGCCAAGGCCTCCGCCAGCGCCCTGCCCCGATGCTGGAGCGCGATGTTACCGAGCGCCAGCGCGAGCAGGGCCAGCTTGGCGAGGAAGGCGGGATTGCCCGCATATTCCGCGGGTTTGACGGTGAAGAGCCAGGCGCCGGTCGATAGCGCCAGCGCGAGGCCGAAGGCGGCGGCGCGGGTCAGGACCGGCGCGAGCACGGCGAGCGGCGCGCCGCGCAGCAGGCCGATCAGCCGGAAATCGAGCGGCAGGATCGCGCCGACAAGCAGGCCGATGCCGAGGATATGAGCGGCATTGACGACGAGATAGGCCGTGCCGGAGCGCTGCAGCCACAGCGCGCCCGGCCAATGCCCCAGCGCTTCGATCAGTTCGGCCACGCTCAGTTCGTGCGAATGCGCTCCGGATACATGTCGTAATCCTTGCCGGCGAGAGTGATGCGCACCGCCTTCATGTGCAGCTTGGTCTTGTCGAGATGGCGGTTGCCGAGCGCTGTGATGGCATCGCCGGGCTTGGCCGTGTCGCCGCGGAAGCCGGAGCGCTCGGTCTGGTTGGGATTGCCGAGATCGACCTGCCAGAGTTTGCCCTCGGACTCGACCATCAGCATCGGATGCGGCGGGGCCATCGAGATCTTGCTGATCTTGCCCTTGAGCGTCATCTGCTCGCCCTCGGCCCAGGCCCAGCCGTGATGCGCCAGCGCCGGCAGCGCGACGGTGGCGGCAAGGCCGGCGAGAAGGACGGGAAGGCGGCGGCGGTTCAGCATCGTCATGCAACGTCTCCCTGCTCGGGCGCGCGCGCCGCGCGCCTCTCCGCAACCAGCCTGCCACGGCCGGGTTGCAGCCGGGCCATCACATCTGCGTTGGCAGGGAGCTGCTATCGCCGTCATGGTCGGGCCTGTCCCGACCATCCACGTCTTCCTTCGGGCAGCGCGGTGTTCAAGACGTGGATGCTCGCCACAAGGGCGAGCATGACGGCGAGATTGCGCGCAAGCGCCTGCGGCCGCCAGCGTCGCCGCACGCGGGGAGAATGAGGGGCAGCGGAGCGCCGCGAGGCGCGGGGTATCGGGCCGCTTCCGTTGAGCCAGGATGCGGCGCGGAGGGATTGAGCCACCCTCCGCACGCCCCGTGGCGCTCCGCTTGCCGGCGTTCTTAAGTCTCCGGGCCGCGCTTATACGGTCTGAATTCCGCAGGTCGGCCGCTTCACGGATCAGTTCGGCTCATCGCCTCGTCATCCATTCCGCGTCCGGCCTCGGATATCCCGAGCCTTCCAGCGAGCTCCTCGCACAGGGATCGTAGTATCCCCAGGGCGGTGCCCCGAAGCCTCCCGAGGCCAGGGTGCAAACCCGGCCGCAGGCGCCGCCCCCGCCCCGCCATGCAGCATGCCTCCGGATGGCTGCCCCTCGGGGTGAGGTGGGCCGAGGATAGGCGGGGGACGCGCGGGCGGGGATTAGTTTTCATCGGCGACATCGGCATGGCATAAGCCCCGCATGCAAATCCGCCCCGAACAGCCCGCCGATTCCGACGCCATCCGCACCCTGACCACGGAGGCCTTCGCGACGGCGCCGCATAGCAGCGGTACCGAAGCGGCGATCGTCGATGCCCTACGCGCGGCCGGGGCGCTGACGCTCTCGCTCGTCGCCGTCGAAGAGGGCGAGATCGTCGGCCATGTCGCCTTCTCGCCAGTGACGATCGACGGGGCGGCGCGCGATTGGTTCGGGCTCGGGCCGGTCTCGGTGAAGCCGGGCCGGCAGCGCGGCGGCGTCGGCTCAAGCCTGATCCGCGAGGGCCTGCGGCGCCTGCGCGAGAAGGGCGCCGGCGGCTGCGTCCTGCTCGGCGACCCCGCCTATTACGGCCGCTTCGGCTTCGCCAACGATCCGGCGCTGGTGCTGGAGGGCGTGCCGCCGGAATACTTCATGCGCCTCGCCTTCGGCGCGGAACTGCCGGCCGGCGCGGTGCGCTATCACGCCGCTTTCGACGGGGCCTGAGACTTCCCCGAACCGAGACTTCCGAACTGCAACGCCTCTCTTCTCTCAGATAGGAGAGGTCACGCGAAGCGCGCGATGACGTTTTACCTCCCAAAGGATGCTTCGGCGCTTCATCATGGCCACCTTCGACCGCTCCGGGCGAAGATGGCTTCCATAGGTAGTTTGCACTCTTGCGAATCGAGCGGGAACAACCCTAGGTTAGCCTTACAGCCGGAGACTAACGTGTCGTGGCACTCGAAAAAATCAATCTGAGAAAGCTCCTTCAGTTATTCTACGCCTCGCCATCGCAGAGAAAAGCGTTACTACGAAGCGATATTCGGCAAGAAAGAAATAAATTAATCGGACTTAAGGAATCTGGAGGCGATTTTTTCGGCCCATTTTGGGCTGATGCAAAAGCGCACGTCGCTGGAAATCTTGATCTACAAATTCAAATCCCATTGCGAATGGCTGAACTAAAAAACACCAAGAGACTTTATCCATTACTCAAGGATGGATTTTTGCGCTGGTGGAACGAGAAAAGGCGATGGAGGAATGAATCTTATATACTGATTGAACAATCGGTCAAAACTCAATTTATACTAGAAGAAATAAACTGCATCGTTAAGATTGAGAATCTTCTTGCCTTGAGTATATCTGACGAAACGAATAAAATTATCTATCCTTATTTTAGCGAAAAACCGCCGCTCGACGCTGAAGCAGCAAGAATTGCTCTATGGCTCCTAGGAGAGGCTCTTGAGCCATACATAGTTGGTGACATGAGGATTCTGGATGTCCTCCGCGCCAAATCATATGGGACAATCGACTGCCCACTCCAAGGCAACGAGCGTCAGATATTCTTGAGCAAATACAAACAGTTAATCCTAGAACGAGAAACTCTCAGTAAAGAGTACTGAGCCGTCCTTATCTCCTTCTCCGCCTCTCCGCCGCCCCCTTCGGCCGCGATTCCGGCACCGGGCCCATCTCGTCCAGGGTCGGCTTGCGCACCCGTGAGGTGCCGGTCAGCAGCGGGTTCGGCTTCTCGCCGGCTTTCGGCTTGCCCTCGCCGCCGCCCCAGTTATGCGGGCCCATGTCCTCGTCCGTGGGCTTGCGGGCGCGGGTGGGCGGCAGGTTGGCGCTTGAGCCGTAAGAGCGCTCGCCCTTGTACTTGCCGGCGGAGGCCTCGACATCGCCCTGCCGGGCGAGCGGATCGTCCGCGATCGCCAGCTCCGTCGCCTGCAGGCGCTTGATCTCGTCGCGCAGGCGGGCCGCCGTCTCGAATTCGAGATCGGCCGCGGCCTCGCGCATGCGCTTCTCGAGATCGGCGATCGCGGCCTTGAGGTTGTGGCCCGAGGCCGGCGCCACCAGCCCCTTGTCGACCGTGACATGGTCGCGCTCATAGACCGAGCCGAGGATGTCGCCGATATTCTTCTTCACCGTCTGCGGCGTGATACCGTTCGCCTCGTTATAGGCGACCTGCTTCTCGCGGCGGCGGTTGGTCTCGGCCATCGCCCGCTCCATCGAGCCGGTGACGTGGTCGGCATAGAGGATGACCTTGCCGTCGACATTGCGGGCGGCGCGGCCGATGGTCTGGATCAGCGAGGTTTCCGACCTCAGGAAGCCCTCCTTGTCGGCGTCGAGGATGGCGACGAAACCGCATTCGGGGATGTCGAGGCCCTCGCGCAGCAGGTTGATGCCGACCAGAACATCAAACGCTCCGAGCCGGAGATCGCGCAGGATCTCGATGCGCTCGATCGTGTCGATGTCCGAGTGCATGTAGCGCACGCGCACGCCGTTCTCGTGCAGATACTCGGTCAGATCCTCGGCCATGCGCTTGGTCAGCACGGTGACGAGGGTGCGGTAGCCGCGCTCGGTGACCTCCTTGACCTCGTCCAGCAGGTCCGCGACCTGATGCTTGGCGGGCCTGATCTCGACCGGCGGGTCGATCAGGCCGGTCGGACGGATTACCTGCTCGGTGAAGACGCCGCCGGTCTGCTCCATCTCCCAGCCGCCGGGCGTGGCCGAGACATGCACCGACTGGGGCCGCATCGCGTCCCATTCCTCGAAGCGCAGCGGCCGGTTGTCCATGCAGGACGGCAGCCGGAAGCCGTATTCGGCCAGCGTCGCCTTGCGGCGGAAGTCGCCCCGGTACATGCCGCCGATCTGCGGCACGCTGACATGGCTCTCGTCGGTGAAGACGAGGGCGTTGTCGGGCAGGTATTCGAAGAGCGTCGGCGGCGGCTCGCCCGGCTTGCGGCCGGTGAGATAGCGCGAATAGTTCTCGATGCCGTTGCAGGAGCCGGTGGCCTCGATCATCTCGATGTCGAAGGTGCAGCGCTGGTCGAGCCTTTGAGCCTCCAGGAAGCGGCCCCTGCGGGTGAGCTCGTCGAGGCGGGCCTTCAGCTCCTCCTTGATCGACTTCACGGCCTGGGTCAGCGTCGGGCGCGGCGTGGTGTAGTGCGAATTGCCGTAGACCTTGATGAATTCGAGCTCGCCGGTCTTCTGGCCGGTCAGCGGGTCGAACTCGCTGATGCTCTCGACCTCGTCGCCGAACAGGCCGATGCGCCAGGCCCGGTCCTCATAGTGCGCCGGGTAGAGCTCGATCACGTCGCCACGGACGCGGAAGGTGCCACGGGCGAAGTCGTGTTGGGTGCGCTTGTACTGGAGCGCGACGAGATCGGCGATGAGCTGGCGCTGCTCGATGCGCTCGCCGAGCTTTATCGAGAAGGTCATCGCCGTGTAGGTCTCGACCGAGCCGATACCGTAGATGCAGGAGACCGAGGCGACGATGATCACGTCGTCGCGTTCGAGCAGGGAGCGCGTCGCCGAGTGGCGCATGCGGTCGATCTGCTCGTTGATCGAGGATTCCTTCTCGATATAGGTGTCCGAGCGCGG
>JAEWKP010000469.1 GCA_023393655.1 Pseudomonadota bacterium | reverse complement strand
TCCGCGAGGCGCTGGCCATCCTCAGTGACCGGGGCGTCATCCAAAACCGCAGGAACCGTGGCATCTTCGTGTTGCCGGCCGCGGGGCGAAAAACCGGCGAGACAGGGCTGGTGCCGGTCGGCCCTTGCGAAAGCGATCCCTATTACGAACTGGCGGAAGACTGGCTGAAGGACCGGATCGGCGCCGACCAGACCGAACAGGCCATCCGGGATCGCTACAAGCTGACGCGCGCGCAGGCGCAGGACCTCCTGTCGCGCGCCTCCCGCGAAGGCTGGGCCGAGCCGAAGCCGGGCTATGGCTGGAAATTGCGCCAGGTCGCCAAAACGGTCGAGGCCTTCGAGGAGATCTACCGTTTTCGAGCGGTCATCGAACCTGCCGCCCTGCTCGAGCCGGGCTTCCGGTTCGACCGTACGGTCGCCGCATCCCTGCGCCGGACGCAGGAGCGGCTGGCCTCGGGCGACCTCGACGGGCTGGCGCCTGCGGCGATGACGGCGGCCGGCGCCGCGTTCCACGAGGGCATCATCAGGATGTCCGGCAATCCGATGTTTTTCTACGCGCTGGAGCGTGCCAACCCGTTGCGGCGGCTGGCGGAATACCGGCTCAAGGTGGACCCGCAGCGCATTGCTGTGCAGAGCCACGAGCATCTGGCGATTCTCGACCTCCTCGCCAGGGGCGACAATCTGGAGGCGGCCCATCTGATGCGCCGGCATCTCAGCGGAGCGCTCGCCTCCAAATCGCCGGTCGTGCACCCGCGCGCTAACGATACAGGGCGCACGGCCTAACCTCATCGACAAGTCCAACGGCATCGCCGGCACCCGGGAGGAGACCCGTATGCCGGCATTGGTTTTGTAAATTGATAAAGCCAATTTCTGCCCTTAAGCTCTGGCCTATCGTTCCGGTCTTCCTTCGACCCGGCATTCAATAGGGCGGGCTCAGGCCCGAACGCGATCGTGACGTTGAACGACAAGGCCGAGTGGGTAGCCTTCGAGGCGGCGGGCGAACGGCTCCACCGCCTCGATGTTGCGTCGTTGCTGGGGGCGGATTTCCGGCGCCTGCCGCATGTGCTGCGAGTACTGTTCGAGAATGCGATGCGCTCGGCCTCCGCGGAAGAGACGGCGCATCTGCCCCGGGCCTTTCGTGACTGGCTCGATCAAGGCTCGAGCCTCGTCGAGATCCCGTTCCTGCCGAACCGGATCATGATGCATGACACGACCTGCGGGCCGGCGCTGGTCGATATCGCGGCGATGCGCGACGTGCTCGCCGAGAACGGTCGCGATCCCGACCTGCTGATGCCGCGGATCCCCGTCGACGTCTCGACGGACCATTCCTCCGGCGTCGATGTCTTCGGCCGGCCCGATGCCTTCCGGCGCAACCTGGAAAAGGAATTCGCGCGCAATGCCGAGCGCTATCGCCTGATGAAATGGGCGGCGTCGGCGATGCCGGGCGTCCGGGTGCACCCGCCGGGATCGGGTATCATGCACACGATCAATCTGGAGCGGCTTTCCAGAGTGGTCATCAGCGAGACGCATCGGGGCGAGCGCCGGGCCTTCCCGGATGCCCTGCTCGGGACCGACAGTCATACACCGACCGTCAACGGGCTCGGCGTGCTCGGCTGGGGCGTCGGCGGGCTGGAGGCGGAAGGCGCCTTGTTCGGCGTGCCCGTCGTGCTGCGCATTCCCGACGTCATCGGCGTGAAGCTCACGGGCCGCTTGCGCGACGGCGTGCTCGCGACCGACCTTGCGCTGGAAGTGACCCGTGCGCTGCGCGCCATCGGCGTCACCGGTGATTTCGTCGAGTTCTTCGGGCCGGGCGTGCGGAGCCTGTCGGTCGGCGAACGCGCCGCGATCGCCAATATGGCGCCGGAATACGGGGCATCGACCGGGTATTTCCCGATTGACGACAAGGCGCTGGCCTATCTCGCACGGATCGGCCGCTCGCCTGAAGACTGCGCGCTGGTCGAGGCCTATGCCAGGGCGAGCGAGCTCTGGTTCGATGCCGCGGTCGAGCCGCGCTTCACGCGGACGATCGCCATCGATCTCGACGCGATCGAAGCCAGTGTCGCCGGGCCGCGGCGCCCGCAGGATCGGCTCGCCGCCGGCGCGACCCGTTCGGCCTTCACGCCGGCCCTGCGTCCCGCACGCGAAGGCGCTTTGCCCGATGGGGCGGTCGTGATCGCCGCGATCACGAGCTGCACCAACACATCCGATGCAAGCATGCTCGCGGCCGCGGGCATCCTTGCCGGCAAGGCCCGGGCGCGCGGGTTGTCGCCCCCGGCCTATGTCAAGACCTCGCTGGCGCCGGGATCGCCCACCGCCGAACGGTTCCTGCGTCGCGCCGGCCTGCTCGACGATCTCGAAGGGCTCGGCTTCGGCATCGTCGGCTATGGCTGCACGACCTGCATCGGCAATTCCGGAGCCTTGCCCGATGTCGTCAGGAACGAGCTGGGCCGCGAGGGCTTTCGACCGGTCGCGGTCCTGTCCGGCAACCGCAATTTCCCGGGTCGTGTCCATCCCGATCTCGAGAACGGCTTCCTGGCCTCGCCCCCGCTGGTCATCGCCTTCGCGCTCGCCGGCACCGTCAACATCGACATCGCGCGCGAGCCGCTCGGCTTCGACCGGACCGGCAAGCCCGTGATGCTCGGCGAGATCTGGCCGACCGGCGCCGAGATCGACGAGGCCGTCGCTTCCGGCTGGGACGTGGCCGATTTCGACGCGGCCTATCGGGAGGCCGCGACCCGGCCGCTCTGGATCGATCTCGATGCGCCGAGCGGACCGCAATTCCCGTGGAACCCCGCCTCGACCTATTTGCGCAAGCCGCCCTTCGTCCGCCCGCAAGGGTTGCCGGCGCCGGAAGGACATGCCCGGCCGCTGATCGTGCTGGGCGACGATGTCACCACCGATCATATTTCGCCGGCAAACCAGATCCACCCGGACAGCCCGGCCGGGCGGCATATCATCGCCGGGGGTGGCGATCCCGCCGATCTCAACGTCTTCGCCTCGCGGCGCGGCAATTTCGAGGTGATGATCCGGGGCGCATTCACCAACCGGATGGCGGTCAACCACCTGCTGCCGGCGGATGCGCCGGCCGGCTTCACGCGGCACGAGCCTTCCGGGGAGATCGTGCCGCTGACCGAAGCGGCCAAGCGTTATGCAAGCGAGAGCACCCCGCTCGTGCTTGTGGCGGGCGAGCGCTACGGCATGGGCTCCTCGCGGGACTGGGCCGCGAAGGCCGTAGCGCTGCTCGGCGTTCGTGCCGTCATCGCTGCGGGCATCGAGCGCATCCACCGCACCAACCTGATCGGGATGGGCATCCTGCCGCTATTGCTGCCTGAAGGCGTCGATCCGGGCACGCTCGCCATCGGCCCGGCCGATCTTTTCGCGGTCGATCTTCGCCCGGATCACCTGAGGCCGCGATGCACGGTTCCGCTGACGCTCATTCGCCCCTCCGGCGAAACCGTCGCAATCGCCCTGCGGGCCGCGATCGAGACCTCGCTCGAGATCACCCTCCTGAAATCGGGCGGGCTCATCCCGCATGTTCTCGGCGGCCTTCTGGAGGGCGACGGGCTGGCGTCAACCCCTGTCCGGTGAGCCTTCCTGGAGCCCGCGATGCGCGGGACCGCGGAGCTGATCACGGTCAGCGCGTCAGCATGGCAGCGACGACCGGAGCCAGGGCCGTCCCGATCGCCCGTGTATTGACCGCATCCAGATGCACGCCGTCGACCTTCGAGGCCGCGGAAACGAACGCTGCATCGAAGAAGGAGCAATCCGAGCGCTCGGCAACAGCCTTGTAGAGCGGTGCCAGCTTTTGCGATTCCGCGATGCTGCGGCCGCCGCCGGGCTGTCCGCCTGGCGCCCGGCTTGCGCCGAAATGGGGCGGGCTCATCAACAGGATCGATGGCGGCTGGCGGCCATGCGGATAGGTCCGCACGATTTCCAAAAGACGCGCCATGCCGAGCGAGGCTCCGAGCGCGCTGCCGCAGACATGCGGCTTCAGATCGTTGGTGCCGAGCATGATGATCACGAGATCGAGCGGAGCATGGCTGCCGATGAGAACAGGGAGCGCGCGCGTGCCGTTGCGGTCGGCCGGCCCGGCGTGATCGTCGAAGCAGGTCGTGCGACCGCTCAAGCCCTCGGCGATAACCCGCACATTGGCAAGTTCAGCCTCGATGATACTGGTCCAGCGATCCGCGTGACGATGCCTGGCTTTGGCCTCCGGGTCTCGGCCCCAGGTCAAGCTGTCGCCGAATGCCAGAACTTGCTTCTTCTCGTTCATGTCGACCCCGACAATTGCCTATGCGACCGAACTGGCCGGGCCGGCCAGCGCACTGGCCTAGCGCTGCGGGCCCCTTGAGCGAACCTGGTGATGGTTGGCCTAGGAGACGGCCGGGCTGAATCTCCGGGACGTCGATTCCCATGCGATCCGAAGATGCTCCCGCATCAGGTCCGAGGCCTCGTCGAGACGGCCCCGTTCGATCGCGTCCAGGATCGCCATATGCTCGGTGAAGTTCTTTTCAACGCGCACGCGCCCGCTTCTCCAGTTGTACATCGCGAACCGGCGCAGTCTGCTCTGGAGGCGAACGGCTTCTCGATAGAAGCGATTTCCGGAAGCGGCTGCGAGGTCCTCATGGAAAGCGGCATTCGTCTCGAACAGCGCCACGCTCATGTCTTCCGTCCAGGCCTTCTTGAGAAAGATCTCATGGGCGGCGCGCGTGTCGTCCAGCCACTTGCGCGACACGCTGAAGCCGGGCTCCAGCAAGGCGGCGGGCTCGATCACCATCCTGAACCGGTAACTTTCATCGACGATGGTGAGGTTCCAGTCCGTCAGGAAGCGCCAGCCATAGCCCGGCTTCTTCTCGATCATGCCGAGCCCCGCCAGACGTTCCAGGATCGGGACGAGGGCGGCCCGGGCCACGCCGTATCGTTCTGCCAGTTCGACGACGGAAAACTCGTCGCCCAGTTCCCGCCGATCTCTCTCGGTCGCGATCCGGAGAACAAGCGCCTCCTCCCGGGCGGCTGAAGGGGCCAGCTCGCGGGTCTCGATTCCGCTGCCGCTGTCATCGGGCAGGTTGACCAGCACAACGCCGGTGCCCGGGTGCCGCAGCACCACGCCATCGTCCTGGAGAAGCGCGAGTGCCGTCCTGATCGGCGTGCGGGACACCCCCAGCCGCAAGGCGATCTGCTGCTCCTTGATGCGGTCGCCGGGGCGCAACCCTTCCTGCCGGATGAATTCGAGAATCCGGTCGATCAGCCTGCGCTGCAGATTGGTCAGGGCGCGATCTATGTTCATTTGATTTCAGAAAAACATTCTGTTAGATGACTGTCGTCGACCACTAGTGCAATCGCGCCGACGAAGGAATCGAACATGGCCGCTCCCGTTGAATGTCCCACGATCGAGGTTTGCGGTGCGCCGCGCGAGCGGGGTCGCCAGTACGGTGAGCAGGCCGCCGCCCGCATCAGGCTGGGCGTGCAGCATTATACCGATCAGATCCGCAAGAAGAATGTCAGCCGGGCGGTCATCGAAGAGACCGCGCTCGGCTTCGAAAGCCAGGTGGCGGCTTTCGACGCGAACTATGTCGAGGAGATGCACGGGATCGCTGAAGGCGCCGGTGTGAATTTCGCCTCCGTCATGTTGCTGAACGCCAGGACGGAACTGCTCAAGCTCGCCGGCAGGACCAAGGCAAGCCGCGAGCTTCATGATGAATGCACCGGTCTGGTCGTGCTGCCCAAGGCTTCCAAGGAGGGCACCTTGATTCATGCCCAGAACTGGGACTGGAAGACCGAGTGCGTCGACACGGCCGTGGTCCTGAAGATCAGGAACGAGGATGGGCCGGACATCATCACCTTCACGGAAGCCGGCGTGCTCGCGCGCTTCGGGTTCAACACCGCCGGCATCAGCATCACCGGCAACTATCTCGAATGCGAGCGCGATTATCGTCGCCTCGGCGTTCCGCTCGCGCTGATCCGCAGGAAGGTGCTCGAGCAGGACCTGCTCGGCCGGGCGATGCACGCGGTCTATACGACGCCGAAATCGGCTTCCAACAACATCATCGTCACGCAGAGCGAGGGAATCGCGATCGATTTCGAATGCGTGCCCGACGAGACCTTCATGATCCAGCCGCAGGATGGCCTGATCGTGCACGCCAATCACTTCCAGAGCCCCGTCGCCCTGTCGAAGCTGACCGATACCGGCATCGCCAACATGCCGGACTCGCTCTATCGCGACACCCGCGTGCGCGAGAGCCTGGAGCCGCATGTCGGGCAGATCACGGTCGATCACGTCAAGACCGCGCTGTTCGACGACTACCAGTCGCCCTGGTCGGTCTGCCGGCCGCCGCGTCCCAGCTTCTCCGGCAACAACCAGTCAGTGACCGTGGCGATGATCGTCATGCAGCCGGCAAAGGCGATCATGGACGTGGCCCTGCTCCCCGCGCTCCATCGCAATTTCACGCGCTACACCCTTGCGCCGAAGGTCGTGGCGGGCAGCACCAGGTCGGCGGCCTGAATATCGCGCGGCCCCGGCGCCCCCTGCATCCCGTGCGGAGCAGGGCAGCCGGGAAGCCCACTTTGGCATCGGGTCATGCCGGACAGCGGAGGCCGCTTTTCGATCCGTGGCTCCAGCTGATCTGAATCAAAAACAATGAGGGGCGTCATGAAGAAGCTTGTCCTCGTCTTGGGCCTGCTGGGCACCGCGCTTCCCGCGGCAGCCGAACAGCCGGTGCTGCGGATCAGGCTGGGGGCCGATGCGCGCACGCTCGATCCCGGCACCAATCGCGACGCGATCACCGATGCCATCCAGACCAACCTGTTCGAAGGGCTGGTCGCCTTCAGGGACGACAGCTCGGTCGGGCCAGTGCTCGCGAAATCCGTCGCCGTCTCGGAGGACGGCAAGACCTACACCTTCGTGTTGCGCGACGGTGTCAAGTTCAGCAACGAGGCGCCCCTGACGACCAAGGACGTCCTGTTCTCGTGGCAGCGCTACACCGACCCGAAGACGGGCTGGCGTTGCCTGAGCGAGGTCGACGGGCGCGGCGCGGTCAAGGTCGCGAGCGTCGCTGCGCCGGACGACAGGACGGTCGTCTTCACGCTGGAAAAGCCCTCGGCGCTGTTCCTCGCCACCCTGGCCCGGCCCGATTGCGGCGGGACAGGCATCTTCCATTCAAGCTCGCTCAACCCGGACGGGAGCTGGCGCGAGCCGGTGACGACCGGGCCCTACAAGCTGGGCGAGTGGAAGCGCGGCCAGTTCATCCGCCTTCTCGCCAACGAGCATTACGCGGCCGGCCCCGGCCCGCGGAACGGCCTCACCGGCGACAAGACCCCTCTCGTCGCGCAGGTCGACTATCTCGTCATCCCCGACGAGGCCACGGCCAAGGCTGCGCTGCTGTCGAACGGGATCGACATCAACTGGGATATCGCCACGAGCGATCTTCAGGAATACCGCTCGCGCAAGGACATCGTCATCGAAAGCGTCCCGACGATGAGCATCAGCGACCTTCTGATCCAGACGAAGGACCCGTTGCTGTCGGACATCCGGATGCGCAGGGCCATCCTGCTCTCGCTGGACCTGGAAACCATCGCCGACGAGGTCACCGGCTCGCAATCCAAGGCGAGCCATTCGCCGATCCCGCGCTCGAGCGCCTATCACAAGGCGAAGCAGGCCGCTCCGATCCGCCGGGATATCGCGGCGGCGAAAAAGCTGCTGGCGGAGGCGGGATATCGCGGGCAGGTCATCAAGCTGCTGGCGAACAAGCGCTATCCGGAGATGTTCGACCAGGCGATCCTCGTCCAGGCGATGGCCAGGGAGGCGGGCATCAATATCGATGTCGAGGTCGTCGACTGGGGCGTCCAGCAGGATCGCTACCTGGCCGGCAACTACCAGATGATGTCGCACTCCTTCTCCGCGCGCCTCGACCCGTCGCTGTCCTTCGAGATGTTCACCGGCGAAAAGGCCACCCAGCCCCGCAAGGCCTGGGACAGCAAGGCGGCGGCGGATCTCGTCACGCGCAGCATGGCGATCGCCGATCCGGCGCAGCGCCAGGCGATCTTCGACAAGCTCGAGGACATGTACCGCGCGGACATTCCGATGATCACGCTGTTCTCCGGCACCCGCCTTAGCGCCGCCAGGAGCAATATCGAAGGTTACAGGAGCTGGGCACTCGGCACGCCGCGCCCTTGGGGCGTGTCGATCAAGCGGTAGGGCGCGCGGCCTCGTCGTCCGCCATCGCGGCCTGGTAGGCCTGCCGGCGTCTGCTCGTCGCTCGATCCGCGCATGACGTTCTGGAGGCGGGCGGAGACCGACGAGGCAATCGCGAACTGATTCCGAAACGAAAAGGCCCGGAATCCATCGGCGATGGCTTCCGGGCCTTTCCTTTCGCCCCGCCACAGGGGCAGAGCGAAAAGATGGCGGTATGGCTCAGCGCTTGCGCTTGGCGCCGACCAGTTCGTCCCACTTGCGGAAGGCGACGACCATCTTGTCGGGCTTCAGCGGCAGTTCGATCGGGTTCTTGGCGATGAGATCGGCATATTCGGGCCGGCCGAACTCCGCGATCACATCCTGGCTGCGCTGCGGCGCCAGCGACAGCGGCACATTCTTCACCGCCGGGCCGGGATAGAGATAGCCCTCGTCATAGGAATAGGCCTGCATCTTCGGCGTCAGCACATGCGCCATGATGTCGAGCACGACGGCGAGGCGATCATTCGGGATGCCCTTCGGCACGCACATGAAGAAGGCGTCCGAGACCCAGTGGAAACCCTTCAGCGTCTGGATCTTCGCTTCCTTCGGCACGATGCCGAGCGCGCGCGGATTGATGTCCCAGCCCGTGGTCGAGATGATGATGTCGCGCGAACCGTCGCCGAACTCCTTCATCGTGGCGCCGGTGCCGGCCGGGTAGTACTCGATATACTCGCCGATCGCCTGCAGATAGGCCCAGGTCTTGTCCCAGCCGTTGACCGGGTCCTGCGGGTCCTTGTCGCCGAGGAGATAGGGCAGGCCCATCATGAAGGTGCGGCCCGGCCCCGAATTGGTCGGACGCGCATACATGAACTTGTTCGGGTTGGCCTTGGCCCAGGCGAGCAGCTCCTCGGCGGTGGTCGGCACCTGCTTGACGCGCGCCGGCATGTATTCGAGCAGCGGCCCGGACGGGTAGTAGTTCACCACCGTTCCGAAGCCCGCGCCCTGCACCTTGTGCAGGTTGAGCGCCGCCGGTTCGTAGTTCTGCTCGATATTCGGGAACTTCTCGGCGAAATCCGGGAAGATCTTGAGCCAGAGATTCTGTTCCAGACCGGCCGCGAGCCCGTCCGAGCCGGTCAGGACGAGGTCGAGATCGGAGCGCCCCGCATCCTGCTGCGCCTTGATCTTGCTCGCCAGTTCCGGCGCCGGCGCCTTCACATAGGTGATGCGCGAGACCAGCTTGGGGTTGTTGGTGCGGTAATCGTCGAAGGCCTGCTGCATCAGGGCCAGCGCACCGCCGACATCGATGATGTTGATGCCGACCGGAGCGGAGGGCAACGCCGGCACGGCGGCCAGCGCACTGCCTCCGCCCAGGGTCAGCGCGCTCAGCCCGCCCAGAACGGTGCGGCGATCCACGCCTTTCGGAAATTCGCTCATGATTCTCCCCTTCTTGCTTTGGTGGGTGACGTCTTCAGGCTGCCGCACCGGCGGCGAATTCGCGGCGCTCGCTGCCGATGCGGGCGTTGCGGACATGGAGATCCGGCGACCAGTCGATCGTGCTCTCCGGCAAGCTGATACCGGCCCCGGCCAATGCGCCGGCAATGCAGGCGAGCGCATGAGTCGAGGCCATCGCGACCGCTTCGTCGGGCGTCGCGATGCCCCAGGCCACGACGTTGCGGACGGCATCGTCTAGCTTCAGCGCCGAGCCCGCGAGCGAGGTGCCGCCGGGCTGGCGCACCGAGCCGTCGGCGGCGAGATCGACCGGCATGCCGGCGAAGCTGTAGCGACCGGGCACCGCGCCCGCCGCGACCACAGCATCGGTCACGAGGATCGAGCGTTCGAAGCCCTTGGCCCGGATCAGGCTCTTCAGGGCCTTCGGATGGATATGGATGCCATCCGCGATGAAGCCGGCCATCAAACGATCCTCGGCGAGCTGCGCGAAGAGCGGATTGACCAGCTTGTGCATCTGCTGCGGCAGGCCGTTGCCGAGATGGGTCGAGAGCGTTGCTCCCGCAGTGGCAGCGGCCTCGACAGCCTCGAAATCGGCGGCCGAATGGCCGATCGCGACGATCTTGCCCATCCCTGCCAGTTGGCCGGCAAGCGCGACGCCGCCCTCGACCTCCGGCGCCAGCGTGACCATCAGGATCGGCCGCGACAGCAAGGTTTCGAGATGCGCGACGAGGTCAGCGGTCGCCGCCGTCATCGCGTCGGGCGGGTGGCAGCCGGCATAGCCGGCCGACGGGTTCAGGAACGGGCCTTCGAGATGATAGCCGGGGCACATCAACGGCCCGAGCCGACTGCCGCTCACGGCCGCGTCCAGCGCCCGGAAGCGCTGTTCCAGCTCATGCGGATGCGCCGTGATGATCGTCGGCAGGCAGATCGTGACGCCGGTTGCCAGCATCGCCTCCAGCGCCTGGTCGAGCGCGGCCGCGGTGATCGCACCGGAGTTGAAATCCACTCCGGCAAAGCCGTTCACCTGCAGGTCGACGAGGCCCGGCGTGCGCATCCTCAGCCTTTCCGGCTCAGCAGCGAGGCCGCCGGCGGATCGATGAACAGCACCGTCCGCTTGTGCGTCTGCAGGATCGAGGCAGGGCTGAGATTGCTGACCGGGCCTTCCAGCGCCGCCTTCGTGGCCGCGGCCTTGCGCGTGTCGGAGACCGAAAGGACGATCAGTTCGCTCTTCAGGATCTGGCGGATGCTCATCGAGATCGCCTGCCGCGGCACGGCGTCGAAGCTCGGGAACCAGCCCTCGCCGAATTGCTGCTGCCGGCAGGCATCGTCGAGATTGACGACGAGATAGGGCTCTTCCGTGTCGAAATCGGCCGGCGGGTCGTTGAAGGCGAGATGGCAGTTCTCGCCGAACCCGGCAAAGCAGACCGCAATGCGCTTGCCGGCGATCTGCTGGTTGAGCTGCTTCACCGTCGCCGCGGGATCGCCCTCGCCATCGACGGGGATGAAGGTCGGCGCGTTCTTCAGCGGCGCCATGAAGCGCTCGCGCAGATAGCGCCGGAAGCTCGCCGGGTGGCTTTCGGGCAGGCCGACATATTCGTCGAGATGGAAGGCGGTGACCTTCGACCAGTCTATGCCCTCGGCCGCGACGAGATGGTTCAGCATCTCGAATTGGCTGGCGCCGGTCGCCACGATGATCGTCGCCTCGCCATGGCGGGCAAGCTCGTCGCGGATCGCCTGGGCGCCGAGCGCAGCCGCCTGCCGGCCGAGTTCGTCCTTGTCGGAGGCGACATGCATCTCGATCATCGAATTTTGAACCTTTTGCGTCAGAAAATTTCCGATATTCTGGAACCGAGCTTATGAAGCTTCGGCCGAAACGCAATGATTAATTTTGAACGCAACCGTTCCAAATAGGGCCCGCCTTGTCCCTGCTGACGCTCGACGAAACCCGCCTCGCGCTTGCCCATGAGCGCGACTGCGCCCGGATTTACCGGCTGATCCTCAATGGCGAGGCCCATTCCCGCGCCGATATCGGACGCATCCTGCAATTGCGCTCGACCAGCGTCTCGCGCGTCGTCGGCGATCTCATCGCGCGCCGCCTCGTCATCGAAGCGGTCGGCGAAACGAGCGGGCGCGGGCGGCCGCCGGCGATCCTCGTCGCCCATACCCGCCGTATCGGTGCCTCCGTGATCTATGTCTCCAGCCAGTCGCTGTCGGGCGCGCTGGTCGATCTCAACGGCCATCTCGTCGCCGAACGCCGTCGCCCCATCGCTGGCGATGCCGACAACGCCGCCATCGCCGAGGCCATGGCCAGGCTGGCGCGGGACCTGCTCGACGCGATGCCGCCGGGCATGAGCCATGCCGGCACCGCCGTCTCGCTCTCCGGCCTGATCGACCTGAAGCAGGGGCAGTGGCTCCTGGCCTCGCGCTGGCCGCGCATGCGCGGGCTCGACATCGCCGCGGTGCTGGAGCCCGTGGCCGGCCCGGTCACGATCTGCCGCAATCTCGATGCCGAACTGCGCGCCCGCGCCGCCCGCGAGCCCGAGAATTTCACGGGCGGGACGATCCTGCTGCACTGGGGCTGGGGCGTCGGCCTCGCCTATGCGGTCGATGGCGAGCCC
>JAEWKP010000197.1 GCA_023393655.1 Pseudomonadota bacterium | reverse complement strand
GATCTGGCTGGTGCCGGGGGATCCGGCGGCGGCGTTCCTCGACGCCTCGGCGACTGCGGAACAGGTCGCCAAGCTGCGCAGCGCGCTCGGGCTCGTCCTCTCGCTGCCGCAGCAGATGTTCGGCTGGTACGGGCGCATCCTCAGCGGCGACCTCGGCCAATCGATCCTGCTCAACCGCTCCGTGACGGCGGCTCTGATCGAGCGACTGCCGGTCACGCTCTCGCTGGCGGCGCTGGCGCTCGCCTTCGCTGTGGTCGCTGGGGTCGCCGCCGGCATCATCGCGGCGGTCAATCACAATCGCTGGCCCGATCAGGCCGTGATGACCACGGCCTTGCTCGGGCTTTCGGTGCCGGATTTCTGGCTCGGCCTCGTCATGGTCCTGGTCTTCGCGGTCTCGCTCGGCTGGCTGCCGAGCGGCGGCTTCACGCCCTTTACGGAATCCCCCGGCGAGTGGCTACGCGGCATGATCCTCCCGGCGCTGACGCTGGGGTTGGTCCAGGTCGGCTTCATCGCCCGCATGGCGCGCGCTTCGATGCTCGACACGCTCTCGCAGGATTACGTCCGCACTGCCGATGCCAAGGGGCTGGCCAAGCTGCGCGTCGTCCTGCGCCATGCCCTGCCGAACGCGATGATCCCGATCCTCACCGTGATCGGCATCGTCTCCGGTGCGCTGCTCGGCGGCGCGGTCATCGTCGAGCAGGTCTTCTCCATTCCCGGCATCGGCCGCCTGATCGTCGGCGCCATCGCCTCGCGCGATTTCCCGGTGCTGCAAGGCGGTTTGCTCTTCCTCGCGGTCGTCTATCTCGCGATCAATCTCGTCGTCGACATCCTCTACGCCGTGGTCGATCCGCGGGTGAGGCTGGCCTGATGCAGGGCACGCCACTCGTCGGCCGCGCCCTCTGGGGGCGCCTGCTGCGCAACCGCTCCTTTTTGATCGGGGCCGTGCTGGTGCTGCTGATGGTTGCGGTCGCGCTTGCTGCCGATTGGCTCACGCCCTTCGATCCGCTCAAGAGCAACGTCCGTGCCCGCCTTGCGGCCCCAACCGCCGTGCACTGGTTCGGCACCGACCATTTCGGCCGCGACATCCTCTCCCGCGTCATGATCGGTGCCCGCATCTCGCTCGCGATCGGTGCCTGCACCGTGATTCTGGCCGGGGTCGCGGGCACGCTGAGCGGCGCCATCGCCGGCTATTTCTACCGTCTCGACCAGCCGATCATGCGGATCATGGACGCGCTGATGGCCTTCCCGTCGATCGTTCTGGCCATGGTCGTCTCGGCCGTGCTCGGCGCCTCGCTGACCAATGTCGTGATCGCGCTCGCGATTGCCACGACGCCGCATACGGCCCGCATCGTGCGCGCCTCGGTTCTGCTCGAAAAGGAGCAGGAATACATCGCCGCCGCCCGCTCGATCGGCGTCGGCGAATGGACCATCCTGTTCAAGCATGTGCTGCGCAATGTCGCCGGCCCGCTGATCGTGCGCCTGACCTATGTCTTCGCCATCGCGATTCTCGCTGAGGCTGCGCTCTCCTTCGTTGGCGCCGGCCCGCCGCCGCCCGCCGCCTCCTTCGGCTCGATCATCGCCCAGGGGCGCGATTTCATGCGCGAGGCCCCGTGGATCACGGTGTTTCCGGGCCTCGCGATCATCATTTGCGTCCTCGGCCTCAACCTGCTCGGCGACGGCCTGCGCGATGTGCTCGACCCCCGCCTGAAATTCTGACCCGCCGGAGCCGCCCGATGAAGCGCATCCTGATCGCCGACTGCAAGCAGGAGATTTCCTCCTTCAACCCGCTGCCGTCGCATTACGAGAACTTCCTGATCCATCACGGTGAGGGCCTCTACGTCCAGCGCGGCCAGAACCAGGAACTCGGCGGCGCGCTCGCGGTCTTCGAGGCGAGGCCCGATATCGAGATCGTGCCGACGATCTGCGCCCGCTCCGGCAGTGCCGGGCCGCTCTCGGCGGCAGGCTGGAAAAAGCTCTCCGAGGAAATCCTCGCCGCGATCTTCGCCAAGCTCGACCGTATCGACGGCATCTATGTCTCGCTGCATGGCGCGATGGGCGCCGATGGCGAGCTCGACCCCGAGGGCTACCTGCTGGAGAAATTGCGCCAGCGCGTCGGGCCGGACATGCCGATCGTCATCTCGCTCGACCTGCACGGCATCCTGACCGATCGCATGCTGCGCAATGTCGACGGCTTCGCGATCTACTGGACCTATCCCCATGTCGATTTCGCCGATACCGGCCGCCGCGCCGCCGAACTGCTGCTGAAACTGATGGCTGGCGGCATCCGGCCCGTTGCCGCCCGCGTCGTCATTCCTGCGCTGGTGCGTGGCGACGAGCTCATCACCAAGACCGGCTGCTATGGCGAACTCCTCGCCGAATGCCGCCGGCTGGAGGATGAGGGGCGGGCGCTCGCGGCCGGCATCATGATCGGCAACCCCTTCACCGACGTGCCTGAGCTCTGCTCGCAGGTACTGATCCTCACCGATGGCGACAAGGCAACGGCCGAGCGCGAGGCGATCCGGCTGGCCGAGGAATTCTGGCCCTTGCGCTTCCGCATGCAGGGCAAGCTCGTCCCGCTTGACCGCGCCATCGCCCAGGCGCGCAGCATCGACGGCCCGGTGATCTTCACCGATGCCGCCGACGCGACGTCCTCCGGCGCCTCCGGCGACAGCAACCTGATCCTCGCCGCCCTGCGCAAGGCCGGCTACGGCAAGCGTGTGCTCGCTCAGATCGTCGACGCGCCGGCCGCCGCCGCCGCGCATAAGGCCGGCGTTGGGGCGACGATAGAGGTCGCGCTCGGCGGCACGATCGACCCTGCGCGCTTCCCGCCGATGAAGGTGAAAGCCAAGGTCAAATTGCTGTCGGATGGCGAAGCCGCGCTGGAGACGATGAAGGCGCCGCTCAGCGCCGGGCCGACCGCGGTGCTGACCTGGGACAATGTCACCGTCGTCGTAATGAGCCGTTCGGTCAGCCTGTTCGATCGCGCGATGTATTACGCCAACGGCATCGACCCGACCGATTTCGACCTGATCGTGGTGAAGTCGCCCCACACTGAGTTTCACATGTTCGACCAGTGGTGCGCGCGGAACTTCAATATCGACGCGCCCGGCGCGACCTCCGCCAACCTGAAGAGCCTCGGCCACACCATCTGCGCCCGGCCGATCTACCCGCTCGACGAGGGCGTCACCTTCGCGCCCCGCGCCACGATCTACGAACTGTGAGGAGAAGACCCGTGCCGAGGATCGAGGCCGTCGATTTCTTCTATCTCGCCATGCCCGTCGTCACCGACGAGGCCGATGGCAGCCAGGATGCGCTGCTGGTCAGGGTCGCGGCCGGCGGTCATGTCGGCTGGGGCGAATGTGAGGCGGCGCCATTGCCCTCCATCGCCGCCTTCATCTGCCCGATGTCGCATGGCGTCTGCCGACCGGTCGCCGATTCCGTGCTCGGGCAGACGCTGGAAAGCCCGGAGGACATCGCCCGCATCGCCGCGGCCGTCGCCTATAACTCGATGGACCTGCTGCAGGCGCCGCATACCTTCTCGGGGGTCGAGATGGCGCTCTGGGACATCCTCGGCAAGATGCGTTCCGAGCCGGTCTGGCGCCTGCTCGGCTATGCGAAGAGCTATCCCAAGACGCCATATGCCTCGGTTCTCTTCGGCGATACGGCGCAGGAAACCCTCGAACGCGCCCGCGATGCCCGGAAGCGCAGCTTCCGCGCCGCCAAGTTCGGCTGGGGGCCGATCGGCCGGGGCAGCGTCGAGGCCGATGCCGAGCATTTTGTCGCCGCCCGTGAAGGGCTGGGGCCGGACGGCATCCTGCTCGTCGATACCGGCCAGATCTTTATCGAGGATGTCGAGCGCGCCGCCGCCCGCCTGCCCGCGATGGAAAAGGCGAACGTGCTCTGGTTCGAGGAGCCGTTCCACGCCAGCGCGCTCGAAGCCTATGGCGCGCTCGCCAGGCGTAGCCCGAAGGTCCGGCTGGCCGGCGGGGAGGGCGCCCATAACGAGTCGATGGCCCGCCAGCTCATCGACTATGGCGGCATCGGCTATGTCCAGATCGATTGCGGCCGCATCGGCGGCATCGGTCCGTCCAAGGCGGTGGCGGATTATGCGGTCGCGAAGGGCGTGACCTTCGTCAACCACACCTTCACCTCGCATCTGGCGCTCTCGGCCTCGCTCCAGCCCTATGCAGGCCTTAGCCGTCACGAGATCTGCGAGTACCCGGCCATGCCGAAGCCGCTGGCCACGGCGATCTCCGCCAATCATCTGGAGCGCGACGCGAACGGCCAGGTCGCGGCGCCCGACGTCCCCGGTCTCGGTATCGAGGTCGCGACGACTGCGCTTCGCGGCTACCTTCAGGAGGTTGAGATTTCGGTCGGCGGCAAGCGGCTCTACAGCACGCCGAGCCTCTGACGCGGAAAGAGCCACCTTAGCCGTCATTCCGGTCACGCCGCGAAGCGGCGCCGATCCGGAATCCATCGTAAAGTGCGGTGCCCTACGATGGATTCCGGGTCTACGCTTCGCTTGCCCGGAATGACGGTAAGGTTTTCCCGAAAGAGAACTCGCGCTTGACGGCGCGTAACGCCCTTATAGGGTGTGCGCCGATCGAGGTTTTCCGGGTTGCTCCCGGAGCTAAGAGGGAATTCGGTGAGATGCGACCCGCATCAAAGCCGAGGCTGCCCCCGCAACTGTAAGCGGCGAGCTCTCCGTCCATCGTCCACTGGCGCCCGAGGCGCCGGGAAGGCCGGGCGGAACCGGCATCGACCCGCGAGCCAGGAGACCTGCCCCGGTCGTCGAAGCCGTCTTTCGGACGGGGTGTTCCGGAGCCTGTGAGTCGATGGTGGCCCTGTGCCGCTTGTCCGTCCCACATGCCCAAGCTGCCCCGGCCGTCATCTCGGGGAGCGATGAAGTCCATGTTCACGAAGTCCACCACACAGGCCGCTCGGGGCGGCTTGACGGCTGCCTGCCGCGCATTCTATCAGAAATGCAACATTGTTACATTTCGGATGGCATCGATGCCGGCTGCGCGCCCGTTCAAAATCCTGCTTCGCCTCTTGGCCGCCGCGCTGTTCGGCGCTCTCGCCGCCGGCACGGCCAGCGCGGCGCCGACCCAATATCCACTGACGCTGGAGAACTGCCGCGAGACGATCACCTTCAACGCCGCGCCCAAGCGCGTCGTTGCGATCGGTCAGACACAGACGGAAATCCTCTATGCGCTCGGCCTTGGCGACCGCGTCGTCGGCACGGCGGTCTGGTTCTCGCCGGTGGCCAAGCCCTATGAGGCCGTCAATGCCAAGGTGAAGCGCCTCGCCGACAATGATCCGAGCTTTGAGGCCGTGCTGGCGCAGGAGCCCGATCTCGTCACCGCGATGTTCGAATGGCATGTCGGGCCCAACGGCATCGTCGGCAAGCGCGACCAGTTCGCCAAGGTCAAGGTGCCGTCCTACGTCTCGCCGACCGATTGCGTCGGCAAGGACAATTCCGGCGCCGGCGACGGCGTGCGCACGCAGATGTTCACGATGGATCTGGTCTATCGCAACATCCGCGAATTCGGCGAAATCTTCGACGTCGCCGACCGCGCCGAGACGCTCGTCGCCGAGCTCAAGGCGCGCGAGGACAAGGCGGTCGAGCAGGTCGCCAAGCTGAAGGCGCAGGACGTGCCGGTCGTCGTCTGGTTCTCCAGCAAGGACATCAAGGGCGACGGCTTCATGGCGGGGAAGAACGGCGTGCCCGCCTATATCCTGTCCAAGCTCGGAGCCCGCAACATCATCACGACCAATGAGGAATGGCCGCTGGTCGGCTGGGAGAGCATCGCTGCCGCCAACCCGGCCGTGATCGTCACCGTGAAGATGGATCGCCGCCGCTTCCCGGCCGACGATATCGAGAAGAAGCTGGAATTCCTCAAGACCGACCCGGTCGCCAGCAAGCTCGATGCGGTCAGGAACAACCGCGTCGTCATCATGGATGTCGGCGCGACCCGTGCCGGGCTCGACACGGTCGACGGCATCGAGACCCTCGCCAAGGCGATCGCCGGCTTCGGAATCTCGCGTTGAGCCACGCCGCCCATGGGCCGAACTGGCCGGCGCGGATCGGTATCGCGCTGGCCTCGCTGCTGGCGCTGATCGTCTCGGTCGCGCTGGCGGTGACGATCGGCGAGATGCGGATCCCGTTCGACACGGCCCTGAAGGCGCTCGGCAACGGGCTGTTCGATCTCGACTGGCCCGTGAGCGCAATCCAGCAGGGCGTGATCTTCGATTATCGCCTGAGCCGGGCGCTGATGGCGGGCTTGTGCGGCGGCGCGCTCGCGCTGTCGGGCGCGATCCTGCAAGCGCTGCTGCGCAATCCGCTGGCGGAGCCCTATATCCTCGGCATCTCGGCCGGCGCCTCGACCGGAGCCGTCGCGGTGCTGATCCTCGGCATCAGCATCGGCGGGGCGGTGCTCTCGGTCTCGGCCGGCGCCTTCATCGGCTCATGCGCCGCGCTCGTCGTCGTCGCGCTCTTGGCGGCAGGAGCGGGCGGGGCGAGCGACCGCGTGATCCTCGCCGGTGTTGCCACTTCGCAGCTCTTTAACGCGGCGACCGCCACGATCGTGACGACGCTCGCCAGCGCCGAACAGGCCCGCGGCGTGATGTTCTGGCTCCTCGGCAATTTCGGCGGCGTGCGCTGGCCCGACATCTGGATGGCGGCGCCGGTCGCCTTCATCGGCTTCGGTATCTGCATGCTGCACGCCAAGGCGCTCGACGCCTTCGCCTTCGGCGTCGATGCCGCCGCGTCCCTTGGCGTCGCCGTCACGCGGGTCAAGGTCGTGCTTTTCGCCACGACGGCGGTGATGACGGCGGTGATGGTCTCGATCGTCGGCACGGTCGGCTTCGTTGGGCTGATCATCCCCCATGCCGCGCGCTTCCTCGTCGGCTCCGGCCATGCCCGCCTGCTGCCGGCCTGCCTTGTCGTCGGCGCGATCTTCATGATCCTCGCTGACATCCTGTCCCGTATCCTGATACCCCAGCAGATCCTGCCGATCGGCGTGGTGACGGCGCTGTTCGGCGCGCCGGTCTTCGCCCTGATCCTCTACCGGGCCCGGAGGCCGGCATGACGCTCGCGACCCGCGAGGTCCGCTGGGAAGCCGGCGGCCGGATGATCGTCGACGGCGTGACGCTGGAAGCCGCACCCGGTCGGGTGCTCGGCCTGATCGGCCCCAACGGCTCGGGCAAGTCGAGCCTGCTCCGTTTGCTCTGCCGTCTGCGCAATGTCGCGAGCGGCGTCGTTACCCTGGACGGCTACGATATTGCCGGTGTGCCGCGCCGCGAGCTCGCGCGCCGTCTCGCCTTCGTCGAGCAG
Source organism: Pseudomonadota bacterium (assembly GCA_023393655.1). Taxonomy (GTDB): domain Bacteria; phylum Pseudomonadota; class Alphaproteobacteria; order Rhizobiales; family Beijerinckiaceae; genus Allobosea. The sequence continues at coordinate 40,339 of JAEWKP010000197.1, read as the reverse complement.
CAGGCGACGACCGAGATCCAGTTGTCCGTTTGCGATGTCGTCCGCCTCGGTCGCACGCCGCATCGTGCGGCGCTGGCCTCATGGAGCGAAGCCGATGAGGCCGCGGTCAACGAGGCGCTGGCGCGGGTCGGGCTCACCGAGCGGCACGATCAGTTCTGGCATACGCTCTCGGGCGGGGAGCGCCAGCGCGTCCACATCGCCCGCGCGCTCGCGCAGGAGCCGAGCGAGCTGATCCTCGACGAGCCGACCAACCATCTCGACATCCAGCATCAGCTCTCGATCCTGAGCCTGGTCCGCCGCCTCGGCATCACCTGCATCATGGCGCTGCACGATCTCAACCTCGCAGCCATGTTCTGTGACGAGATCGCGCTATTGCATGACGGGCGTTTGCAGGCGGCAGGCGCGCCGGAGGACGTCCTGACTGTCGAGGCGATCCAGCACATCTTCGGCGTCGCGGTCTCGATCCGACCGGGTGCCTCCGGGCGCCGGCACATCGAATACCTGATCGAGGCCGAGCCGCGGAAAGGCGTGCGGAACAGCGATTGAAGCCTGGCCGTTATTCCGCAGCCGCTTGCCGCTTGTCGAAGAAGCTCTCGCAGGCTTCTGCGACGCGCGCGACGGAGGCGTCGTCCAGATCGAGATGGGTCACCCAGCGCAATGTGCCGTAACGCCCGCTGACGGCGATGCCGCGCTCGCGCAGGAAGGCGGCGAAGGCGGCGGTGTCGAGTGCCTTGGGCGACATGAACACCATGTTGGTGCGGGCCGGCCCGGCGCCGAGTTCCGGGAAGCGCGCCAGCACCTCCGCCAGATTGGCCGCGCGCCGGTGATCCTCGCCGAGCCTCGTGACATTGTGCTCCAGCGCGTAGATCGCGGCGGCCGCGATCACGCCGGTCTGGCGCATGCCGCCGCCCAGCATCTTGCGGATGCGGCGGGCCTTTTCGATGAAATCCTTCGGACCGACGAGGATGGAACCGACCGGCGCGCCGAGGCCCTTGGAGAGGCAGAGCGAGACGGTGTCGAACTGCCCGGCGATCCAGGCGGCATCGCGGTTGCTCGCGGCAGCCGCGTTCATCAGGCGGGCGCCGTCGAGATGGGTGGCAAGGCCGCGCGAGCGGGCAAGCCCCGTCGCGGCTTCCAGGTAGGCATCGGGCAGGACGATGCCGTTGAAGGTGTTCTCCAGCGCCAGGAGCCGCGTCATCGCGAAATGGAAATCGTTCGGCTTGATCGCATTGGCGATGGCGTCGAGCGCGATCGTGCCGTCCGCCTCGTTGGGCAAAGGTTGCGGCTGGATCGAGCCGAGCACGGCCGCGCCACCGCCTTCCAGCCGATAGGTATGGGCCATCTGGCCGACGAGATATTCCTCGCCGCGGCCGCAATGGGCCATCAGCCCGGCGAGGTTCGCCTGCGTACCGGTGGGGAAGAACAGGGCCGATTCCTTGCCGAGCCGCTCGGCCGTCATCGCCTCCAGCCGCCTCGTCGTCGGGCAGTCGTCATAGACGGCGTCGCCGACCTCGGCTGCGGCCATCGCGGCTCGCATCCCTTCGCCGGGGCGTGTCACCGTATCCGAGCGGAAGTCATCCACGATCATCGATCCGATCCTTGCAGGCTGTGCGTCCAACCTATCGGGCGCCCGCCCGATCCATCATGCAAAAATGGCAGGGGAGGGCTCAGCATTCCGGCAGGTTGACCGCGAGCCCGCCTAGGCTGGTTTCCTTGAAGCGCTCGTTCATGGCCTCGCCGGTCTGCCGCATCGCCTCGATGCAGTTGTCGAGCGGCATGAAATGCGAGCCGTCGCCGCGCAGCGCCAGCGAGGCGGCCGCGACCGCCTTGATCGCGCCGATGCCGTTGCGCTCGATGCAGGGCACCTGGACCAGCCCTGCTGCCGGGTCGCAGGTCATGCCGAGATGGTGCTCCAGCGCGATCTCGGCCGCGTTCTCGACCTGGGGGGGCGAGCCGCCGAGCACGGCGCAGAGCCCGGCCGCGGCCATCGCAGCGGCGGAGCCGACCTCGCCCTGGCAGCCGGCCTCGGCCCCGGAGATCGAGGCGTTGTGCTTGATCAATCCGCCGATCGCCGCGGCCGTCAGCAGGAAATCGGCGACCTTTTCCGGCTCAGCCCCGACGCAATGGTCGAGATAATAGCGCAGCACTGCCGGCACGACGCCGGCCGCTCCGTTGGTCGGAGAGGTGACGACCCGGCCGCCGGCCGCGTTTTCCTCGTTCACCGCCATGGCGTAGACGCTGAGCCAGTCGGTCGCGGCGTGCGGCTGCGAGCGATTGGCCAGCCGCTCGGCCGCCAGTTGCCGCTGGATATGCGCTGCCCTGCGGCGCACGCGCAGGCCGCCGGGCAATTCGCCCTCCTGGTTCATGCCGCGCTCGATGCAGTCGTTCATCACCGACCAGAGGCGGGCGAGGCCGCTTTCGACCTCTTCCGCCGGCTGGAGATGGATTTCGTTGGCGCGCTTCATCGCCGCAATCGACAGCCCGCTCTCCCTGGCCATGCGCAGCATCGTTGCCGCGTTCGCGAACGGATAGGGCCAGGATGATGTCTGCGTAGAGGCGGCCGGCGCTTCGCGCTCCTGCGCCGTGACCACGAAGCCGCCGCCGATCGAATAATAGGTCTCGGACAACAACTCCGCGCCGGCGGAATCGCGGGCGCTGAAGACGAGGCCGTTGGCATGGCCGGGCAAGGGCGGCCCGTAGTCGAACACGATATCGGTCGCGGGATCGAAGGCCAGCGGCGGCAGGTCATCATGGCGCAGCAGGTGGCTGCGTCCGAGTTCGTCGAGTTGGCCTTCGGCCACATCGAAATCGAAGGCGGCCGGCGTCCAGCCGAGCAGGCCGAGCGCTACGGCCCGGTCGGTGGCATGGCCCTTTCCGGTGAAGGCGAGCGAACCGTACAGCGTCGCCGTGACGGCTGCCGCGCGATCGCATGCCGGGTCCCGGCGCAGCAGTTCCAGGAATTGCCCGGCCGCCGTCATCGGCCCCAGCGTATGTGAGGACGAGGGGCCAATGCCGATCGTGAAGACGTCGAATACGCTCAGGAACATCCCCGCCCCCTGTCGAAGCCGGTCCGAAAATCAGACGGAGAGCGCCATTCCGTCGCGCTGCGGATCGGCCCCGCCCGAACACGTGCCATCGGCGATTCCGATCGCATGAAGGGCCGCGAAAGGAAATGTCTGGGCCGAGCGTTTGACGTCATATCCCGCCGCGGTGAGTTCGGCGCTGACATTGCGGCGGATGCGGTTGGAGATGTCGATCGTGTTCGAGACCGCCATGACGCGGGGCGCCGCGACGGCCTCGAAAGGCGACATGCCGAAATCGAGCATGTTCATGATGCCCTGCGCGATCGCCGGTGCGATATAGCTGCCGCCGGGCGCGCCGATGACGATGCGCGGCGTTTCTCCATCGAAGACGATGGTCGGCGCGGCGGAAGAGGCGCGGCGCTTGCCGGGCGCGATCGACGCCGCCCGTCCGGGACGCGGGTCGAAGCGGCTCATCGTGCCGTTATAGATGAAGCCGAGCCCGTCCGAGATCGCGCCGGAGGGGCTGCCCAGCGTGTGGGTCAGCGCCACGGCATTGCCCTCGCGGTCGACGACGGTGACATGGGTCGTCTCGCGCTGCGACTTGTCCAGCCGGTCGATGACCGCGCGCTCGCCGCGCCGGATCGCCTCCGCCTGCTCGGCCGCGTGCCCCTTCGAGATCAATCGCTCGACGGGCACGTCGACATAGGCGGGGTCGCCCATGAAGCGATCCTTGTCGATGGTCATGCGCCGCATCGCCTCCGCGAGCAGGGTGATGTGCTCGGCGCTGCCGTGCCGGAGCCCGCCGATGTCGAAATTCTCGAGGATGTGCAGCATCTGCAGCATCGACATGCCGCTCGCCGGCGGCGGGCTCGTCGAGATCCGGTGGCCGCGATAGGAGCCCCAGATCGGCTCGGCGACGGAGAGTTCATAGGCCGCGAAGTCGCGCTCGCTGATCAGCCCGCCCTGGGCCGCGAAATCCGCCGCCATCCGGGCGGCCAGCGCGCCATGGTAGAAATCGTCCGGGCCGCTCCGGGCGAGATGCTCCAGCGTGGCGGCGAGATCGGGATTGACCAGCGCGTCGCCGACGCGCTTGGGGCTGCCATCGGGCCGGAAGTAAACCTCCCGCCCGGTCTTGCTGTAGCGCAGCTTGTCGCCGGTATTGACCTCGCCGCCGCCGCTCTGGTCCTGGCTCCAGAACCAGTGCATGTGCGGCCGGACGAGCACGCCCTCATGCGCCTGCCTGATCGCCGGCGCCATCACGTCGCGCCAGTCCATCGTGCCGAACCGGGAGAGCGCATGGGCATAGCCCTTGACGCTGCCCGGCGTGCAGACGGCGAGATGGCCGAACTCGTTGATCCCGCCCCTGAGCAGGAAGGCGAAGCCGTCCCGCGTCTGCCCCTGCAGATGCTGCAACCACATGTCCGGTGTCGCGGCGAGCGGAGCCCTGGCGTAGAACTCGACAATCTCATGGACGCCGCGGCGCGGCATGTAGACCTGCATCGAGCCGAAGCCGCCGATGCCGCACATCAGCGGATCGACCACGCCCTGCATGAAGGCGCAGGCGATCGCCGCGTCGATGGCGTTGCCGCCGCGTTCGAGCACCTCGGCCCCGGCCTCCGCTGCTTCCGGCTGCGGCGCGACGATCATCGCGTTCTTCATCGTCGGCATCGGTGGCGTTTCCTCGTCCCGGTTCGCGTCGGCGGCATCATCCGCACGGCTGCGAATCCCGCAGCCCATCACTGCCTCATAATGCAGCGCGGGGTCCATCCTGATCCGGGCTGCCTGCGGCGGGGCAGGCATCCTTCTGGATCATGGGCGAGGCGGCTGAGCTAGGCCGGCTTCCGGAGGTCGACGATCTTGATCGTCCCGCTCGGCTTGCGTTCATTCACCGCGTCTTCCGAGATCTCGACGGGGTCCGAATGATGTTTTTCGGCTGCCAGGCCTTCGGGATCGTGCGGCTCGTAGGGAGCATGGGGGCCGGTAGCGTGAGCCGAGCGCGGATTCGGGCCGGCGCGGTTCTCGTTTTCGTCTCCTGGCTGCCCGGGCCTGCGAGCCGTGCTGAAGGCAGCCGGGACACCGCTGGCCTGATCGGAAACCTTGCTCATCGATCGATCCTCCTCGGAGGTGAACCTCCACGGGGCCGATCGGGTTCCGAATGCACCTTCCCGATGCCCGGCTGCCGGCGGGATCAGCCGCCGAGCGCCTCCCGATGTGCCTTTGCGAGATCGGCCATGCTGTTGAAGCGGAAATCGTACTTGGGCATGTCGCCCGGATGCATCGTCGCGCCGAAGCCGTCCTTGTCGTGACGGCGATAGATCCAGCAGGAGGCCAGCCCGTGCCGGTTCGCCGGGCCGTGGTCGTGGAACATGCTCTCGGCGGTGTGCAGGATCTCGTGCTTCCGGATGCCCAGCGTCTCCAGCTTTTCGAACATGTAGTTGAAATTCCGATCCGCCGGCTTGTAGGAACCGATATCCTCGGCCGTGTAGATCGCGTCGAAGGCGACCTGGAGCTTCGCGTTGCTCGCGGCGAAGCTCTCGTTGTCGACATTCGACAGGATCACGAGCTTGTAGTGGCGCTTGAGATACTGGAGCGCTTCGGCGGAATCGGGGAAAGCCGGCCAGTTCTTGACCGATTGCCCATAGGCCACGCACTCGTCCCAGGACGCCGACAGGCCCCATTCCTCCGCGAGGCGCTTGTAGACGATCGGCAGGAGGTCCCGGTAGATCCGGGTCGGCGTCTGCAATTGCTGCGACGATTCATGGCGTGCATGTGCTTCCAGCACCTGATCGCGGGTCGGGGGCGTGGCGAGCCGGCTGGTGAGCGGCTTCAGCCCTTCGAACATGCCGGTTTCCCAGTCGATCAGCGTGCCGTAGCAATCGAATGTCAGAGCCTTGAAGTCGGTCAGTTTCATCGGTCTTGTCCTATTTTTGTTGGAATGAGCTGGCGGGTGAGGGGCGCGGTCAATGAAGCCTCACCATCGGTCCCGTCTCGCCGCTGAAAGGCTGGGAGAGCTCGGCGGCCGTGACGTCGCGCAGGATCAGCATCAGGCCGAGGTTGGTATCCTCCTTCACCTGCATCCGCCGCGGTGGCGAGAACGCGTCGCCGACGCCATTGATCAGCAACGGGTCGGGATGGCCGGCGGGCCTGACCAGGCCTTTCAGGCGCAGGAGCCGGTTGCCGAAGAAGCCCGCCAGGTTCTCGATCCATTCCAGGATCGCGTCCCAGGGCGCGGCCGGGCGCCATTCCGCGAAAGCCACCGTGATCCGTGAGGACGGGACCGCGCTGGCGGAGAACGTGGAGGTCCGGGCGATGGGCCGATCGCCGTCGGCGGAAAACGCCGCAAGAGCCCGTTCGCGTGGCTGGTCGGCTGCGACCAGCGCTGCCAGCGGGTTGAAGCGCCGGGCTTCGGCGGCATGAGAGGCCCATTCCGGCTGGGCAAGCCGATCCAGCTTGGTCAGGACGATCGTCTGGGCGGCCGCGAGCTGCGATGCGTAATGCGGCAGGAAGCTGTCGCCGACATGGGGTGCGGAAGCGTCGAAGGTCGCGACGATGCGGACGTCGAACGCCACCTGCCGGATCATGCGCAGCGACCGGATGATCGGTGCGGGCTCGGCCAGACCGCTCGTTTCGAGGATGATGCGACGCGGAGGCCCGAGACCTCTCTCCGCCCGCGCCAGCAGCACGGCATCGATCCCTTCCTGCAGGTCGTTGCCAAGCGAGCAGCAGACGCAGCCGCCATCGAGCGTGGCCAGCGCGAGGTTGCGATGGTCGGAGCCGATCACCGCGCCGTCGATATTGACCGCGCCGGCATCGTTGACGAGCACGCCGGTCTCGGAGGTGTCGGCGAAGGCGAGATGGTCCGAGAGCAGCGTCGTCTTGCCGGACCCGAGCGGACCCGTGAGCACGACGAATTCCGGACGGCCGCTGGTCGAGCCCGGGCGATCCATCAAACCTCCCGCCTGGCGGCCGAGACCATCGCCTCGACATCGGCCAGAAGCGCGACGGGGTCATGGACCACGCCGCCCTTGATCACGGTCTCGAGGCTGCGCTCCCAGTCGACCGACCCGGTGGCGTCGTTCAGGCGCATCGCGCCAGTGCCGTAGAGCAGCTTGAAGTCGTTCAGCGGGTTGCTGCGGTGGATCAGGATGTCCGCCCGCTTTCCGATCTCCAGCGTCCCGGCGTCCTGATCGATGCCCAGCAGTTCGGCCCCGCAGGCCGTGGCGGAACGCAGGACCTCCAGCGGCGTGAATCCGGCCTCCTGCAGCAGCTCCAGCTCCCGGACATAGCCGAAGCCATAGGTCTGGAACATGAAGCCGGAATCGCTGCCGACGGCGATGCGCCCACCCCGATTCTTGTAGTCGTTGACGAAGCGCATCCAGAGGCGGAACGTCTCGCGCCATTCGATCTCGTTGGTCGTCGACCAGCGATACCAGTAGGCGCCGTGGCCGCCGCGCTGCGGCTGGAAATAGGCCCAGAGCGTCGGGTCGGTGAAGCGCTCGTGCCAGTCGGCGCGGCGCGTGCGCATCAGGTCGCGATTGGCGTCGTAGACGTTGAAGGTCGGCACGAAGCTGTGGCGGGCGTCGAGGAAGCGGCCGAGCACCACCTCCCATTTCGGGGAACCGGGGCGAGCGGCCTGCATGAAGGTCTGGCCGGCCGCCGAGAAGCGCAGATATTCGTCGCCGTAATCATAATCCGGCGGAAAGGCTTGCAGCGTCCGGTCCTCGAGCAATGTCTCGGGGATGCCGTAGGAATGCTCCGTGCTGCTGAGCCCCCATTCGGCGGTCTGGAGCGGATTCATCCGGCCGACAGCGAGCTGGGCATGATGGCAGCAACTGCGAAGGCCAAGCCGCACGCATTCTTCGAGCGCGGCTTTCATCAGCGCCGGCGGCGCCCCGAAGAACTTGACGCCGTCGGCCCCGGCTGCCTGGACGTCGCCGATCCAGGCGGCGGCCTGCTCCGGCGTATGCAGGCTCTTGACGTAGTCGGTCGTTGCCGGGAAGGGCGCATAGGCCATGATCCGGGGGGCGTCGATGCGGTGCTCCTCGGCCGCCGCCTTCTGCCGCAGCGTCCAGGACAGCCCGTTGAAGCAGCCGGTTTCGCGGACGGTCGTGACGCCGTGCCCGAGCCAGAGCTTGTAGATGTAGTCGGCCGAGGGCTGCGGGCCGTTGCGGGCATGGAACGGGGCGCCGATATGGGCGTGGCAGTCGATGAAGCCCGGCGTGAGGAACTTGCCGGAGCAGTCGATCTCCCGGACATCCGCGGGGAGGGCTGCCTCGGGCAACTTCGCCTTGCCGGCCTTGGCCAGGGCCACGATCCGGCCATCCGCGACGATCAGGTCTGCCGGCCCCCAGGGCGGAGAGCCGGTTCCATCGATGATGTGCGCGCCGGTCAACTTGAGGTAGCCCTGTCGCTCGGCCGGCCGCTCCCTTTCGGCCGCCGGCGCCAGGCCGGGCAGTCCGGACGCGGCAAACATGGCGGCGAATTCGTCGCCCGGCATCATGGTGGCCGAGGTCCCGGTCATCAGCGCGCCCTCCTTCGCTCCCTGAAGCCGCGAGGCGGTTCAGGCTGTCATCGGGAGGCTAGGCCGCCTGAACACTTAATCCTATAGGTATCGGGCACTTAAGTGTCCGGCTTGCGAATGGCCGAGGGGAGCGATGGCCGATGGACGTGGATTTCCGGCAGGCCTTCGAGCATGCCCCGGTCGGGCTTGTCGTGGGCCGCAATCGTATCATCCTGGCCTGCAATCATGAGTTCGCCAGGATATTCCGCGGATCGATCGGCGATCTCGTCGGCCAGACCTTCGAGCGGCTCTACCCGACGCAGTCCGATTACGAGGAGACCGGGAAGCGCGTCGGTGCGCGCCTGTCCGATGAGCGCAGCTATACCGATGACCGCGTGATGCGGCGCCTCGACGGCAGCCTGTTCTGGGTCAGGGTCAGCGGCTTCACCTATACGCCGGACGACGCGCACGGACATGCGCTGTGGGTGTTCTCCGAACTCGCAAAGGCCGAAGCTGCCGGGCAATCGCTGCGAACGTCGCTGACCCCACGCGAACGCGACGTGGCCGCGCTCCTGATCGAGGGCAGGACAGGCAAGGAGGCGGCGAAGGCACTGGGCATCAGCCCGCGCACTGTCGACATCTATCGCGCCCGGCTGCTCCGGAAATATAACGTCAACAGTACCAGGCGACTGGTCGAGCTTCTGCTGAACGGCTGATCGTCCGGCAGACCGTGAGTATGATGCTCACGGCCGGGCCGGCTCGATCGCTTCCTGTCGCGGGGCTCAGCCGATCGTCATCAGGCTGGCATTGCCGCCGGCCGCGGTGGTGTTGATCGAGGTCGAAACCTCTTCCAGCAGCCAGTTGAGGCAATAGGCATCGGGATCGCGCTTCAGCTCCTCCGTGCTCGCAGCCTGGACCAGCACGAGCGGGCCGGGGAGCCCCGCGATCCGGCGATTCACCTCACCGATGCGCTGGGTGTCACCCTCGACCAACGCGCCGGAGAACGGGCTATCGGCCTCCCAATCGGAGGTCCAGCTCACGCGGGCTTCGACAGCCACCGGCAGACCCGACAGCGCCCCCTTCAACCCGGAGGCCGCGTCGATGACGAGCTGGTTGCCCGTCGCCAAAGCCGCCGCGACCTGCTGGTAGAGGCCGCCTTCCGTCTGCGGCACGAGCAGGATGCGGCCGCGCGGATGCAGTGCGTAGAGATTGCGCTCGCCGACCGGGCCGGCCAGCTCGACATGGAGTCCGAGCGCCGAATGGCCGCCGATCTCGCGGGCGGTGTTCGCCTCAGTGCTCAGCCCCTTGCCCGAAAGCCAGGCGGCATATTCGAGCAGCGCCGGATCGATATGGACCGAGCCATGCTGCGGCGGGATCGGCGCCTTGCGCACGAGCCGGCCGATATAGAGCGGCCCGCCCGCCTTCGGCCCGGTGCCCGAAAGTCCGCGTCCGCCGAAGGGCTGCACGCCAACCACGGCGCCGATGATGTTGCGGTTCACGTAGAGATTGCCCGCCTTGATGCGGCTGGTGACATGGGCGATCGTCTCGTCGAGCCGGGTATGCAGGCCGAAGGTCAGGCCGTAGCCGGAGCCGTTGACCTCGTCGATCAGCTTGTCGAGGTCGTCGCGCTGATAGCGGATGACGTGCAGAACGGGGCCGAAGACCTCGCGCTTCAGGTCGGTCAGGCTCTTCAGCTCGACGACGGTCGGCGGCACGAAGGTGCCCTTCGTGGCAGCGTCCGGCAGCGGGAGCTGCTCGACCTTGCGGCCGAGGCCGCGCATGCGCGCGACATGCTCGTCGATCTCGCGCTGGGCTCCCTCGCTGATCACCGGGCCGATATCGACGCTGAGCTTGTCGGTGCGACCAATCGTGAGTTCTTTCAGCGCACCCTGCAGCATGTGCAGCGTGCGGTCGGCGATGTCCTGCTGCAGGCAGAGGACGCGCAAAGCCGAGCAGCGCTGGCCGGCGCTGTCGAAGGCCGAGGCGATGACGTCGGCGACGACCTGTTCGGCCAGAGCCGAGGAATCGACGATCATGCCGTTCTGGCCGCCGGTCTCGGCGATCAGCGGGATCGGCTTGCCCTCGGCCGAGAGACGTTCGGCGAGCTGCGCCTGGATGCCGCGCGCGACCTCGGTCGAGCCGGTGAACATCACGCCTGCCGTCTCGGCCGCGCCGACCAGCGCCGCGCCGAGGCGTCCGCTGCCCGGCGTGAACTGCAGGGCGCCGCGCGGAACGCCGGCCTCGTGCAGGATCCTGACGCTCTCATGGGCGATGATCGGCGTGACGCCGGCGGGCTTGGCCATCACCGCATTGCCGGCGACGAGCGCCGCCGCAACCTGCCCGGTGAAGATCGCCAGCGGGAAGTTCCATGGGCTGATGCAGACGATCGGCCCCAGCGGCGCATGGCCCGGTCCGAGCGTCTTGCGGGCCTGATCGGCATAGTAACGCAGGAAGTCGATGGCCTCGCGCACCTCGCTGATCGCATTGGCGGCCGACTTGCCGGCCTCGCGCATGGCGATGCCCATCAGCGTCTCGATGCGCGCTTGCATGATGTCGGCAGCGCGGTCGAGGCAGGCGGCACGCTCGGCCGGCGAAACGGCGGCCCAAGCCTTGCCGCCCTCGGCGGCGAGACGCGCGATCTTGGCGGCATCCTCGACCGCAAGCTCGGTGACCTGCCCGACGATATCGGAATGATCGGCGGGGTTCAGGATCGGCCGCGTCGCGCCGGCCGTCGAGTTATCTGCCAGCAGCGGCACGGCATGCCAGCTCTGGCTGACCGTCGCCGCGAGATTGCCCGCGAGCTCGGCCAGTGCCGCCTCATTGGAGAGGTCGATGCCCTTCGAGTTGGTGCGGTCGGCGCCGTAGAGGTTTTCCGGCAGCGCGATCTGGTCGTGCAGCATGCCGATGATCGGCATCGCTTCGACGACGTCGACGGGGTCGGCGACGAGCGAGTCGATCGTCACCTTCGGATCGGAGATGCGATTGACGAAGGAGGAGTTCGCGCCGTTCTCGAGCAGGCGGCGCACGAGATAGGCGAGCAGCGTCTCATGCGTGCCGACCGGCGCATAGATGCGGCAGGGCCGGTCGAGATTGTCCTTGCCTACGACCTCGTCATAGAGCGGCTCGCCCATGCCGTGCAGGCACTGGAACTCGTACTTCCCGACAGCGAAGTCGGTGCCGGCGAGATGGTAGATCGTCGCCAATGTCTGGGCGTTATGCGTGGCAAATTGCGGGAAGATCGCGTCGGGCGCGGCCAGGAGCTTGCGGGCGCAGGCGACATAGGCGACGTCGGTATGGACCTTGCGGGTATAGACCGGGAAATCGGAGAGCCCATCGACCTGGGCACGCTTGATCTCGGCATCCCAATAGGCGCCCTTGACCAGGCGCACCATCATGCGCCGGCCGGAGCGGCGGGCAAGATCGATGATCCAGTCGAGCACGAAGGGGCAGCGCTTGCCATAGGCCTGCACCACGAAGCCGAGCCCGTTCCAGCCCTGCAGCGCGTTGTCGAAGCTCAGCGCCTCAAGCAGGTCGAGCGAGAGCTCCAGCCGATCCGCTTCCTCGGCATCGATGTTGAGGCCGATATCGTAGGACTTGGCGATCAGCGCGAGCTCGCGCACGAGCGGCAGCAATTCGCTCATCACCCGGCCGGCCTGCGCGCGGCTATAGCGCGGATGCAGCGCCGAGAGCTTGATCGAGATGCCCGGGCCTTCATAGACGCCACGCCCGTTCGCGGCCCGGCCGATGGCGTGGATCGCGTTCTCGTAGTCGCGATAATAGCGCGCGGCATCGGCGGCGGTCGTCGCGGCCTCGCCGAGCATGTCGTAGGAATAGCGGAAGCCGCGCGCCTCCAACGGCCGGGCGCGCTTCAGCGCCTCGTCGATCGTCTCGCCGGTGACGAACTGCTCGCCCATCATCCGCATCGCCATGTCGACGCCGCGGCGGATCACCGGCTCGCCGGCGCGAGCGATGAGGCGAGTGAGGGCGGCGGCGAGGCTGCGGTCATTGACGGTGGAGGTCAGCTTGCCGGTGACGACGAGGCCCCAGGTCGCGGCGTTGACGAAGAGCGACTTGCCGCCGCCGACATGGGACTTCCAGTCGCCATCGGCGATCTTGTCGCGGATCAGCGCGTCGCGCGTCGCGGTGTCCGGGATGCGCAGCAGCGCCTCGGCGAGGCACATCAGCGCGACGCCCTCCTGGCTGGAGAGCGAATATTCCTGCACCAGCCCCTCGACGCCGGTGCCCTTGTGCTTGGCCCGCAGCGCCTCGATCAGCTTGCGCCCCGTGCGCGCGATCTCCTGCTTGCTCGCCGGAGCCAGTTTCGCCGCTTCCAGCAAGGGCGGCAGGCATTCCGTCTCGGGACGGCGATAGGCGGCGGTGATCGCCTGACGCAGTGCAGACTGCTCGCGGATCGGCGGGGCGAAGCCTGTGAAAGGCGCCGGGCTGGCGGCGGTCTTGGCAGCGGAAGCGGTGGCTTGGCTCATGGCTTGTCCCGGCGGGTTCGAACGCGACGGGCCGAGGCCTGAGCCCTCTCCCGTTCTTTGCGCGGGAGCTTATCACGAGCGCGATTCTCACGCGGTCCAATTTTCGCTATCCTGTAGTCCAGTTGGACTTCAGATTTGGAGATTGCAAGTGAAGAAGCCTAAGGAAATGCCGATCGAAGGCGATCTGGACGCGCTCGACCGCAAGATCCTCGACGTTCTCAGGGAGGACGGCCGGATCTCGATCGCCGAGCTCGGCGCGCGGATCGGTCTGTCGAAGACGCCCTGCCAGATCCGGTTCCGCCGGCTGGTCGACGACGGCTATATCGAAGGCTTTCGGGCAACGCTCAATCCGGCAAAGCTCAAGCTCGATCACATCGCGTTCGCTGAGGTGAAACTGTCCGACACCACGGAGAAGGCGCTGACGAAGTTCAACGAGGAGGTCAAGAAGATCAGGGAGGTCGAGGAGTGCCACATGATCGCCGGCCGCTTCGACTATCTCCTGAAGATCCGGACGCCGGACATCCGGCGCTACCGGGCCGTGCTGGGCGAGAAGATCTCGAACCTGCCCCACGTCGCGAATACCTCGACCAATGTCGCCATGGAGACAGTCAAGGAAACCTGGTGAGGCCTTCGCGCTTGCGGTTCCGGCATCGCCGGGAGCGGTAGATGGCGCCAAGGGGACGGTCCAGCTCGATCGCGACGATTCCATCATGCCCTGGTCAGGGCTCCCGTTGGGCAAACCGGGAACATCGGGTTGAAAAGCCTGAGGCCGTCTGAGCGGCGTCTGCTTTCAGGGAAGACGCCGAGGTCGGCTCCTGGCGCGATCGTTGTGATCTAGTTGAGGCTGTCCTTCCCCGCCTTTGCAGGGGTATTGCGGGGCCGCCGTGCGTCAGCCTGCGAGACGCGGACGTTTCGGGATGACCATCGGCTTTCCGGTCAGCGGGTCGGCGATGACGATGCAGGGGACCTGAAAGACCTCGTCGATGAAACCGGGCGTCAGGATGTCTTCCGGCACACCCTGCGCCAGGATCTCTCCGGCGCGCATCACCACCATCCGGGAAGCGTAGCGGGCAGCCTGGTTGAGATCATGCAGCACCGCGACGATGGTCTTGCCGGCGCGGTTCAGGGCGGCACAGAGCTCGAGCACGTCGATCTGGTGGGCGAGGTCGAGGAAGGTCGTCGGCTCGTCCAGCAGCAAGATGTCGGCGCCCTGCGCCAGCGCCATCGCGATCCAGACCTTCTGGCGCTGGCCTCCCGACAAGCTTTCGAGCGTGCGCCCGGTGAGCTGGGAAACGCCGGCAGCTTCCATGGCGGCTCCCACCGCAGCTTCGTCGGTAGCAGTCCATGGCTGGAACTGACTGCGGTGAGGGTGCCGCCCCCGCGCAACGAGATCGGCGACGGTGATGCCTTCCGGTGCCTCCGCTCCCTGGGGCAGGACCGCAAGCAGCCGGGCGCGATCGCGGGGGCGATAGCGTGCGATCGGGTGCCCATCGAGCAGGACGCTGCCATCGGAAGACGGGTGCAACTGCGCGAGGCTTCTCAGCAAGGTCGACTTGCCGCAGGCATTCGGGCCGACGATCACGGTGAAGCTGCCGGCCGGCAGTGCGATGTCGATCCCCTTGAGGACTTCACGAGAGCCGTGATGCGCGCGCAGGGCCTGTGCTTCCAGCCTTGTTTTGGTGCTCATCGGGCAGGTTCCCTGCGACGGACCCAGGAGCCGAACAACAGGATGAGGTAAGCTCCGCCGAGACAGGCCGTCACCGCGCCGACGGGCAGCGATCGCGGCGCCAGCGCGATCCGCGCGACCGCATCGCTCGCGAGCAGGAAAACCGCGCCGAACAGGGCGGAGGTCGCCAGCGGCAACCCGGCCGAGCCGGCGAGCTTGCGCGCCGCCTGTGGTGCGATCAGCGCGACGAAGCCGATCGGCCCGGCGATGAAGGTCGCCGTCGCGGTCAGGCCGAGGCCGATGAGACCGAGGCGGAGCCGGCCGCCTGCGGCCGGAACGCCGAGGGATTGCGCCTTGTCGTCTCCGAGTTCGAGCGCCTGCACGGAGCGGGCGCAGGCAAGGCCGAGGGGCAGCAGCAGGCCGAGTACCGCTGCGCCGATCGTCAGACGCTGGATATCGACCCCGGCGAGCGCTCCCTGCTTCCAGTTCGCGGCAACCAGCGCGATGTCGAGGGGCGCGATGAAGATCATCCAGTCGCCGAAGGCCGAGAAGGCGGCGCCGACAGCGATGCCGACGAGGATCAGCCGGGCGCGATCGGCGCGCAATCCCCCGGCCGCGAGATAGACCAGCAGGCCCGCGCCCAGCCCGCCGCCGAAGGCCGCCAGCGCGACCAGGGCGGGCGCAAGGCCGGCGATAAGCGCCAGCAGGGCACCTCCGAACGCGCCGGCATCGAAGCCGATGATGTCGGGGCTTCCCAGCGGATTGCGCAGCAATGTCTGGAACAGGGCGCCCGACAGCCCGAGCGCGGCACCGGCGGCGAGTGCCGCGCCGATACGGGGCAGGCGCCATTCGATAAGCAATTGCAGGGCAGGGCTCTCATGGCCTGCCATTGCCTGAAGCGCCTGGGCCGGCGTGAGCCTGACCGTGCCCAGCGTCAGGCAAGCCAGCACGAGCGCCAACCCGCCGAGCCCCAGCGCAACATGGCACAAGGCCGGGCGGCTGACCGCGCCAGTCAGGGCGGTTCCACGCTGTAGGGCGAGGCCTTTCATGCGTTGGCGCTCCTGCGGCGGGCGAGCAGGATCAGGATGGGTGCGCCGAGGAGCCCGGCGACGATTCCGACCGGCACCTCGGCGGGCTGCGTGGCGATGCGGCCGAACGTGTCGGCGATCACGACGAGAGCGGCGCCGATGATGCCGGAGAGGGGCAGATGCGCCGCCGCGCTGATGCCGCCGAGGCGGCGGGCGATATGCGGGCTGGCGAGGCCGATGAAAGCGATAGGGCCGGCCGCTGCGACGGCGCTGCCGGCGAGCAGGACGACGGCGATGAGCGAGCCAAGTCGCACCGGCCGGACCGCGACGCCGAGCGAGGCGGCTCGATCGTCCCCGAGCGCGAGCAGGTCGAGGCGTGGAGCGAGCGCGAACGCCAGCAGCGTTCCGGCAAGCCATGCCAGCGTCACGCTTGGGAGGATGGCATCGGTGGCTCCCGAGAGCGCGCCGACGCGCCAGTTCCTGACCAGATCGAAGCGCTCGGGATCTGACAATGCGACCGCCTGGCCGATGCCGATGCACAGCGCCGTGACCGCAACGCCCGCAAGGGTGAGGCGGATCGGGTCCGAACTGCTGCGTCCGCCCGCAAGCGCCTGGACTGCGAGCACCGCACTGAGGGCGCCGCAAGCGGCAAGCCAGGTCGCGGCCTCCGGGCCTGCGAGGCCGATGAGATCGGTGCCGAGGATGAGCGCGAGGCTCGCCCCCGCATTGATCCCCAGCAGGCCCGGATCGCCAAGCGGGTTTCGCGTCGCGAGCTGGATGACCGCGCCGGCAAGCCCGAGCGCGGCTCCGACCATCGCCCCGAGCAGGACGCGCGGCAGGCGCAAGCCCAGCACGATCTCGGCGGCTTCGCTGCCACGGCCTTCGCGCAGGATGGCGAGCCATTCGCTGGTCGCGATCGGCCGCGCGCCCAGCGTCAATGCGGCGAGCGAGGCCGCAAGCAGCAGCAACATCCCGATGACCATTGCCAGCGGAGCTCGTGTCACGATGGCATCCTGGTCAGCAACGCATCCCAGGCGCCTGCAAGGTGTTGTGCGGTATAGACCGAGCCGAAGACGCTGTTGCCCTGAGTGACATGGACGTGCCCCGCACGCACCGCCGGCAGCCGCTGCCAGAGCGGTTCGCGTGCGAGCGCGAGCGGGGCGCGGTCCCCGAGATCGATCAGCAGGATGCCGTCGACCTGCCCGAAGACATCCCCGAGGGACTCGAGCGCGACCTCACCATAAGGGCCGAGCCGCCCGGCTTCGACGGCATGGCCGCCGAGATCGGCAAGGACCTGGGCCGGCATCACGAAGCCGTAGCCCGTGCCGTCGCTGCGCACCATGAGCCGCCGCTTGAGCGGGTCGTATGTCACTGCCGCGAGCAGGCTCCGCTGCAGCACGCCGTCATGGCGCTGGCGCAGTCCGGCAATCTGCTCGGCATAGGTCGCGATGGCGCGCTCTGCGAGCTCGGTGCGCTGAAGCCAGCCGGCCAGGCTATCGAGATTGCTGCGCCAGTGCGTGCGATGGTTGCTCGGCAGGACCGGCGCGATCCGGCTCAGCCGGGCGAGGGGCCACCACTCCGAATGAGCGGAGGTGTCCGGGCAAAGGATCAGATCGGGTTGCAGCATCAGAATCTGTTCAAGATCGGGCGGAGCCGCCAGGAACGGCACGGAAGCCGGCACGGGCACCCAGGGCCGGGCGCGGCTGTGGCTGTAGCCGATCAGAGGCAGATCGAGCGCCAGCGCCATCTCGAGGCTGATGCGTGAGTCGATCGCGACCACCCTGCGCGGCTCGGCCGGCAAGTCGACAGGACCGAGCGGCGTTTTCACCACCCGGCGTCCGGACGCGGCAAAGGCGCAGCCGGCCAGGATGGCCGCCCCGCCTGCCGCGAAGCTGCGTCGGGACAGGAATGTCGCCACGCGTTCCTGCCTTCGACCCTAGAATTCGAAGGTCGAGGAGAGCGAGACCATCCGCGCCTCGCTCGGATAGAGCAGGTTGAAGCCCGGATAGGTCGTCCAATAAGCCTTGTTGAACAGGTTGGTGACGTTAGCCTGCAGGGTGATCGGCTTGGCGCCGGCCCGTTCGATCTTGTAGCGGGCGCCAATATCGAAGGTCGTCCAGGCCTTCAGCTTCTGCAGGTTGGCGGCATCGGCATAGCTTGAGCCGGTATAGATCATCCGGCCGAAGAGGGTGAGGTTGCGGACGAAGCCCGGGTCCCATTCGAGACCGAGATTGGCCTGCACGCGCGGCGTGCCTTGCGCTTCGTTGCCGTCGAAGGTGCCGTTGGCAGTGCGCACGAGCTTGGAATCGAGGAAGGTGATGCCGCCGAGCGCCCGGACGCCCTCGACGATCTCGCCGGCGACGCTCAGCTCGACGCCGCGATAGCGGGTCTCGCCATTGTCGCTGAAGGTGTTGGTGACGGTGTTCGCGATGCCCGACGCCTGTTCCGACTGGAAGACGGCGACCGAGGTCATCAGCCTGCCCCAGTCGACCTTGGCACCGGCTTCGTACTGCTTGGTGACGAAGGGCGGCAGGACCTGGCCGGCATTGACGAAGGTGTTGCCGACGACCGAGCCCGCGGTCAGACCCTCGATATAGCTCGCATAGAGCGAAACGTTCTCAAGGGGCTTCACCACGAGACCGATGACCGGCGTCACCGCATCGCTCTTGTTCTTGGAGGAGATCACGCCGGTCTGCAGCGTGTAGTTGTTGATGTCGACGAACTGCTTGCGCACGCCGAGCGTCAGTTGCAGGCGCTTGTCGAAGGCCGAGATCGTGTCCGAGATCGAATAGCTGGTGAAGCTGTTGTCGTTCTGGCGGTAGCGCCGGGCGGCCGGCATCACCGGATTGGGCGAGAAGGTCGGGTTGTAAATGTTCGACGGCGTCACCGAAAGCGTTGCCGGCAGGCCGGAGGCGCGCGCCTGGTAGAAGCTGTTGGCGGAGATGACGACCTCATGGTCGATAGGGCCGGTCTGGAAGCGCCCACGAACGCCCGCCTCGCCCGAATAGCGGTTGATGTCGATCTGGTAGCGGGAGCCCGTGCTGGTAAAATTGCCGTTGCGCCTGAGGCCGGCGCCGGCTTCCACCGCCTGGTCCCAGTCCATATGGCTGACGCCGGCCTTGCCGTAGATGGTGATGTTGGAGGTCACATCGTATTCGGCCTGAACCATGCCGAAGCTGTCGGCGAACTTGCTGTAGTTCCAGGGCGAGACATAGGTCTTGTTCGGCTTGATCGGCCGCGGGACCAGCTCGGTCGCCAATGGCGTGACCGTGTTGTTCATCCGGTCGGTGTTCAGCACCTGATAGCCGGCATCGAGCGAGATGCGGAACGCGTCGCTGCGATAGTCGAGCCCGATCGTGCCGTTGGCCAGTGTCTGCGACTGCTGGCTGATCGGCGTGCCGCCGTCGCGATAGAGCAGGTTGGCGCGCACGCCGAACTGCTTATGGTCACCGAAGCGGCGGCCGAGATCGAGATGGCCGCCGAACTGGGTGTTGCTGATCCAGGTCGCGGTGAAACGGGTCAGCGGCTCGTCCGCAGCACGTTTCGGCACGAGATTGATGACGCCACCGACGCCGCTCGGCGACAAGCCGCCGAGGAAGGCGCCGGGACCCTTCAGGACCTCGACGCGCTCGATGCCGGCCAGCGTCGACTGCGCATTGGGTGCGATGCCGAACAGGCCGCCGAAGGCGACGGCGGCATTGCCGACCTGGATGCCGCGGATGACGAAGTAATTGGCATTGCCGACATTGGTCGGCTCGACATTGCGGATCGAGGAATCGTTCTTGACGACATCGGCGACGGACTGGGCGCGCTGGTCCTCGATCAGCTTGGACGTGTAGTTCGTGACCGAGAAGGGCGTATCCATGACGGAGCGCTGCCCGAGCACGCCGAGGCCGCCGCCGACCGCGACCTGGCCGCCGGCATAGGCCGGGGGAAGCCCAGGCACGCCGCTGCCGACGACCTCGATGGTGTCGAGGGCGATCGCGCCCTCGACGGCGGCGCCAGCCGAGACGGGCCGGCTCGGATCGTAGATTTGGATGGTCGTCGCGTTGCTGAAGCGGAAGGCGAGCCCAGTGCCGTTGAGCAGGGCCGCGACGGCCTGTGCCGTGGTCAGCGAACCCTTCACCGCATTGCCGCGACGTGAGGCGGCAGGCGTCTCGGCGAAGACGACATCGACGCCGGTGACGCGGACGATATCGTTCATAGCGGCGCGGACGGGTTTCGCCGGAATGTCGAAGCTATGCAGCGTCTGCGCCTGCGCGGTCGCTACGGGAATGGCAAGGCCGGCACCCAGCGAGCTGAGAAATGTCGCTGCGAGGAGAACTTCCTTCGCCGTCAACCGCATCGAACGCATCCACCGGCCCTTTTCGTACAGGATGGTGCGAGGCTGTCAGCCTCGCCCTCTATCTCCTTGTCGAACGGGCCGGCCGGTCACCCTCACGCATCGCGAAATTTTTTCGCAGTTGCCGGTTCGGCAATCCCGTCAGGGCGAGACGAAAGTGACCGGCCCGACGGTGGTGACCGAGAAGCCGACCGAGGATTGCAGGGCGGCGAACGCCGCAGCGCTGTCGCGCAAGGAGACGTTGCCGGTGACATGCCGCCCGCCGAGAGCGGAACTGAGGAGCACGATGCGGCCGCGATGATGGCGCTCGATCCGGGCCAGGACCTGCGCCAGCGGCATATCGTTGAAGATGAAGCGGCCGGCGCGCCAGGCCGTGACATCCGCGACATCCACGGCCTCGGCCCTGCTGAGCCCATTCTCTCCATAAGCCACCCGCTCTCCCGGCTTGAGAACGACCGCTTCGCGCGATTGCGGCAGCTCGACCGAGACGCTGCCGCTGGCGAGCGTTACGGTCACGCTTTCCTCATCGCTCGCAGCCACCTCGAAGCTCGTACCCAGCACGCGGGCCTCGCCCTGACCGGCGCTGACCACGAAAGGCGCTTCGGAGCGCTTGACCTCGAAGAAGACCGTTCCCCTGAGCAGGCGAACGCGCCGCAACCCTTCGGAAAAATCGACGGCTAGCGCGCTGTCCGAATCGAGCTCCGCCGTCGAGCCATCCGCCAGCACGACCGTGCGCTGCTCGCCGCGCGCCGTGACCTGATCGGCGCGCCAGTTCTCGAACAGATGCGGCCGGTCGAGCCAGATCCAGCCAAGGCACAGGGCGAGCACGAGGCCGAGCACGGCCCCGGCAGCCGCTCGTCCGCGACCACGCTCGCGGCGCAACGCCCGGATGCGCTCCAGCGGCGCGGCCAGCGCTTCGGTCTCGGAGGCACCGAGAGCGGCGGACAGCGTGCCCATGTCGGACCAGAGTGCCGCGACCTTGTCATAGTGACGGGCATGATTGCTCGATGCCGCCAGCCAGGCCTCGAAATCAAGGCGATCCGCAGGCGAGGGGCGGCCGTTCATGCGGGTGAACCACGCGATCGCCTGCTTTTCCAGCAGGAGTTCATCGGTTCGGTGGCTGTCGTCGGTGTCCATGACGCCTGAGTTACGGCTTGGGCCCGGAGGATCGTGCGCTTGGCGTTATCGCAATGTGTCCCGGCATGCCAGCAGGGCGCGGGCGATCTCACGCTCGACCGTGCTGTAGGAGAGGCCGAGCGCGGCTGCGATCTCGTCGTAGCTGCAGGCATGCGCGCGGTTCAGCAGGAAGATCTGGCGCGTGCGTTCGGGCAAGGCCGCGACGGCCCGGACCACACGTTCCAAATCCATCCTTGCGGCCGCGACCTGATCGGGCAGGGCGACCGGGGCTGCGTACTGTTCTTCGGTGATGCGTAGCGGCAGGCTGGCCCGTAGCCGTTCCGCGCGCTGCTGGCTGATCGCGGCATAGTCGATCGCGCGGCTCAGGTAGGATGCCTGGCAACCGATATGGTCCCGGGCGCGCGACCAGAAGGCGACGAAGACATCCTGCACGACATCGGCGGCGTTGGCGACGCCGACGCGGCGAGCGGCCCGCCGTTCGAGCCGGCGATGTTCCTGCGCGTAGAGTGTGCCGACATCGTCGAGGCTGCTCGACATGGTCCTGCTGGCTCCGGATATCCCAAGACCCAACGCCATAGCAGCCGCATTCCGGCCGCTCAATCGCGATGTTTTAGAAATACTACAAGTAAATCAAAGACTAAGTCTGTTGCTTTGGCGTCGTTCGCGTGAAACAAGCGCGGCGCTAGACGAGGTCGATCGGCACAATGGAAGCCAGCCCCAACCCGTTTCATGAAGCTGCCGTCGTGAGGCGCCGCTATCTCACGCCCGGAATGATCCGGCTGACCCTCGGCGGAAGTGGCATCGCCGGCTTCCGCTCGACCGGCATCGCCGATGAATATATCCGCCTGTTCTTTCCCGATCCCGAAACGGGCGAACTCGTCCTGCCGGAGATCGGCGCCGACGGGCGCTGGACGTTTCCCGAGGAGCGCCACCGCGTCCGCTATTCGACCTATACGGTGCGCCGTCACGATGCCACGGCCTGCGAGCTCGAGATCGACATGGTTGTTCACGCCGGCGGCCGCGCCAGCGACTGGGCCTGCGCCACGAGCGAGGGCGACCGGGTCGTCATCAACAATCCGCGCGGGCTCTACAAGCCGCCGGCGGATTGCCGCCGTCAGATCCTGCTCGGCGATGCGACCGGCCTTCCGGCCATCGCCCGCATTCTCGAGAGCGCGCCGCCCGACATGGAAAGCCGCGTCGTGATCGAGGTTCGCGACGCCGGCGAGCAGCAAACCTTGCCGGAACATCCGGGCGCGGACGTGACCTGGTTCACCGGCAGCGGGAACGGCGTCGGTCAGAGCCGGCTCGGCTCGTTCCTGACCGACATGCCGCTGGGGACGGATCCCGGGTACCTCTGGGTTGCAGCGGAACGTGTTGTTGTGCGTTCGCTGCGCGCGCAGGCGGATGCACTGGGCTGCTTCGCCGACGATCGACGGAAACTCGTCGCCTATTGGTAATTCTGGCGGGATACCCGCGGCCCCGGGCGCGACAAGCGACACTGCCCGCTCCAATTCTCAGAAGCTGGACGACCACCTGCGGCCTGTCTTGCAATGCGCTGCCGTTGCCGGCGCAGGGAATTCTTATGAACAAGCGGCAGGGCGGATGATCCGCAAGGTTGCAAAATGCAGGCAATGAGGCTGGTGTTCCACCGGACAGCCGGCCCGTCGGTGCCGAATGTCCGCTTCCAGACAACGCCCAAATGTCTGGAACTGGCGCGCGGCGGATTCCCGCGATCGGAGGCAACTATGCCCAGCCCTCTGTTCGAGCAAGCCCATATCGAGAGCTTCGTCCGCTCCTACTCCGGTGACAGAGCCTGCCATGCCCCTGTTCGGAGCCGGTCGGCGCAAGGCAGGCGCCTGATGCCACTGGTGGGTAACAAAGTCACCTCAAATCGAGGGAATGGCATCTTGATTTCGCATATGAAAGTTGCTTTCATATTTGCGAGAGGCGCCCGACGAGAATGGCGCCCCAATCGGAGGCGCCCTTGCATATCCTCGCTGCCGCCTATCGTGGGCTGCTCATCGCGCTCGTGGCGCTCATCGTCGCGATCGTCGCGATCGCCGTCGTCTTTCGTTACGTCCTCAATACGCCGCTGATCTTCAGCTTCGACCTGGCCACCATCCTCTTCGTCTGGCTCGTCTTCCTCGGCCTAGCGCCGGCGGCCCATGAGGGCTCGCACATGGCGGTGGACCTGTTCACCAGCATCTTGCCGGCGGGTGTCGCCAAGATCCTCGCCATCATCGTGCGGCTGCTGATGATCGCGATCGCGCTTTTTCTCATCCGCCATTCCTGGGATCTTGCAATGCGGACGCGGATGGAGATCGCCTCCATGCGCATCTCGATGATCTGGGTCTACATGGCGATGCCGGTCGGCTTCGCGGTCTTTGCCGCCTACGAGATCTGGTCGCTGGCTCGCAGCGCCATGGGCCGGCCGATCGGGAGGCATGCGCAATGAGCCCTTCCGCCCTGCTCGGTGTCTTCCTCTCGCTCACCGTCATCGGCCTGCCGATCGCCTTCGTCCTGCTAGGTACCGGCATCGCCGTGACTCTGTCGGACCCGGACATCCTCGATGTCGCCTATATCCAGAACATCATCGTCGGGACGCAGTCCTTCCCGCTGATCGCGATCCCGCTGTTCATCCTGGCGGGCGAGTTGATGAACATCTCCGGGATCACCCGCCGGCTGATGGATTTCGCCTCGGCACTGACGGCGCACATGATCGGCGGCCTCGCGCAGGTGAACATCGTGCTGTCGATGCTGCAGGCCGGCATGACGGGCTCGGCCAATGCCGAGGCAGCGATGCATGCGAAGACCCTCAACCCCGAGATGGTCCGCCGCGGCTACAGCCCGGCCTATGCAGCGATCGTCACCGCGGCTTCGGCGCTGATCGCGCCGATGATCCCGCCGGGCATCGGCCTCATCCTCTATGGCTTCGTCACGGATCTTTCGATCGGCCGGCTGTTCATGGCCGGCATCGTGCCGGGCCTGATCATGACGGCCGGGATGATGGTCATGTCCCATTGGGTCGCCAAGCGGCGCAATTACGAACGCAGCACGGAGCGAGCGACTCCGGCGCGCCTGCTCCAGACCTTCTGGGGGGCCGTCCCGGCGATGCTGATGCCGGCGATCATCGTGATCGGCATCCGCATCGGCATCTTCACCGCCTCGGAAGCCGGTGCCGTCGCCGTGATCTACGCGCTGCTCTTCTGCGCCGTCTATCGGGAATGCAGCTGGCGCGACATCGCCGACTCCCTGGCCTCGACGGCGACGACGACCAGCGTCATCATGATCATCCTGGCCGCTTCGACCGCCTTGAGCTGGGCGCTCTCCTTCGAGCAATTGCCGCAGAGGGTGGCGGAGATGCTCGTCGACACGGCGGCCAACAAGTTCACGCTCTTCCTGATCGTCGCGGTGCTGCTGCTGATCGCCGGAATGTTCGTCGAAGGCACGGCGCTGATCCTGATCCTCGCCCCGATGTTCGCGCCCGCGGCGGTGAAGCTCGGCGTCGATCCGATCCATTTCGGCATCTTCTTCGTCTACATGATCCATCTCGGCGGCATCACGCCGCCGGTCGGCACGGTCATGTTCACGACCTGCACCATCGCGCGCGTGCCGCTCCAGGACTTCATCCGGGAATCGCTGCCCTGGCTCGCCATGCTCCTCGGGATCGCGGCACTGATCGCGGCTGTCCCGGGCACCGCGACCTGGCTCGGCTATCTCTGACGGCAAACGACAACAAGAACGGCACAACTGGGAGAAGAAACATGACGATCCGGACCATCACCGCCTCGGCGGGCCTCGCCCTCACGCTGCTGGCGGCCGCGCCGGCCGCGCAGGCACAGCAGAAGACCCCCGTCCTGCGCTTCGGCCACATGAATTCGCCGACGCATATCGTCAATCTCGGCGGGCAGCGCCTGAAGGCGGCGATGGAGAAAGCATCGGGAGGACCAGTCCAGATCGACATGTTCCCGAGCGCGCAGCTCGGCGAGAATTCGGCCGTGCTGGAGCAGCTCACGCTCGGCTCCAACATCATCACCCAGGTCGGCCCGGGCACCATCGCCCAATACGTCCCGAACTATTCGGTGATGGTGCATCCGTTCCTGTTCAAGAACTGGGGCGAGGTAAAGAAGGTCGCGAACTCCCCGCTGGTGAAGGGCTGGGAGAAGGACCTCGTCAAACACAACATCAAGCCGCTGTGCTTCTTCAACTTCGGCACGCGCGATCTCTATACGCGCAACAAGGCGGTCCGGACGCCGGCCGATACGGCCGGGCTGAAGATCCGCGTGCAGCCGGTGGCGATCTACACCGAGCTCGTCAAGTCGATGGGCGGCCAGGCCACCCCGATGCCCTGGCCCGAGGTCTACAGTGCATTGTCGCAGGGCGTCATCGATGCGGCCGAGGCGCCGCCGAACGCGATCGTCGACCAGAAGCATTTCGAGGCGGCGAAGTTCTACATGAAGACGAACCACATCCTCGACGCCGCCATGGTCGTGATGAGCCTGAAGGCGTTCAACGCGCTCAACGCACAGCAGAAGAAGGCCCTGGAGATCGCCGCGGACGAAGCCTGCGACTGGATGACGGCCGAGTCGGAGAAGGTCTACGACAGCTCGGTCGCCGAGCTTCAGAAGCACGGCATGACGATCGTCTCCGATGTCGACCGCGCGGCCTTCGAGAAGGCTGCGGAATCGATCCAGAAGGCCTTCCCGGATTGGTCGCCGAATCTGGTCGCGGATGTCCGCAAGCAGCTTGGCCGTTGATGAGAATGCCGTTGGAGCCGGGTTTCGCCCGGCTCCGCAGGGAGTCGGAACCGTGAGTGACGAGAACGACGCTTCCAATCGCTATCGCGCGCCCGCGCTGGAAAAGGGGCTCGATATCATCGAACTCCTCGCGAGCTCGGCGAGCGGCATGTCGCTGACCACGATCGCCGGCACGCTCGGCCGCTCGATGGGCGAGATCTACCGGATCGCGCTGGCACTCGAAGCGCGCGGTTATATCCGCCGCGATGCCGATTCCGATCAGTACGCGCTGACGCTCAAGCTCTTCGAGCTGTCGCACGAGAATCCGCCGACCAATCGGCTGCTCTCGGTCGCGTTGCCCCAGATGGAGAAGCTGGCCGCCGACGCCCAGCAATCCTGCCACCTTGCGGTCCTCAGCGGTGCGCGCGTCCTGATTGTCGCCCAGGTCGATGCACCGCGCGCGATGCATTATGCGGTCCGCCTGGGCGCCCAGTTCCCGCTGGCCGAGACGAGCTCCGGCGCCGTGCTCTTCGCCTATCAGCCGGAGCATCACCGGCAGGCGCTGTTCGATGCCAGCATCGCCTCTTTCCCCGAACTGGCCGAGACCTTGCCGGAGCGCGCCGAGAAGGTGCTTGCCGAAGGCGGCGAGCGCCGCGAAAGCCTCGTCGTCTCCGGCGTGACCAATCTCAGCCAGCCGGTCTTCGACCATCGCGGCGTCATCGCCGCCTGCCTCACCATCCCGTTCCTCGCCCAGAAGGGCCTCGCCGTCGATGTCGACGAGGCGGAACGGGCCGTCATCGCCACGGCGGCCGGAATCTCGGCCGCGCTCGGCTGGCACGATCCGCGCCAGGCCGCCGACAACGAAGGAGAAGCCGCATGAGCGGAGCGCTTTCCGGGCTGCGCGTGCTCGATTTCAGCCACCTGCTGTTCGGTCCCTTCGCCACGCAGATGCTTGGCGATCTCGGCGCCGACGTGATCAAGGTCGAGCGGCCGGTCAGCGGCGACCTCTATCGGGACCTGCCGCCCTTCTTCAATCGCAAGGTCGGCGATTTCGAGAACCCGAGCTTCCTTGCCTGGAATCGCAACAAGCGTTCGCTCGCGGTCGACCTGAAGAACCCCGAGGGCAAGAAGCTGCTGCAGGACATTGCCGCCACGGCCGATGTCTTCGTCCAGAACTTCCGGCCGGGCGTGCTCGACCGGCTCGGCTTCGGCTACGAGGAGCTCTCGCGCCTCAACCCGCGGCTGATCTACTGCTCCGGCTCCGGCTATGGCGAGAGCGGCCCCTATCTGGAGAGACCCGGACAGGACCTGCTGCTGCAGGGGTTGTCCGGCATCATGTCCGTCACCGGGCGCTCCGGCGTCTCGCCGACGCCGCTCGGCGTCGCCATCGCCGACCAGCTCGGCTCCTACCATATGGTCTACGGCATCCTCGCGGCGCTCTATCATCGCGAGAAGACCGGCCGCGGCCAGAAGATCGAGGTCGATCTGTTCCGCGCGCTGATCGCGCACCAGACCCAGGAATTCGTGACCACGCTCAATACGGGGCGCGTCTTCGAGCGCCCGAATTCCGGCATCGCCCATCCCGGCATGCCGGCCCCCTTCGGCGTCTACCGCACGAAGGACGGCTTCCTGAACATTGCGATGAATCCCTTCGCGAAGCTGGTCGAGGCGCTGGAAGCGCCGGAGCTTGCCCGTTTCGACGACGCCGAGGCGCTGTTCGACCGACGCGACGAGATCCATGCCGCCATCGAGGCAGTGACGCAGACGCGCACGACCGCAGCGTCGATGGAGCGGCTGCTTTCCTTCGATCTCTGGTGCGGCGAGGTGCTGCGTCAGGAGGAGGTGCCTGAGGATCCGCAGGTGAAGCACATGAACGCCTTCACCTCCTACCAGCATCCGGTGATCGGGGAGGTGCAGACGGTCAATGTGCCGATCACGCTATCCGAAACGCCCGGGAAGATTGAACGGCACGCGCCGATGGTCGGCGAGCATACGGTCGAGATTCTCGCCGAGCTCGGCTTCGACAGCGAGCGCATCGCCGCGCTGCGGAATTCCGGTGCCGTCTGGGTTCATCCGAAATCGGATGCGGCCGCAGCATGACGAACGCTCTCATCGATTTCGAGCGGCGCGGCCCGGTCGCGCTGCTGACCTTCTCGCGCTCCGACCAACTCAACGCCATGAGCGGTGCCATGGTCGAGGAGATCCTCGCCGCGATCGCCGAGGCGGCGGGCGACCCGGCGATCCGCGCGCTCCTGCTGCGCGGCGCCGGCGGCAACTTCATGGCCGGGGCGGACGTCAAGGCCTATGCGACGCAGTCGGCCGAGGCCTTCCGCGATTTCCAGGAGAGCGCCGGACGCATCTATGGCGCGCTCGAAGCGCTGCCGAAGCCCGTGATCGCGGCAGTCGAAGGCTATGCGCTCGGCGGCGGCTTCGAGATCGCGCTTTCGGCCGATCTGATCGTCGCGCATGCCGAGGCCAAGCTGGGCCTGCCCGAGGTCAAGCTCGGTCTCGTCCCGGGCGGCGGCGGCACGCAGCGCCTTGCCCGCAAGCTCGGTCCCAATCGGGCCGCCGAGCTTCTGATGACCGGGCGCTTCGCCAGCGCGCAGGAGATGGCGGATTGGGGCGTCGTCAACCGCATTGCCGAGGACGCACTCGGCGAGGCGCTGACGCTGGCCGAGCAGATGGCGCGCCATCCTGCCGGCGCGCTCGCCGATCTGAAGCGGCTGAACCTTGCGGCCTGGCAAACCGGCCTTGACGCTGGACTCGATGCCGAGCGCGACGCGGTCTGCTCACTTTTCCTCACCGGCGACGGCATGCAGCGCATCCGCGATTTCGTCGCCCGCTCCGAACGCAAGAAGGCCGAAGGAGCCAAGGCGTGAGCACCACCCTCGAAGGCATCACCTGGGACCACCCGCGCGGACGCGCGCCCCTCGAAAAGAGCATCGCCCGCTATCGCGCCGAGCGGCCCGGCGTCGCGATCTCCTGGCGCGCGCGCAGCCTGCGCGACTTCGGCGAATTGCCGCTGGAAGAGCTGGCCGAGCGTTTCGACCTGATCGTGTTCGATCACCCCTTCGTCGGCCAGGCCGCAAAGCGGAGCCTGCTCGTCGACCTGACGCCGCATATTCCGGCGGAGGCGATGGCGTGGCTCGATGCCGGCGCGGTAGGCCCGTCCTGGCGCTCCTATCACTGGCAGGGCGCGATCTACGGCCTGCCGATCGATGCCGCCGCGCAGGTCGCCGCCTATCGGCCCGACCTGATGGCGAAGGCCGGCCGCCATCCGCCGGCGACCTTCGACCAGTTGCTGCGGCTGGCGCGGGAATTGCGCGAGCATGGGCTTTGGGTCGGCGTGCCGGCCTGTCCGATCGACGCGGTCTGCATGGTGCTGACGCTCGCCGCCAATCTGGGACGCCCGGTGACCGTGGAGAACCCGGTCTTCCTCGACCGCGAGTTCGGCATTGGCTTGCTGGAGCGCCTCAAGGCCCTGGTCGCGCTGAGCCATCCGGAATCGGTTCGGATGAATCCGATCCAGATGCTGGATCTGGCGGCCGGCAGCGATGAGGTCGCCTATATTCCCTACACCTTCGGCTACACCAATTACTGCCGCGAGGAAGCCGAGAGGCCGCTGCGCTTCGCCGATATCGTGGCGGCGGGTGATCGCGCCTGCCAGGGCACATTGCTCGGCGGCGCCGGCTTCGGCGTCACCAGCCGCTGCCGTGATGTCGCCGAAGCCGTGCGCTACGGGCTCTGGCTCTGCGCGCCGGATTATCAGCGCACGCATTACTTCGCCGATGGCGGCCAGCCCGGCATGCTCCAGGCCTGGACCGATCCGGGCTGCGATGCGCAGAGCCTCGGTTTCTTCTCCGGCACGCTGCGCACGCTCGGCTCGGCCTATCTGCGGCCGCGATTTGCCGGCTACGTGCCGTTCTTCGAGGAAGGCGGCGTGAAGACCAATGCTTTCCTGCGCGGAGAAAGCAGCGCCGAAAGCCTCGTCGACTGGTTCAACGCCGCCTTTGCCGACGCCCTCAAGAACGCCTGACGAGAGGACCGAAGAGAATGACTGGTATCCGCCTGCGCGGAATGACCTGGGACCATCCGCGCGGCTACGACCCCCTCGTTGCCTGCTCGGCCCTCTACACGGAGCGCAACGGAGTCGAGATCACCTGGGAGAAGCGCTCGCTCCAGGATTTCGAGTCCTTTCCGGTCGAGGAGCTGGCGCAGCGCTATGATCTGATCGTCATCGACCATCCCCATGCCGGGCAGGTGGCCCGCGAGGGCTGCCTCTATCCGCTCGACCAGCCGGGCTTCTCGGCCGAGCGGCGTGCCATGCTCGCTGGTTCGGTCGGTCTGTCCTACCAGAGCTATGTCTTCGACGGCCGGCTTTGGGCGCTGCCGCTGGACGCGGCGACGCAGGTACAGGCCTGGCGGCCCGACATGCTCGACAGCGCGCCCGAAACCTGGGGGGACGTCATCGCATTGGCCCGCGCCGGCAAGGTGGTCCTGCCCCTGCGCGCGCCCCATTCGTTGATGTGTGTGATGACGCTCGCGGCCAATCTCGGTTGGCGACCCGGCGGCCATGGCGAAGACTTCCTGCCGCGCGCCGTCGGCGAAGCCGTGATCGGGCAGCTTGCCGAACTCGCCGACCATCTCGACGAGCGCTGTTTCTCGCTCGATCCGATCGCGGCACTCGATCTGCTGGCGGATAGCGACGATCTTGCTTGCTGCCCACTGGTTTACGGATATGTCAGCTACGCGCATGTCGACTTCCGGGCAAACCGGCTCGCCTTCGCCGACATCCCCTGCCTTGGGTCGAGCGGACCGTTGGGCTCGGTCCTCGGCGGGACGGGTCTTGCGGTCTCCGCCCGTTCCGCGCAGCACGAGGCGGCTCTGAAATTCGCCTACTGGGTCACATCGGGCGACGTCCAGCGCGGGCCCTATGCCGCAGCCGGCGGCCAGCCCGGGCACGGGGCGGCCTGGTTGGACACTGCAGTCGATCAGGCCGCCAACGGCTTCTACAGCCGGACGCGCGCGACGCTCGAAGGAGCGATGTTGAGGCCGCGGCATGATGGCTACATGGCCTTTCAAATCAAGGTCGCGCAACTCATCACGGAAGGACTTCTTGCCAAAGCGCCCACGAAGGGCCTTGTCGAAGACATCAATCGGGTGGCGCGCGAGACGAGTTTGAAGAGGAAGCCTTGATTGCCGTGCGTCCACGTCGCGCTGGCCCGGATGACAAGACGCATCATCGCCGATGCGATGGCGCGTCAGAAAGTCTGTCGCAGTTCCGCTCGTCCTCGATCCAGGTCACGGTCTGCCAGTCCGGGTCCAGGACGAGACGGGCTCCCGCATTGGCGATCTCGACGCGGTTTCCGGCCGGCTCACAGACATAGGGGAAGAAGGTCTGCTGCACCGCGTGCTTGTGCGGCCCGGTCTCGATGAAGACGCCGTTCTCCAGGAAGAGATCGGCCGCTTCCAGGATGTGCTCGCGCTGGTCGACGGCGAATGTGACATGGTGGAAACGCCCCAGCGCGTTGATGTGGTCGCGGGTATAGGCGATGTCGTAGCTCTTGTTGTCGACGGTGAACCCGCAGCCGCCGACCTCGTCGGAATCCAGCACGATCTGCTCGGTGACGCGGCAGCCCAGCGCCTTCGGCATGAAATCGCGGATCACCGCGACGTCCTGCGCCAGCAGATTGACATGGATAGGCCCGGCCACGGCAGAGATCGCCCTCGCTCCAGCCGATGCCGGCGCCCATCGCCTCGATCGCGGCGACACGGCGCAGGAGCGCGGCCTCGCTCGTGGCCCGATAACCGATATGGCCGACGCCCGTGGCGTTCGAGGCCGTGAGCTTCAGCGTGTGGAACTCGTGGTCGTCTATGACGCCGCCGTTGTTGAGATCGAGCGGGCGGAACCACCATCATGTCTGGCAGCGGCACGTGCAGCCTCTGCCCACGCGCCACACGCTGAGCCCTTCAACGACAGCGCCCGCCGCCATCTCTGTCTGCGGGCGCGCTTAGCGTTGCTATCTATTTGCAGTCATGCAGCTGCGCAGTCGTCAACGTGTGGATGCATGGCGGAAAACAGCGGAGCGGCAAAAACTGTGACGCTGATCGATACGAGCCGAAGTGTACTGATGCTTCTGCCACAGGCTGAAAAGCGGTCACCAACTGAGCTTGCCTCGCAATGTCCGCTTCTCGAATGTCAGCTATGGCGCATTCTGACATTGGCATAGGACTGACTTCTCCATTGCCCATCTCACAATCCATAATTCTCGCCCAGAGACGGCGGATCGACTGCAAGCGCGAAGCGTGCGGAAGTCTGAGACAGGTTGGGATTGTAGAACGGATCGCGCCCGACAATGCCGGCCCATTGGCGGTTGAACTTGTCGAGATCGCCGGACTCGGGTTCCGGGCGGCTGACGGATTCGTGGTGCTCCAGGCAGGCATAGGGCGTGTGCACGAAATGCCCGCCGGTATGCGCGTTGAGCCGCATGCAGAAATCGATGTCGTTGTAGTTGATCCGATAGGCTCGGTCGAAGCCGCCGACCGCGAGGAAATCCGCGCGCCGGACCATCATGCAGGCACCGGTGACCGCGCTGTAGTCGCGCGGAACGACGGCCGAGCAGACCTGCCCGATCTCTCCGGCGTGATGCAGGTAATAGGGGTGCGACGGGCCCTGGCCGAGCAGCAGCACGCCGGCATGCTGGATGCGCCCGTCGGGGAAGAACAGCTTCGCGCCGACCCCGGAGATGCCGTCCTGCTGGCACCACATCAGCATCTCCTCGATCCAGCCGCGCGAGATGATGCGCATGTCGTCGTTGAGCAGGAGCACAATGTCGCCCCGTGTCGCCTCGACCAGCCGGTTGATCTTGTCGGAGAGGTTGAAGACCTGGCTTTCGTAGCGAACCAGCCGCGCGCCGAGGTCGAGAAGGGCCTGTTCCAGCTCCGGGGCCAAGTCGCCATTCTCGGCCACGACGATCTCGATATGCGCGTATGTGGTCAGCGCGCGGATCGATCTGACGAGGTCGAGCACATACCAGCTCCAGCCATTGTCGCTGCGATAGCCGGCCGTGGGGATCGCGATCGAGACCAGCGGCTCACTGGCGATGTCGAAGCGGACGCGATGCGTGCCGGGCAGCGGGCCGGCCCCGGCGGTGCCACGATGCGGGCCGCGATCGACGAAATCCTGCACCGCCCGCCGGGCGGCCAACTCCGCCTGCGGCTTGGCCTCGCCGCCCGAAGCTGTCGACTGCGGCAGCGTGCGCCAGTGGTAGAGAATGTCGGGGATATGGACGATCTGCCGCGTCGCCGCAGCGAAGCGCAGCGCGAGGTCGTAATCCTGCGCGAAATCGTAGTCCGGGCGGAACCCGCCGAGCTGTCGCGCCATGCTCGTTCGATAGACGCCGAGATGGCAGGTGTACATGCAGGACAGGAAATAGGCCGGGGACCAGTCCGGCTTGAAGAAAGGGGCTGAGCGGCGGTCGGCCTCGTCGATCTTGTCTTCGTCCGAATAGAGCCAATCGACCTGCGGGTGCCGGTTGATCGCATCCGCGAAGGCGTGAAGCGCGTGCGGCGCCAGCATGTCGTCATGGTCGAGCAAGGCGATGTAATCCCCGCTCGCCTGCGCGAGGGCGGCATTGCTGGCCCGCGAGATGCCGCCGTTGAACGGCAGGAAAGAAGGCCGGATCCGTGGATCGCGGGCGGCGAACGCCTTGAGGATGCGATGGGTGGCCGGGTCGGTCGAGCCGTCATCGACGGCGAGCAGCTCCCAATCCGGATAGGTCTGCGCCAGTACGGATTCGATCGCCTTTTCCAGGAAGGCCGCCGGCGAGTTGAAGGTCGGCATCACGATCGAGAAGCGTGGCTTGATCGAAAATCCCGCGGCTTTTGCCTGGAAGCGCTGGCGCAGATTCTCCGTCAGGCTGCGCTGGCGCACCCAGTTGCCATAGGCGGCCGCGTCATGCGCATCGCTCGAGGCGATCCGCTGGCGCAGGTCCTGCCACTCGCCGCGCAGCAGCATGCCGCCCGCCCGGATCAGCTTGCGCGCGAGGACGCCGCGCCGGTGCAGGTCCCGCAGCTGGTCGAGCACCGCAAAGCGGCGCGGCTGCTGCACCGCGAGCGGCGACAGCGCCAGCTCGTGCAGCGCGAAGCGGCAGGGGGTCTCGCAGGGGTCGACGCGGAAGGCGCGCGCGGGCAGGGGCAGGTCGATCATCGTGGCGATCGCGATCCTGTCGCCGTCGACCGGGATCGTGACGCTGTCCTCGGCACGGAAGCCCTCGCCGATATCGTAATAGAGGCGCCAGCGATCCTGCCTACCGGCGTCGGCATCGGGCAGGGTCGCGGTGAAGCGGATGGAGAGCAGGCCCGCGGGCATCTGCTTCGGTACGTAGAAATAGCAGTCGAACCCGTCGCTGCGCCAATGGCCGGGCGTCGCTTCGGGCCGTAGGTTGCCCGCCGGATGGAAGGGCAGGCCGGTCGGCCGCTTCAGCAGGGCGCGCAGGGAGCGGAGAAGCCCGTTCGCGATCGGCTTGGTGGCAAGCTGGCCGGCTGCCGTCGTCTCGATATCCGTCATGTCTTGATCCGTGTTCCGGAGAGGGAGGTCAGGCGCGATGGTCGAGCCAGGCCGCGTCGCGCGCATTCAGGCGTGGCGCCCGGTCCGGCCAGTCGATGCCGAAGGCGGGATCGTTCCAGCGCAGGCCGCGCGCCAGATCGGCGCGATAGGGCGCGCCCATCATGTAGAAGACCTCGCTGTCGGGCTTGAGCGTCTGGAAGCCGTGGGCGCAGCCTTCCGGCACGAACAGCGCCCGGCCGTTCACCGCGTTCAGCTCGAGGCCGATCCATTCGCCGCAGGTCGGCGAACCGGCACGCAGATCGACCGCGACATCGAAGATCGCGCCGCGGCTGCAGCGCACGAGCTTCGCATCCGGAACCGGCATGGCCTGGTAGTGCAGGCCGCGCAGCGTGCCTTGGTGCGGATTGAAGGAGAGATTGCACTGCACCGGCGCGAAGCGGATGCCATGCTGCGCAAAGGTCTCGGCGCAATAGCTGCGGGCGAAATACCCGCGCTCGTCCGCGAGCGGCACGAGATCGACGATGAAGAGGCCGGCGATGCGCGTTTCGGTGAGGATCACGCCAGCACCTCCACTTGCGGGATCGGGACGACGAAGCGCCCACCCCAGTCGCGCAGGGCCGCCATCTGCTGCATGACCTCGTCCTTGAGGTTCCAGGGCAGGATCAACAGGTAGTCCGGCTTTTCCGCGATGATGGCATCGGGCGCCCTCACCGGGATGCGCGTGCCCGGCAGGAGCCGGCCCTGCTTGTGCGGACTGCGGTCGACCGTGAAGGCGACGAGCTCCGGCCCGACGCCGCAATAGTTGAGCAGCGTGTTGCCCTTCGCAGGCGCGCCATAGGCCGCGACCCGCTTGCCCTCCCGTCTGGCGCCGATCAGGAAATCCAGCAGGGCACATTTGGTACGGGCGATCCGCTCGGCGAAGCCGGCATAGGAATCGATCCTGTCGAGGCTGAAGGCCTCTTCCTCTCGTCGCAACACCTGCACAGCTTCGGATGGAACGCGCGCGCCGGCGCCGGCATGGCCGGCATAGACGCGCAACGAGCCGCCATGCGTCGGAAGCCTATCGACATCGAAGACGGCAAGCCCATGCGCCGCGAGCACCCGCTCGATCGCGAGGAAGGAGAAATAGGAGAAATGCTCGTGGTAGATCGTGTCGAACTGGTTCTCGACCAGCATCCGCAGCAGATGCGGGAATTCCAGCGTCAGCACGCCCTGCGGCTTG
This sequence comes from Pseudomonadota bacterium, assembly GCA_023393655.1. Classification (GTDB taxonomy): domain Bacteria; phylum Pseudomonadota; class Alphaproteobacteria; order Rhizobiales; family Beijerinckiaceae; genus Allobosea. The sequence goes on along the minus strand of JAEWKP010000197.1, from coordinate 4,632 downwards.
AGCAGGATCTCGAAGCCGGCGATGAAATCGTTGAGATCGGGGACATGGGCGACGACGTTGTTGGCGGCGATCAGGTCGGCCTGGTGTCCCTGCGCCGCGAGATCGCGCGCCGTCTTGCGGCCGAAGAAGCGCACCTGCGTCGGGATGCCCCGGCGCTGCGCCACCGCCGCGACATTGGCGGCCGGCTCGACGCCGAGGACGGGAATGCCCGCTTGCTGGAAATATTGCAGCAGGTAGCCGTCGTTGCTGGCGATTTCGACGACCTTGCTGGTGTCAGACAGGCTGAAGCGCTCGACCGTCGCCGCGGCATAGCGCTCGCTATGGTCGAGCCAGCTTTGCGAGAAACCGGAGAAATAGGCGTAGTCGCTGAAGATCGCGCCGGGCGTCTCGACATCGCGCGCCTGTACCAGCTTGCAGGCGTCGCAGACGAAGACCTGCAGCGGGAAGAAGGCCTCGGGCTCGCCGGTATCAGCAGGCGCGACGAAGGCGTTCGCCAGCGGTGTCATGCCGAGATCGGCGAAGAGCGTGGTCAGAGGCGCGCTGCAGAAGCGGCATTTACAGGGGTTCATGAGCGAATGGCTCCGCTTTCATAGGATTCGATATCGGCGGCGATCAGGTCGGCAGCCGGCGTTCCCAGGCGATGGCGCCGGTACCAGCGCGTGGTCAGGGCGAGCGCCGCCTCGAAATCGAGGCGCGGGCGCCAGCCGAGATGCTGGCGCGCCTTGCCGGAATCGAGCGCGAGCCGGCCCGCCTCGTGCGGGCCGGATGCTCCGTCGCTCGTCCAGGAGGCACCATCGCCCCAGAGCCAGGTCAGCGCTTCGAGCACCTCGGAGACGGAGCGTTCGGCGCCGCTGTCCGGTCCGAAATTCCAGGCTTCCGCGAAACCGCTGCCATCGGTCTGCAGCCGCTCGGCCAGCAGCAGGTAGCCACTGAGCGCATCGAGAACGTGCTGCCAGGGCCGGGTCGCCCCCGGATTGCGCAGGGTGAGCGTCTCGCCGCCCGAAAAGGCCCGGATGGCGTCCGGCACGAGCCGGTCCTGCGCCCAGTCACCCCCGCCGATGACGTTGCCGGCACGCGCTGTCGCGATGGCGGTGGAGCGATCGGACGCTGCCGCGAAAGAGCTTCGCCAGGATGCGGCGAGGATCTCCGTGCAGGCCTTGCTGGCGCTGTAGGGATCGTGCCCGCCGAGCGGATCATTCTCGCGATAGGCCCAGGGCCATTCGTGATTCTCATAGCATTTGTCGGTGGTCGCGATGACAACGCTGCGCACGCTCGGCTGGAGGCGAGTTGCCTCAAGCAGGTTCAGCGTGCCCATGACATTGGTCTCGAAGGTCAGGCGCGGATCGCGATAGGACCGGCGGACCAGCGGCTGGGCCGCGAGGTGCAGCACGATCTCCGGCGCAAGCCGTTCAAGGGCTGCCTGTACCGCCCGCCCGTCGCGGATGTCGCAGGTGACGCCCGGCATGATGTGGTCCAGAAAGCCGAGCCGCTCGCTTTCCGCCTCATCCTGCGCCGGCAGCGACAGACCGACCGGCGCCGCCCCGAGCCGCGCCAGCCAAAGCCCGAGCCAGCTTCCCTTGAAGCCGCTATGGCCGGTCACCAGCACACGCCGCCCGCGCCAGAAGCCGGGATCGGGATTCACCAGACACGCCATGGCGCCTCGCCAGTGTCCCAGAGTTCCTCGAGGCGACGCTTGTCGCGCAGCGTGTCCATCGGCTGCCAGAAGCCCTCATGCGGATAGGCCATGAGCTCGCCGTCGCGAGCGAGGCCCTCCATCGGACCGCTTTCCCAGACGATCTCGTCGCCCGCGATCCGATCAAGCGCGTGCGGCTCCAGCACGAAGAAGCCGCCATTGATGAAGCCTGAATCGCTGGCCGCCTTCTCGCGGAAGCCGCTGACGCCATTGCCGTCGAGATCGAGCACGCCGAAGCGGCCGGGTGGACGCACCGCCGTCACCGTCGCGGCCCGGCCATGGCTCTCATGGAAGGCGATCAGGCGGTCGATCGGCACGTCCGAGACGCCGTCGCCATAGGTCAGGCAGAAGCTTTCGCCCTCCAGATAGGGCTTCACGCGGGCAAGGCGGCCGCCCGTCATCGTCTCCTGGCCGGTATCGACCAGCGTGACCTTCCACGGTTCGGCCCGGCCGGCATGAACGGTCATGCCACCCTGCGTGAAGTCGAAGGTCACGTCTGAGGAGTGGAGCAGGTAGTTCCCGAAATACTCCTTCAGGAAATAGCCCTTGTAGCCGAGGCACACGACGAACTCGTTGATGCCGTAGCGCGAGTACAGCTTCATGATGTGCCAGATGATCGGCCGGCCGCCGATCTCGATCATCGGCTTCGGGCGATATTCCGATTCTTCCATGATCCGCGTGCCGCGACCGCCGGCCAGGATCACTGCCTTCCTGATCTTCATTGCTCGCTTCCGTGCTCCCGCCCGGGAAGGGCGCGCCTGAATTGCGTGAGAAATTTTCCCACTCGATATTGACGTGGGAATTATTCCCACTTATTCAGCCTGTCAACCCGCTGCCGCTGGTTTCTTGCGGCTCACGGCAGGCGGGAGGTCTTTCGAGGAGATCGGCTGGTGTCAGCTCCTGCGATGCTTGTTCACGATGCGCGGTTGCGCGGCCGTCACCCCTGGCGTGGCGCAATCACTGACGCCGCCGGGGCGCTCGCTCTGGTCGAGCTCTGGCTCACCATGGGCTGGTACGATGTCCGCCAGCGCTATAGCCGCTCGGTCTTCGGCCCGTTCTGGGTGACGATCAGCCTCGCCGTCTTCGTTGCGGGGCTCGGCGTCACCTATGCCGCGCTTTTCCGCGTGCCGGTCGTCGCCTACCTGCCCTATGTCACGGTCGGCATGGTGCTGTGGTCGCTGATCACCGCCCTGCTGAACGAGGGTGCCGCGACCTTCACGGCCGCGACGGCGGCCATCAAGCAGATGCCGGCGCCGATCGGCATCCATGTCCTGCGCGTCGTCTGGCGCAACCTGATCATCCTCGCCCATAACGCGGTGATCGTCCTCGTCGTCCTCGCCGTCTGCGGCGTCAGGTCGGGTTGGGCCGGGTTCGCCGCCTTGCCGGGCCTGACGCTTCTCCTGCTCAACGGCATCGGCTGGAGCGTGACGCTCGGCCTCGTCGGGGCGCGCTTTCGCGACATGATGCCCCTCGTCGCCAACGCGACGCAGATGCTGCTCTTCGTGACGCCGGTGCTCTGGCGCGCCGACGACCTCGGCACGCGGCGCCTCCTCGCAGACCTCAATCCGCTATTCCACCTGATCGAGATCGTGCGCGCGCCACTGCTCGGGGCCGGCGTCCCGGTGGAGAGTTTCGTCGTCGCGGGCGGCATCACCGTGCTCAATCTTGGCCTCGCCTTCATCCTCTATGCGAGGCTGCGCTGGCGCGTGGCCTATTGGCTGTGAGGCGACGATGAGTTCGATCCGTCTCGACCGCGTCAGCGTGCAGTTCCCGCTCTATGGCGGCAGCGCCCGCTCCTTGCGCAACCGCATCGTCAGCAACGCGACCGGCGGACGCATCGGCTCCGACGCCAGGGCACGGACCTGTGTCGAAGCCCTCAGCGGCATCGATATCAGCATCGCCCATGGCGAGCGCGTCGCCCTCGTCGGCCATAACGGCGCCGGCAAGACGACGCTGCTGCGCGTGCTCGCCGGCATCTATGTCCCGCAGAGGGGGCGCGTCGCCGTCCATGGCAAGATCGCGCCGCTCTTCGACATCGGGCTCGGGATGGATGGCGAGGCGAGCGGGTACGACAATATCCGCCTGCGCGGCCTGTATCTCGGCCTGAGCCGGCGCCAGATTGAGGGCCGTATCGACGAGATTGCCGCTTTCACCGAGCTCGGCGGCTTCCTGGACATGCCGATCCGCACCTATTCGGCGGGCATGCAGACGCGCCTGTCCTTCGCGATCTGCACCAGCGTCGATCCCGAAGTGCTGTTGCTCGACGAGGGCATCCTCGCAGGCGACGCCGCGTTCATGGCGAAGGCGCAGATGCGTCTGGAAGCTTTCGTCGCCCGCGCCGGCATCCTCGTTCTCGCCTCGCATAGCGACAGCCTGCTCGCCAGCCTCTGCACCCGCGCGCTGCGGTTGGAGCACGGTCGGCTCGTCGCCGACGGGCCGCTGCAGGACGTGCTCTCGCCACCCCAATCGCCTTCCCTCAGGAGAATCCCGGCATGATCGACCTCGCCAAAAGCCGGACGCGTTGCGTCGCCGGCATCGTCATCTACCATCCGCAGTTCGACGCCTTGCAGCGCCTCGTCGCCTCGCTTGCCGACGACGTCTCGACCATCGCCATCTACGCCAACTCCCCCGTCAGTGGCGCGGAACAGCAAGCGCTTGAGGCCGCTGCCAACGGCGCAGAACTCGTCGTGCTGCGCCCCGGGCTGAACCGGGGGCTCGGCGCCGCCTACAACGCCTTGCGCCGGCTCGCGGAGGCCTGCGAGAGCGAATTCCTGCTTCTCCTCGATCAGGACAGCGAGCCCGGGCCGGGGTTCGTCGGCGCTCTCGCCGCGACGCATCGCGATCTTGCCGCGCGAGGCGAGCGCGTGGCCATCGTCGGGCCCCAGCCGGTCGATGCCCCAGGCGCGGCCATTCGGGTTTGGACGATGGAGGCGCTGGCG
>JAEWKP010000117.1 GCA_023393655.1 Pseudomonadota bacterium | reverse complement strand
GCAGTGAATTCGTAACTGCTCCATGGCCTGTCACGGTGGGGCGTAGCCAAGCGGTAAGGCAGCGGTTTTTGGTACCGCCATCCCCTGGTTCGAATCCAGGCGCCCCAGCCAGTCAATCTAAAACGTTGTTTTTTAAATAAAATAGCTGAACGGATGAGCGTTAACCGGGCCGGTCCGGGTCCAGGAAGCTATTGACGACTGTCAAATTCATTGGTTCACTCTTCGGTGAGCGAAGGAGTGCATCCAGGGCCGGCCGTATTGACCCGCGAGCCGGTTCTCAAGCAAATCTTCCGACTCGGGTTCGAATCATCCTCGCCGTCGCGCAGGACGAAAGGCGCAGTATCTGTCAGGGAGTTCCACATCAACAAGCAATTCGAGATGCGGAACCGGATCATCTGCGCCTTACGGCCGGACGCGCAGGCATTTTTGGCGCAGCGGGCACTGACCCGGCCCGTCCAGGCGGGGGAACTCATCTGCGAGCAGGACCAGCCCTTCACTCATGCGGTCTTCCCCCATGAAGGGGTGCTTTCGCTGATGGCCGACATGCAGGACGGGCGGAGTGTGGAGAAGACGTCGATCGGCCTCGAAGGGTTTCTCGGATTCGTGCTGTTGATGGGGGGGAGCGGTGCTCTCAGCCGCACAGTGGTACAGGTTCCGGGCTACGCCTCCTGGATCTCGATCGCCGACCTCGACACGGCCCTGGAGACGTTCCCGTGCGTTCGCAAGACGATGCTGCGTTATGCCAAGCTGCTCATTACCCAGACCATGGAATCGGTTGCCTGCATCAGCCTGCACAGGGCGGAGCAGCGGGTGTCGCGCTGGCTGCTGCACGCGCATGACCGAGTGCGGGGCGACGCGTTCCAGATCACCCAGCAATCGGTCTCCGAGGTTCTCGGCCTGCGCCGTGCCACGGTGAACGAAGTCTGCTCGCGTCTGCAGAACGATGGCGTGTTGATTTATGCGCGCGGTGCGCTGACCATTCTCGACCGGGCCGGACTGGAGCGCCGCGCCTGCGAATGCTACAACCGCATCCAGCGTCTGTCCCTGTAGTGCTCGGCTCTCGGTCGGTCCCCCTGCAGATCTTTCACACGGCACGACCCGCATGGACGAGCAGCTTCTCCGGCTCTGTCCAGGCATGGGGAGCGGCGGGACGGACATGCGCTGCAATGTAGGCGTCCAGTTCGCGTCCCTCCAAAGGCCGGCCGAACAGGAAGCCCTGCCCATAGTCGCAACCATGCTCGCGCAGGAAGGCGAGCTGCCTCTCGGTCTCCACCCCTTCCGCGACGACCTCGAGACCGAGATTGTGGGCAAGGCCGATGATCGCCCGCGAGATCGCTGCGCTGTCCTGGCTGGTTTCGATGTCGCCGACAAAGGACCGATCGACCTTCAGCCTGTCCAGGGGGAAGCGCTTGAGGTGGACCAGCGAGGCATAGCCGGTGCCAAAATCGTCAAGTGCGATCCTGACGCCGAGCCGGTGCAGGGCGTCGAGTACCGATGCAATCGTGTCCGCGCCGCGATCGAGCAGAACATTTTCGGTGATCTCCAGCTCGAGGTTGGCAGGTGCGATGTGGAACCTGCCCAGCATGGCGGCAACCTGCGTGACGAAGCCGTCGTCCTTCAACTGGGCCGCCGCCACGTTAATCCCGATCGTGCCGAACTTGAAGCCGGCTTTCTCCATCGCTCTGACCGAGGCGAGCGCCGCTTCCATTACGAAACCGCCAAGTTGGATGATCGAGCCGGTCTCCTCCGCGACGGGGATGAACTCCGCCGGCGAAACCGGGCGTCCGTCCAGTCTCCAGCGTGCCAGTGCCTCGAACCCGACATGCCGGCCATCGGAGAGTGCGACCTGCGGCTGGAGCGCGATGGACAGTCCCCCGGCTGAAACGTCTCTCTGCAGCGCGGCTGCAAGCTTTTCGCGCCGTTCGAGGGCAGAGCGCATGGCGACGTCGAAGATGCACCAGCCGCCCCGATTGATGCCCTTCGCCTCGTAGAGGGCGATATCCGCGTTTTTCATCAGTTCGCCTGGAGTGGCGGCCTGGCCGGGAAACAGGCTGATGCCCAGGCTGCAATTGGGCTTCACCCGACTCGAGCCGATGACGACCGGCTCCGAGACGGCTTGTCGAACCCGGTCCATCAGGCGCTCCAACGCCGCGCGACCTGCAATCTTCGGCAGGATGAAAGCGAATTCATCACCGCCGAGGCGCACGATAGTGTCGCTCGCACGTAGCGCTGCGCCGAAGCGGGCAGCCACCTCCTGGAGAAGGACATCGCCGGCATCGTGGCCGAGGGTATCGTTGATCGTCTTGAAATTATCGAGGTCGGCGATCACCAGCGCGCCGATGTAACCGCCGCGCTGGGCGCGGGCGACGGCCCGCTGCAGGTAGCCGGTGAGAACCGAACGATTATAGATTCCTGTAAGTGGATCATGCTCGGCCTGCTGCTTGATGACCAGCTCTGCTCGCTTGAGATCGGTTATGTCGGTGCGCACGCCCACCGTGTTGCCAGACTCCGAGCGCCGCTCCCGCACATGCAGCCAGCGGTCATCGCGAAGATTCTGGACAATCGGTCGGCCGGGCCGGCGAAACGCGGCAAGGCGGGAGGAAAGCCATGTGGCGGCGCCTTCCTCCGAGTCGTCGGACAACACGAACTGCCCTCGTTGGACCGCAAGCCTCATCAATTCCTCGAACGCGATGCCGGGGCGAATATCTTCGGCGATTGAATCGTAGAATTCGCGATAGGCCCTGTTGCAGAGGATCAGGCGCTCCCCGGCATCGAAAGCGGCGACGCCGTCGGGGATGGTCTCTATGATGTCGCGGAGCAGGGTTTCGGCGCGTTCGCGCCTTTCGTTCTCGGCGCTCAGCAGGGCCTCGGCCTGTTTGCGCTCGGTGATATCATAGCGGATGGAGACATAGCCGCCGGTGCGGCCGGCTTCATCGAGATAGGGGACGATAGTGGTATCCACCCAGTAGAGCGTACCGTCTTTGGCGCGGTTGCAGATTTCACCGTGCCAGACCCTGCCGCCAGCGATGTCGCGCCACATGGCGGTGAAGAACTCCTTGGTGTGATGGCCAGAATTCACGACGTTATGGTAGCGGCCGATCAACTCCTCGGGCCTATAGCGGCTAATGCAGCAGAAGGGTTCGTTGACATGGGTGATGCGACCCCGCCGGTCGGTGATGGCCACGATTGCATGCTGGTCAAGTGCTGTCTTGTAGGCTTCGAGCACCCCGGTCAGCGCCTGGATCGGCCGAGTGACCCGAGTGACGACGATGAAGAAGGCCAGGACACCGAGCGCCATCGCGATCGCAAGCACTACGGAGCTGATTACGACGCGATCGAAGCCGCTTGCCTCCACCTCCCTGGCATAGGTGCCGGTCGTCTCACCTATGACGTGGGAGAGGGCGAGCAGGCTGTCGATGGCGCGGGTGGCCGCAACCAACCATTCATCGCCGTCGACGGGATAGGGCCGATCCGCGGCGCTGGCCTTGTAGACGCTCTCGCGTAGTGCGCCGAAGGTGCCGAAGAAATCCGATCTCGCCGCCTCGATGGCCTCGACCACCGCCGGATCGGCAAAGGAGCGGCCGGCATAGGCCGTGATTGAAGCCCAGGACTGTTCGAGTCGGCCGCGATATTCGGCGAGGGTGGCGAGGCTTTCGTCGTCGAGGGGCGCCCCGCTCGCGACCAGGGCGCCGATCATTGCCCGTTCACGGCCGGCATATTCGCTGACGGCCCACATCGCCTGCCTGAGATCAAGCATGATCTGGGTCCGAGCGAGTGCTGTGGTCGGTATTTCCTGTGTAGCGACGTGCAGGTCCTGCGA
>JAEWKP010000103.1 GCA_023393655.1 Pseudomonadota bacterium | reverse complement strand
TAGTCGGGATTGGCCTTGTAGCGGATGATCGCGTCCTTCTGGTACTGCACCAGATAGAACGGGCCGGTGCCGATCGGGTCCTGATCGAGCTTCTCGGGCGTACCCGCCTTCAGCATGGCGTCGGCATATTCCTTCGACTGCACGCTGGCATATTGCATGGCGAGGTCGGCGAGGAACGGCGCTTCTGGCTGGTTCAGCGTGAACTTGACGGTGTAGTCATCGACCTTCTCGACCGATTTCAGCAGCTTGGGCATGCCCATGTCGTTGAAATAGGAGTGGTTCGAGCTCGTCACCTTGAAGAACGGGTGGTTCTCCTTCCACTGCCGCTCGATCATGAAGATGATGTCATCGGCATTGAAGTCGCGCGTCGGCTTGAAGCTCTTGTTGGATTGCCACTTGACGTTCTTGCGCAGGTGGAAGGTGTAGGTCAGACCATCCGGCGAGATGTCCCATTTCTCGGCAAGGGCCGGCTGGACCTTGGTGCCGCCGCGCTCGAACTGGACGATCGTGTCGTAGATCTGGGTGTTCGCATCGAAGGACGTGCCGGTGGTGTTGACGCTCGGCGCGAAATTCTCGGGACTGCCCTCCGAGCAATAGACCAGCGTCTTGGCCATCAGCGGCTGCGCCGCCATCAGCGCGGCGGCCGACAACGTCGCCAACAGAATTGTCTTCATGGATGTCTCCTTGAACGCCTCTCCGCCCTCGCAGGGCGGCGAACGGCCCCGTTCTATCGGAAGCTCCTGGGGCGGAAGTCCCCGGGCCGCCTTGTCTACAGCTTATTCAAAGAAAAGGAGCGCGGATAGCCGTATCGGAAGGCTCGAAAGCCGGCTCCAAGGCGAGGGTAAACGGTCGTGTCGCGGTCCGGATTGCCGCGGTGCAGGGCCGGTGTTCAGAGGACTTCGCGCACCCGCACCAGCGTCGTGTCCATATGGCGGCCGATCGCCTCGGCGAGGGCATCTCCATCGCGCTTGAGAAGCGCCGCCATCATGTCCTCGTGTTCGGCCACGGCACCCGCCCATTTCTCCGGGCCTTCATTGCCGACGAAGCGCAGTCGCTTGATGCGTGATTGCAGGGTGGTGTGCATCTCGGCCAGCACCGCATTGCCGGATGCGGCGACGATGGCGCTGTGGATCGCCTGGTTCAGCTTGAAATAGTCGAGCCGGTCGCGCGTGGCGTAGAGCGCGAGCATGTCGCGATGCAGCGTGTGGATCGCTTCGATCGTCGCGTCGCTGGCCTGCGCGCAGGCGATCCGGCCGCCGAGCTGCTCCAGACTCTTGATGACTTCGAGGATGTCGGCGAGATCCCGCGCCGAGAATTTCCGGACGATCGCGCCCTTGGCTGGAAGGATCTCGACCAGCCCCTCGCTGGCGAGCGTCTTGATCGCCTCGCGCAAAGGCGTCCTCGACACGCCGAGCTGGGCGCCGACCTGGCCCTCGTTGATGCGCTGGCCGGGAGCCAGACGCCCTTCGATGATCATGTCGCGCACGCGCTCCAGCACCTCGTCATGGAGGGTCCGCCGCGTGATCGGGATATACTCGGCCGCCGTCTCGCTCATCGTTGCTCCCGTGTTTCCGGCCTCCCCGTTACGGCATGCGGCTTCCGCGCTGTCAAACGGGCACGCCGTCCTCGGCGGCAAACAGCGCATCCTGCCGCCGGCGCATCGCCAGCAACCCGGAATCCTCGGGGATCGCGACATCGCCGAGGCGGATCGCCTCGCCCGCCTTGACCGGGCGCACGAGCGTCCGGTCGGCGGCGAGATAGAACGGTGCGGCGCGCTCGGCGGCCAGTGGCATCGCAGGCCTCACTTCGGCACCGACATTGTCGATGCTGTGATGATGCCCACCCATCGCGAGCACCGTCCCGGCGGGGAGATCGCGCTGTGCCACGGCGACGAGATCCTGCCGCGGGCGGTAATCGTCACCATAGCCGGAACGACCCAGCCCGGCGGCGTCGAGGATGGAGGTCGCGACTTCCACGCCCAGCAGATGGCGCGGCAGATAGAGCGCGGCCGTCCTGCCGCTGCGGCTGACGACATGGCCCTTGCCGGCCAGCATCTCCCAGGTCTCGTCATTGTCGCAGCGCACAACAATGAAGACGCCGCCGGCGAAGCTGGCCTCTTCTGCCAGCCGCAGATGGTGGAACACGTCGATGCGACGCGTTCCGCCCATCAGCCCGCCCTCGGCCCGCTCCGCGAAGAGATCGGCGAGTTCCGGAACGCGGGCCGGCGGCGCATGGAAGCCGGCGGCATCGGCCGAGAAACCGAGCGCATTGGCGACGAGCGTCATCTCGCAGAGATCGGGCACGGCCCGCAATGGGAAGGCCTCGCCGAGGATGCGGGCGCGCTCGGCTGCATTGGTTACGATCGAGCGTGAGCCCGGCAGCCAGTGCTCGCGCAGCGCCGGCAGCGAACGGGTCACGCCATTGCAGGTGACGTTGCCGGTCGCGGCATCGAGGACGAAATCGTATTCGCTCGACTTCCCGGCCGCGATGATCTCGAGGCCGATGACTTCGGCCCAGCTCGCGAGCGCGATCAGCAGGCTCGGCTGGTCGCCATCGACCGGCGTCACCACGACGTCCTTGTCGCGGGCAAGCCGCGCCAGACCCGGCCCCACGACGCTGTCGGCCTCCTTCGAGACCAGCGCGACATGCCGGCCGGCATCGATCGCGGCGAGGCTGTGCCGTGTGGCTGCCTCGGGGATCCCGGTGGCCTCGACGAGAAGCGAGAAGGGCAATTCCATGACGACGTCGAGGCTCGCCGTGGCGATGCATTTGCCGGCGTTCCATGCGGTTCTCGCCTCGGCGCCAGTCTCGCACAGCGCGATCTCGCCGGGCTCGAAGCCGGCCGCTGCGAAGGCGCGCGCGGCCGCTTCGGCGGTGACGTCGACCGCGATGCGCGCATTGACCAGCCGCGTCCGGCGCGACTGCGCGAGATAGCTGCGCCCGAAGCTGCCGCTGCCGACCAGGCAGGTTTCGACCGGCTCGGCGATCCCGGCGTAATGCGCATGAAAATTCATCGGCCCTCCATCGGCGCGATGGCGGTTCGCAACCTGCGCCTGCCGAATGAGTACATCGATTTTGATATGCTGCATACAGCATACTTGAGTGACCGGGCTGCCTGTGTTAGCCAACGGGCCAGACGAGCGGACAGGCAACGGAGTTGGCGGCCATGAATGAGCGGACGAATGACGCCTTGCCGGTGATCGCCGTGGCGATGGGCGACCCCTCCGGTATCAGCCCCGAACTGACGGCCCGCATCCTGTCGGAAGCCGATCTGCGTGCTGCCGCGCGCTATGTCGTCTTCGGCGACAAGCGGCTGCTCGATCTCGGCATCAAGGACGGTGGCGTCGATCCGCAGGTTCAGGTCATCAAGGACGGTGACGCGCTACCGCTCGGCGACAGGCCGGTCTTCGTCGATCTCGCCAACCACGACCCCGCCGATCTCAAGCGCGGCACCGCGACGCTGGCCGGCGGCAAGGCCGCGACCGAGAATTTCCGCCGCGCGCTGCAGTTCGCGGCTTCCGGCCAGGCCGATGCGGTGTTCTTCACGCCCTTCAACAAGGCGGCGATGCGCTTCGCCTATCCCGGTTATGATGACGAGATCCGCTTCGTGCGCGACGCGATCGGTTTCGAGGGCGCGGCGAGCGAGTTCAACATCCTCGACAAGCTGTGGAATGCCCGCGTCACCTCGCATATCCCGCTCTCCGAGGTCGCGCAGAACATCACGCAGGAGCGCATCCTGCGGGCGCTGACACTGGCCGACGCCAATCTGCGCGCTGCCGGCTTCAACCCGCCGCGCATCGCGGTCGCCGGCATCAATCCCCATGCCGGCGATGGCGGCAATTTCGGCCGCGACGAGATCGAGACGATCGAGCCGGCGGTGAAGGCGGCCAAGGCCAAAGGCTTCACGGTCGAGGGGCCGTTCCCCTCCGACACGGTGTTCCTGCGGGCGAAGAACGGCGATTTCGACGCCGTGCTGACGATGTATCACGACCAGGGCCAGATCGCGATGAAGCTGATCGGCTTCGACCGCGGCGTTACCCTGATCGGTGGCTTCCCCTTCCCGATCTGCACGCCGGCCCATGGCACGGCCTATGAGATCGCCGGCAAGGGCGTCGCCAATCTCGGAGCGACGCGCGCCGCGCTCTCGCTCGCCATCAAGATGGCCCAGGACGGCAAGGGGAAGACCCGCGCCGCCGCCTGATTTTTCCATGCACTTTCGACAAAGCCGCCGGCAAGAGCGGCCTCAAGATCAAAACCCAGGGAGAGAAACAATGAAGACCATCGCCATTTCGGCTGTATTCGCCGGCGCGCTCACGCTTGGCGGCATCGGTGCCGCCCAGGCCTGGGAGCCGACCAAGCCGATCGAGTTCGTCGTGACCTCGGGCGCCGGCGGCGGCACCGACAATTTCGCCCGGATCATCCAGTCGATCATCACCAAGCACAAGTTCACCGAGCAGCCGATCGTGGTGGTGAACAAGGGCGGCGGCTCCGGCGCCGAAGGCTATGTCTACGGCAAGAGCGCCAAGGGCGATCCGAACCGCGTCATCTTCGGCACCAACAACGCCTACCTGCTGCCCTATGTCGCCAAGCTCGGCTACAAGTTCACGGACCTGACGCCGGTCGCGGCGCTGGCGCTCGACGAGTTCCTGCTCTGGGTCAAGGGCGATGCTCCCTATGCCGACGCCAAGAGCTATCTCGATGCGGTCAAGGCCAAGCCGATGAGCTTCAAGATGGGCGGCAGCCAGTCGAAGGACACCGACCAGACCCTGACCTCGATGATCCAGGACGCTGCCGGCGTGAAGTGGATCTACATCCCGTTCCAGGGCGGCAGCGCCGCGGCCGTGCAGCTTGCCGGTGGCCATATCGATTCCAACACCAACAACCCCAACGAGAATATCGGCCAGTGGAAGGCCGGGCAGGTCAAGCCGCTCTGCGTCTTCTCGCCGGTGCGCCTCGCCAAGGGCGAACCCGTCCATGACGGCAAGGGCTGGGGCGACATCCCGACCTGCAAGGAGGCGGGCCTGCCGCTGGAGACCTTCCAGATGCCGCGCACCGTCTGGCTGCCGGCCGATGTCCCGGCCGATGCCGTGACCTATTATGCTGGTCTGCTGGAGAAGGTCTCCAAGACGCCGGAATGGCAGGAGTTCGTGAAGCGCACCGCCCAGACCGGCAAGTTCATGAAGGGCAAGGAACTCGCCGATTTCGTCGCCAAGGACGAGGCTGCCAACAAGAAGGTCTTCGAGAACGAAGGCTGGGTCGCGAAGTAAGGTGGGAACGTCATTCCCGGGCGGCGCAACGCGCCGACCCGGGAAATTCATGACGAGAAGGCTGGTTTCCGAGATGGCCGGGTCAAGCCTGACCATGACGCGCAAGCCCTGAAAGGGAGAACCCACCGCATGATCACCCGCTTCTGGGCCGAGATCGGGACCGCGCTCCTGACGCTCGTCTTCGGGCTCGTCATCGTGAAGGGCTCGCTCGAATTCGGCATCGGCTGGGATACGTCGGGGCCGCAGCCCGGCGCCTTTCCCTTTTATGCCGGCGGGCTGATCGCGCTGGCGAGCCTCGGCACGATCGCGGCCACGCTCGGTCAGCGCGTCGCCGGCAAGGCTGTGCTTGCCGAGGCCTTTCTCGATGCCGAGCGTGGCAAGCGGGTGCTGTCCTTCCTGCTGCCGCTCGTCGCCTTCGTCGTGCTGAGCGTAACGCTCGGCATGTATGTCGCGACGATCCTCTATCTCGTCTTCGCGATGCGCTTCCAGGGCGGTTATGGCTGGCTGCAGAGCCTGGCGACCGCTTTCGTGACGGCGGCCTTCTTCTATTTCGCGCTCGAGAAATTCTTCCAGATCGGCCTGCTCAAGGGCCCGATCGAGCCGCTCATCGGCCTCTGAGACGGCGGGGATATCAGCATGGATAATGTCGCCAACCTGATGCACGGCTTCTCGGTCGCGCTCACCACGCACCATGTCCTGCTGATGATGGCAGGTGTCCTGCTCGGCGTGCTCGTCGGCGTCCTGCCGGGCCTCGGTGCCCCCAACGGTGTTTCGCTGCTTTTGCCGCTGACCTTCTCGATGGATCCGGTCTCGGCGATCATCCTGCTGACCTCGCTCTACTGGGGCGCGCTCTTCGGCGGCTCGACCACCTCGATCCTGTTCAACATTCCCGGCGAACCCTCATCGGTCGCGACGACCTTCGATGGCCACCCGCTGGCCAAGCAGGGCAAGGCGACGGAGGCGCTCTCCTTCGCCTTTCTCTCGGCCGGCTTCGGCGCCATGGCCGGCGTCATCCTGATCACGCTGCTCTCGGGCTGGGTCGCGAATTTCGCCCTGCGGTTTTCTTCGCCCGAATATTTCGCCGTTTATTTCATGACCTTCGCGAGCTTCATCGGGCTCGGCGGCGCCTCGCCGTTCAAGACGGTGGTCTCGATGGCGATCGGCTTCGCCTTGGCGACCATCGGCATGGACTCGGTTTCCGGCAATGTGCGTCTCACCTTCGAGTTCGACGTGCTGCTCGCCGGCGTCAGCTTTCTGATCGCGGTGATCGGGCTGTTCGGCATCGGCGAATTGCTGCTGACGATGGAAGAGGGGCTGAAATTCGAGGGCGTTGCCGCGAAGGTCCGCATCGGTGACGTGCTGCGGACGGCCGCCAAGCTGCCGCGCTATTGGCTCGCCCTGTTGCGCTCCTCGCTGATCGGCATCTGGATGGGCATCACGCCGGGCGGGCCGACCGCGGCCTCCTTCATGAGCTACGCGATGGCGAAGCGCTCCTCGCGCAACCCCGCCAAGTTCGGCAAGGGTGAGCCCGAGGGCGTGATCGCACCTGAGACGGCTGACCATGCCGCCGGATCCGCTGCCATGCTGCCGATGCTGGCGCTCGGCATACCCGGCTCGGCGACGGCGGCGGTGATGATGGGCGGCCTGATGATCTGGGGCCTCAATCCCGGCCCGACGCTGTTCACCGATCGGCCCGATTTCGTCTGGGGCCTGATCGCCTCGATGTATCTCGGCAATGTCGTGGCCGTGGTGATCGTGCTGGCAACGGTGCCGCTTTTCGCCTCGATCCTGCGCATTCCGTTCTCGATCATCGGGCCGATCATCGTGGTGATCTGTTTCATCGGCGCCTTCACCGCCGCGAGCAAGGAATTCGACATCTGGCTCGCGCTGGTCTTCGGCCTCGTCGGCTATCTCTTCAAGAAGCTCGACTACCCGATCGCGCCGCTGGTGCTGGCCATGGTCATCGGCGACAAGGCCGAGGATGCCTTCCGCCAGTCGATGATCTTCAGCCAGGGCTCCCTTTCGATCTTCTGGTCGAACCCGCTGGTCTCGACGCTGATGGCGATCGGGCTTGGCTTGCTCGTGCTCCCGGTCGTCGGCAGCGCCGCGCGCCGCTTGCGCGGCACCAAGGCAGCCAGCACTGTCTGAAACCCGCCCTGTCCGCCACCTGAGATGACGCCATGACCGAACCCTACAAGGGCATCCTGCCGATCGCGCCGACCATCTTCCATGAGAACGGCGACCTCGATATCGCCGGCAACAAGCGCGTCATGGACCTGATGGTCGACCAGGGGGTCGACGGCATCTGCATCCTCGCCAATTTCTCGGAGCAGTTCCTGCTCACCGACGAGGAACGCGATCAGGTCATGCGGCTCTCGTTGGAGCAGGTCGCTGGCCGCGTGCCGGTGATCGTCACCACCTCGCATTTCGCGACGCGGATTGCCGCCGCCCGCGCCAAGGCCGCGGCCGATGCCGGTGCCAAGATGCTGATGATGATGCCGCCCTATCATGGCGCGCTGCTCAAGGCTGACGAGCAGGGCATGATCGAGCATTTCAAGGCGGTCGCCGATGCTTGCGGCATTCCGATCATCCTGCAGGACGCGCCGCTCTCCGGCGTGACCATGACCGTGCCCTTCATGATCCGGCTGGCGAAGGAGGTCCCGCTCGTCCGCTATTTCAAGATCGAGGTGCCCGGCACCGCTAACAAGCTGCGCGCGCTGATCGAGGCCGGCGGCGATGCCGGGGCCGGCCCGTTCGACGGTGAGGAGGCGATCACGCTGATGGCCGATCTCGACGCCGGCGCCACCGGCACGATGACCTCCGCGATGATCCCCGACCTGATCAAGCCGATCCTCGCCGCCCACGCCGCCGGCGATCGCAAGCAGGCGGCGGCGCTCTATGCCCGCGTCCTGCCGATCATCAATTACGAGAACCGCCAATGCGGGCTGCGCTCGGCCAAGGCAGTGATGAAGGAAGGCGGCGTGATCAAATCGGAAGCCGTGCGCCATCCGCTGACCCCGCTGCATCCGAAGACCCGCGAGGGCCTGATCGAACTCGCCCGCGAGCTCGATCCGCTGGCGCTGCGCTGGGGTAAGTAAGCCGCATCCCGGCAGGCGCGGGCGGGGTTGCGTATTTCGCGTCCCGCACCGCCTTTACAAAGCGGGGCGGATCGCGGGAACCTCTCCGCAGCCTGCCGCCCGGCGGGAGCCATGGACGGAGAAGGTGAACGCATGCCCAGTCTCAAGCCGGAAACCCGCGAGAAGCTGCGCACGGTCTCCGTCGCCACGCTCTGCACCGCCCTGTTCAAGCGCGGCCTGCGCAACCAGTTCATCCAGGATGTCCGCCCGCTCAATCCCGGCGCAGGCACCATGGTCGGCGAGGCCTTCACGCTCCGCTACATCCCGGCGCGCGAGGATCTGAATCAGCTTTCCGTCTTCCAGGATCGCGCCCATCCGCAGCGCAAGGCGGTCGAGGATTGCCCGCCCGGGGCGGTGATGGTGATCGATAGCCGCAAGGACCCGCGCGCGGCTTCCGCCGGCGGCATCCTCGTCTCGCGCCTGATGAAGCGCGGCGTCGCCGGCGTCGTCACCGATGGCGGCTTCCGCGATTCCTACGAGATCGCGGAATTGCCCTTCCCGACCTATCACAATCGCCCGTCCTCCCCGACCAACCTGACCCAGCATCAGGCCATCGAGATCAATGGGCCGATCGGCTGCGGCGATGTCGCGGTCTTCCCGGGCGATGTCGTGGTCGGCGATGCCGAGGGCGTCATCGTCATCCCGGCCCATCTCGCCGACGAGGTGGCGGCCGAGGCCGTCGAGATGACGGCTTTCGAGGATTTCGTCACCGAGGAGGTGCTGAAGGGCCGCTCGATCCTCGGCCTCTACCCTGCGACGGAGGAGCAGACCAAGGTCGATTTCGCCGCCTGGCGGAAGGCCAACGGCCGCTGACGCCAGCGGCCGCCCGGTTTGAGGCAGGTCAATTGCAGGCCGTTGGCGCCAGCCGCGCCCGGCCGAGCACCATCATCCGGTCGACCTGGAAGCCCGAGCGCTGGAGCGCGTCATGGTCCTGCGCCCAGGCGGCCGAGCGCTCCAGCGAGATCGCGATCCGCGGCAGGTCGAGCTCGATCGCGAGCTGGTTGGCGAAGCGCAGCAAGGCATCGACCAGGCAGGTCCCCGGCAGCCTGAGCATCGCCAGCTCCGAGATTTCCAGCGCCGTGCCGCCCGCGATTGTCTGCACGACGCGGAAGGTGAAGACCGCATGCGGCATGGTACGAGCGTCGCGCAGCACGAAGACCCCGCGCGGCCTTGCGCCATCCTGCGAATTGTCGCGCACGAATTCGGCCCAGCCGTCGGGCGTCACCTCCGGATGCAGCATGGCGACGAGGCTGTAGACCGTGTCGGCGCCCGCCGGCGCGATGCGCGCGACCTCGAAGATATCATCGCCAGTCACGAACACTCTCCGGGTTTCGAGGGCGTACCGTGATTGCCGGGCCGGCAAGGGCGCATTGATCTGGATCAAATCGGCGGCTTGCGACCAGAAGCGCGCTTTGTGGGCTCAGACCCATGCGGTATGGTCTGCCGATGATCAGGAAGGTGCGATCGTGAACTGTCACCCCACGGCCTGCAGCGATGGCGGCTGCCGCAGCTGCATGGTGCGCCTGGTCAGCGTCTGTGCATCCCTGACGGATGACGAGCTGGCGCTGCTGGAATCCCTGGCGCATCCCACGCATTTCGCCTCAGGCGCGACGCTGTTCACGCAAGGCCGCGAGGCGCATTCGGTCTACAATGTCACGGCCGGCGTCGTGCGCCTCTACAAGCTGCTCTCCGATGGCCGCCGGCAGGTGGTCGGCTTCGCCCTGCCGGGCGATTTCCTCGGCCTTGCGATGCGCGATGCCTACGGCTTCTCGGCCGATGCCATCGGCGATGTCGCGGTCTGCGCCTTCGCGCGCGGCGCCTATACCGCGCTGGTCGATGCCAAGCCGCATCTGCTCAAGCGGTTGCACGAGTTCGCGACGCATGAACTGACGCTCGCCCATGAGCAGATGATGCTGCTGGGCCGACGCACGGCCGAGGAGAAGCTGATCTGCTTCTTGCTCGGCATGCAGCAGCGCTGGGCGCGCCTCGGCAAGCCGTCGGTCACGGTGCCGCTGCCGATGACGCGGCAGGATATCGCCGATTTCCTCGGCCTGACCATCGAGACGGTGAGCCGCACATTCACCCGCCTGGCCCGTGAAAAGACCATCCTGATCGTTCCCGGCGGCGTGCGCGTGATGAATGCTGCGCGGATGAGCGCCGTAGCGGCCTGAGGACTGCCGCGCGTGATACGTCACCGCGCGGTTTTCAAGGCCAAGGGCGCCGATGATCGCCGTCGCCGTGCTGATCCTGCCGGTCCCTGCGTGCGCGATCTGAACGGTCTCTTAACCCTGCCGGGCTAGCACTGGGGCTCAGGTTAACGAAGCGTAGTGTTCGCCTAAGCCCATGCATAAACTGGACCGTCACCGCCGCGCGAACGCCGTCGTTCCCGAGGATAATCGCTTCGTTCAGCCACGGGAAGGCGCGTCGTCCGCGACGCCGGAAGCCCCTGTGGCCGAGTCGATTCGGGATGGGGGATCATCCTCCAGCCTCTGGCCGACCTATGTCAGGCCCTCGCGCTCCGCCGACGCCCAGCGCAAGCTTACGCAGGCCGAGCGGGAGCTGGCCGCTTCCCCGGTTCTGGGTCAGGCTCTCGACATCGCCATGTCCCCGAACGCACCCGCTCCGGGCGAGAGCCGTGTCCGCTTCTGGCGCACGCCCGATCACCTGATCCGGCAGGTCTGGGGCGCGCCCGGCACCGAGACGGCGCCCGAACCGGCAATGGATGAAACGGTTTCCGTCGAGCTGACGTTCAACGAGGGCGAGAACGCCTTCACCGATGAGATGGCGTTCGAGGCGCTTGCGGAGGCCGTTGTCGTCCCGGAGCAGGAAGTGGCGACGCCGCTCGATTTCATCTCGGATCACGCCTTCTGGGAATGCGTCCCCGAGGCCGAGCGCGACGATGCCGAGTTCTCCTTCGAGCCCGTCTCTCCGCCGATCGTGGCGGAAGCGATGGTCCATGCTCCGGTCATCGCCTTCGACAACGAGCCGCAGGGCGCGAAACGCGAAGCGACGCCGATCGCGGTGGCTGCCCCGGTCGTTGCGCCAGCCTGGTCCGGCTTCGGCTGGGGGCAGAGCTATCAGGTGAGCTTCCGGATCGCGACGCCCTCCTGGCAGGCACCGGCCGTGGAAACGGTTGCGGTCGAGGGCGAGGCTCCGATTCTGGAGGAACCTGTGCCTGTGGCGAAGCCCGGCGTGCCGCTGGCGCGCAGCACGCGGCCTGCGGTCGAACCCAAGCCTGTTCCATCCAGGCCGGTTCAACCCGAGCCGGCCCAACCGGAACCTGCGCGCCCTGAACCTGAATCTGTGGCCCAGCTTGCCAAGGTCACGCCCTTCAGGGCCAAGCTCCGCCTCGTCGAGTTGCCGGCGGTGCAGGATGCCGGTTTCCAGCTCCCGCCGATCGAGTTCCTGGCCGAGCCGCCGCAGGCGCAGGCCGAGACCATGCCGGTCGAGATGCTCCAGCAGAATGCCGGCCTGCTTGAGGGCGTGCTGGAGGACTTCAATATCCGCGGCGAGATCGTCCAGGCCTGCCCCGGCCCGGTCGTGACCTTGTACGAACTCGAACCCGCCCCCGGCATCAAGAGCTCCCGTGTCATCTCTCTCGCGGACGACATTGCGCGTTCGATGAGCGCGGTGTCGGCGCGTGTCGCGGTGGTGCAGGGCAAGAACGCGATCGGCATCGAGTTGCCGAACACCCGCCGCGAGACCGTCTTCCTGCGCGAACTCCTCGCC
>JAEWKP010000066.1 GCA_023393655.1 Pseudomonadota bacterium | reverse complement strand
CGCAGGCCGTTCTCGATCGCATCCTTCACGTCCTTGCCGGTGATCTCGACCATCACCGTGGCATTGCCGAAGGGCAGTTCGCTCAGCACATCCCGGCGCGTCAGCTTCTGCCCCGCGGCATATTGCTTGTTGGCGCGGATGCCGCCGGCATTGGTGATCGCGAGCTGAGCGCCGGTGGCGGAGCGGATCGCATCGGCGATCAGGTTGCCGATCGCGGTCTCCTGCGTGCGGATGACGCCGGTGCGGGAATCGAGCGGCGCCGCCAGCGTGGCGATATCGACATCGAGCTCCTTCGACAGCTCGCCCTCATAGCCCTTCACGATCGCGGCGACATCCGGATCGGGTGTCGCCGAACGGGAATCGTTGACGCGGAAGGTCGGCGTCCACGAGACCTGCCTTGCCGCGCCCTCTCCCTTGACGCTGACGGCGATGTCGATCGCGGTGACGTAATTGCCCTCCTCGTTTGACTCCACCATCACGACCTTGCCGTCATAGGCGATGGCAAGGTCGTGATCGTGGCCGGTGAGCACGATATCGACCACGCGCGAGCGAACGATCTCGTAATCCGTCTTCCGGTCGGCATGGACGACGGCGACGAGGATATCGGCGCCTTGCCCCTTCAGCACCTTGGCCTCGCGGCGCAGCGCCTCCATGGTCGAGGAGAATTTCAGGTCGCCGGGAAAGGACACCTGCGGCGTCGGGTCGAAGGCGGCGCCGATGACGCCGACCTTGATGCCGCCGAGTTCGAAAATCTGCGAATCCTTGTGATGCGGCAGGATGCTGCCGGCTGCGTCGCGCAGGTTGGCGGCGAAGGTCGGGTAGCTCTGCGCCGCCGTCAGCTTGAGATAGTTCTCCTTGCCGAAATCGAATTCGTGGTTGCCCGGCACGAAGACGTCGATGCCCATCCTGTTCTGCATCGCGACGATATGCGCGCCCTGGTCGAAGCCCGACATCAACGAGGGCGAGTAGCAGTCGCCGGCATGGCAGAACAGCACCGGCACGCCCTTGGCGCGCTCGGCCTTCGCGATACCCGCGGCGCGGGCGAAGCCGCCGCGGCCCTTGTCATCGCTCATCTTGTAGATGTCGTTGAGCAGCAGCAGCGTGAAGCTCGGCGCCGGCTGCTGGGCCATCGCCGCCGGAGCCGTCGCGGCGAGCGTCACGGGCGCCGCCAGGACGCCGAGAGCCTTGCGGCGGGTGAGCTTCGTCATGGCGAGCGCCCTTATGTCCTGAGAACCGCTCCAGACTAGCAAGAACAGAGCCGGGCTGGCCAGAGCAAGACGCGCCATATGAAGCCGATGGCAGCGTTGTCGCACCTCGACTTTCGGAGGGTTTCGAGGCTGGACGAAAGCGCGAACTCGTCTAAACCACGGGTTCAAGGAGAGCCTGCGCTCATGACTGCTGACATCGCCACGGGACTGGCCAGCGAGGCCGCTTCCCAGCCCGTCGACCATCCCAAGGTGCAATACGGACGCATCGGCGTTCTGCTGATGAATCTCGGCACGCCCGAGGGCACCGGCTATTGGCCGATGCGCGCCTATCTCAAGGAATTCCTCTCCGACCGCCGCGTCATCGAGGAGCCCCGCTGGAAATGGTGGCCGATCCTCAACCTGATCATTCTGTCGACACGGCCCGGCCGGAAGGGCAAGGACTACGCCTCGATCTGGAACAAGGAGCGTGACGAGGGCCCGCTCAAGACCATCACCCGCTCGCAGACCGAACAACTGGCCGAGCGCCTGAAGCCGCTCTCCGGCGACCGCATCGTCTTCGACTGGGCGATGCGCTACGGCTTCCCCGATGTGCAGAGCCGGCTGAAGGCGCTTCTCGACCAGGGCTGCGATCGCATCCTGCTGGTGCCGCTCTATCCGCAATATGCTGCGCCGACCTCGGCGACCGCCTGCGACCAGGCTTTTCGCGCGCTGATGCAGATGCGCTGGCAGCCTTCGGTGCGCGTTGCCCCGCCCTATCACGACGACCCCGTCTATATCGGCGCGCTCGCCCGCTCGATGCGCGCCTCGCTGGCGAAGCTCGATTTCGCGCCCGAGGTCATCCTCTGTTCCTTCCACGGCATGCCGAAGGAATACCTGCTGAAGGGCGACCCTTATTACTGTCAGTGCGTCAAGACCTGGCGCCTGCTGCGCGCCGAGCTCGGCCTCTCCGAGGAGCAGTTCCCGCTGACCTTCCAGTCGCGCTTCGGGCCGGACGAATGGCTCCAGCCCTATACCGACGAAACGGTGAAGGCCCTGGCCCAGGCCGGGAAGAAATCGATGGCGATCGTCGCACCGGGCTTCTCGGCCGATTGCCTGGAGACGCTGGAAGAACTCGACGGCGAGAACCGCGAGATCTTCCTGCACAATGGCGGCGAGACATTCGCCTACCTGCCCTGCCTGAACGATTCCCCCGAAGGCATCGACGTCATCGCCGAGGTCGTGCAGCGCGAACTGATGGGCTGGCTCTAAACTAGCCCTCACCTGCGACGAAGCGCGCCACGTTCTCGGCCACCGGCCGCGCCTTCAGGATGCGGCGATGGCCGAGCCCCTCCGTCGCTTCCAGCCGGACAAACGGGCCGGTTTCCGCCAGCGCCTGCGCATGCCGGAAGCCGAGCTCTCGATCTTGCCGGTCATGGATCACCAGCGTCGGCAGGCCAATCGCCTTGAGCTGGAGCGGCCCTTCGAAAGCCTCGACCGGGTTGCCGGCGACGACATGGATGCGCCGTTCCAGCGCCGCTTGCCCGCGCCGGCCGAGACCGATCGCATGGCCGAACTGCCGGGTGATCCCGGTGATCGAGGAGGGCGCGGCGATCAGCACCAGCCTGTCCGCGCTGACCACCGGCTGCCCCCTGACCGAGCCCGCCAGTGCGGCCAGCGTGATCGCGCCGCCGAAGGAATGGGTGACGATCGCGTGGAACGGCCCGAACACCCGCGCCACAGCAGCAAGGCTCGCGACACCTAGCGGAATGTTGAGTTCGCGCCCGGTCGAGGCGCCATGGCCGGGCAGGTCGAAGGCGACGACCCTGTATCCCGCCGCCAGGAGCGGCTCGACGAAGCCGGTCATCGAGGCCGCATCCCCGGTCCAGCCATGGACCAGCAGCACCGTCCGGGTCGCAACGCCCGTTCCCGGCTCGAAGACATAGGCCTGCACGCTCCCGCAGGGGAAGGGAACCGCGCGCAGGCTCGCCTGCCGCAGCTTTGCCGGCAGCGCCTGCTCGCCCGTGTCCCCGTTTCCGTTTCGCTTTGCCGGGCGTGGCGGGGTACAGAAGAGGCGGAAGGCCAGCCGGCCGGCCGTGCGCGGAGCAATGAAGCTCGCGGCCCGGACCAGCGGGCGCATGTAACGGAGGGCGGAAGCGCTCATGGCGAAGATCCGATTTTGTTCAACGCTGAACCACTATGTTCAGCCATGAACAAAAAGCAAGAGCCTTCCGAGACGCAAGTCCTGCCCTGGGACCTGCCGCGCTTCCGCAACTGGGTCTCCATCGCCCGCGCCCACAACATGTGGGAGAAGGTGCTCACCGAGTCGCTGGCGCCGCTCGGCATCCAGCTCGCGCATTACGACGTGCTCGCCAATATCTTCCATGTCCCCGGCCTCTCCCAGCAGGCGCTTGCCGAGAAGCTACTGGTCGGGCGCAGCGCGATGAGCATGCTGCTGCCCGTGCTGGAGAAACGCGGCCTGATCGAGCGCCGCAATGACGAGGCCGACAAGCGCCTGCGCCGCCTCTGGCTCACGCCTGCCGGAGAAGCGCTGACCCGCAAGGCGATGGCGGTCCATGTCGCCGAGATCGAGGCGATGATGCAGGTCTTGAGTGACGAAGAATGCAACGCCGCCGGCGAGGCGATGCGCCGCGTCGGCAAGGCGCTGGAAGCGCGCAGCGGTGCCACGGCAGCGAGCCGTCCCGGAAAACCGTAAATTCCGACGCGCTCAGAGCGCCAGGATCACCCGCGCCACCGCGTCGAGCGCGGCGTCCGCGTCAGTGCAGGCCTGCGCACCATCCACCGTCGGGGCGCCTTCCAGCAGGAAGACCGGGCGCTTGAACTGCAGGGCGAAGGCGATCTCGGACAAGGTGCCGTAGCCGCCGCCGATCGCGACGAGGCAGCAGGCGGCCCGGGCGATCAGCGCGTTGCGGGCGACACCGATGCCGGTCGCGAGCGGGACAGTGACGTAGGGATTGGCCGCCTCCGGCTCGTCATCCGGCAGAAGGCCGATCGACAGGCCGCCGGCTTCCGCCACGCCGCGGCAGACCTCTTCCATCACCCCGGCGCGGCCGCCGCACAAAACGGTGACGCCATGTTCCGCGAGCCGTCGCCCCATCGCAACGGCGGCGGCTTCCTGCGCAGCGGTCGGCGTGCGTGTCCCGATCACGGCGACGGGCGTCCGCAACAGCGCCCCGCTGTCGCGCTGGAGCCAGTGAAGGGCGCGGGCCGGAGAGACGGGTTCTCCCCGCCCGGCCGTTCCCGTCGCCTCGCTCCAGCGCCGGGTCGCCGGATCGAAGATCCGGCCGCGCCCGTCGACCAATTGCCCGGTCTCGCGATCGAGTCGCAATTGCAGGTCCGGAAGCATCGGCTCAGGCCGGCTTCTTCTCCTCGCCGAAGGCGGAGATGCCGCCATGCTTGGCCGACCAGGTTGCCGGATCGTTCAGGAAGCTCTCGACCTCGGCCAGGATCTTCGGCTCGAAATGGCCGCTCTCCTTGGCCACCGCGAGCACGTCCCACCAGGTGGTGAGATAGTGCAGGTTGACGCCGATCTCGGCCATCAGTTCGCGGCTCTTCGGGAAGATGTCGTAGTAGAACAGCACGAAGCAGTGCTGCAC
>JAEWKP010000031.1 GCA_023393655.1 Pseudomonadota bacterium | reverse complement strand
CTCCGAAGGCAAAGGTCACACGTTCGAATCGTGGCGGGCGTGGCGGGGTTGCGGCGCGAGCCGACGATCACGTGCGAACGAGCCCCCGCGTGCCTACCGGTGAGGACTGCAGGCTGTGGTGCTTGGCCAAGGACGGTGCCGACAAAGCGTAGTGGTCAACCGCAGGTTCCCCCCGCCGCAGGAGAACAGCCGCGCGAACCGAGCAGCTATTGCGAAGAGCGATCGAGGTTAGAAGGGGCCGAGACGCAGCTCTGCGTTCGTGCGCCCGCACCGGAGGCCAAATTACGCAACCGCTGAGGACTTCTCCGGAGATTTCAGGTAGATCGACAATTGAGACAGCGGTAGCGGCTTTGCAATAAGGTATCCTTGAATTTGATCGCAGCCTAAATCTCGCACCCAGCTAAATTCCAAATTTGTCTCTACACCTTCAGCTGTGGTGTTCATATTCAACGATCGAGCCATAGTTGCTATCGCAGAAATAATAGCCTCTCTTTGTTCACGAAATCCTTCGCCACTCACGAATGATCTGTCGATTTTTATTTTCTTGAATGGAAGTTGAGTGATGTAACCCAAGGATGAATATCCAACACCAAAATCGTCCAAGACAAGCCTGACGCCGAGATGGTCGATGTCAAGTATAATTTGCGATATGTTTGGATTTATTTCCATAAAAATATCTTCGGTTATCTCGATTTCAAGCCGATTTGGCCGAAGATGATTTTTTGCAAGTGCGAGCGCGATGGTGGACGCCAAGTTCTTATTGTCGAATTGGACGGGTGAGAGATTTACCGCGACGCGGATATGCGGTGGCCATTGCGAAGCTGCTCGGCAAGCTTCGTCGATGACCCAATCGCCAATTTGGCCAATCAAACCTGAGGTCTCGGCGATGGAAACGAACGCGTCAGGGGTTAGCAAGCCTCGAACAGGGTGGTGCCAACGCAACAGCGCTTCGAACGCAATGGTCTCCCGCGTCATGCTATCGACAATTGGCTGGTAGTAGAGTTCCAGTTCCTGCCGTTCGAGCGCGTGCATCAAGTCCATATGCGTAGCTCGGCGCTCATCTGCCGCTTGATGCAGATCCTCGCTATAGCGTGCCGCGCAGCCCCGCCCTGAAGCCTTGGCCTGATAGAGCGCCAGATCGGCATTCCGCAGGAGTTCCTCAACGGTGGCGCCGTCGGTTGCGCTGAAGCTAACTCCGACGCTCGCGCCGGTAACGGCTCTGTTCCCGTCGAGAAAATAGGGACGTGACAGCTCTTCAATGATTTGCGCGGCTGTGACGTCGATCTGCGCGCGATCAGTCACCCGCAGCGAGACACCGAACTCGTCACCGCCAAGGCGCCCACAGATTGCATGTGGCCCGAGGAACGACTTCAGACGCTCGGCGACTTGTTTCAGCAGTTGATCTCCTGCCGGATGACCTAGCGTGTCGTTGATCGATTTAAAGTCGTCAAGATCGATGCACAGCAGAGAAATTTCGCTTCCAGTTGGCTTTTGCGTCGAGAACAGTATGGATGTTGAATCGAGAAAATGCATGCGGTTTGGCATGCCGGTGAGATGGTCGAATTGCGCCAGAAAGCGCATTCTGTCTGCATTCGCTTTGGCTTCGGTGATGTCAGAGCCAACGCCCCGGAAGCC
Organism: Pseudomonadota bacterium; assembly: GCA_023393655.1. Taxonomy (GTDB): domain Bacteria; phylum Pseudomonadota; class Alphaproteobacteria; order Rhizobiales; family Beijerinckiaceae; genus Allobosea. The sequence continues at coordinate 4,375 of JAEWKP010000031.1, read as the reverse complement.
CACAACAACGCCAGAACGGTCACGAATGGGGTTGGCTGATATCTGCCACCATTTTCGATGGCCGTTGAGAATTGCCTCAACTTCTAGATCATGAAAAGGCGCTCTTAGGCTCAGTGCGGACGCGAATTTTTGACGATCCGAGTGAGTGATCCAATCGCCCAGCGGGGCCCCCTCCAATTGCGCCAACGAACAGTCGAGAACGGCCGACAACCGAGGAGAGCTGCGCTGAAGACGTCCGGAGGTATCGCATTCAAAAAGCCAATCCGCGCTGTTGTCCTCGAAGTCGTGAAGGAGAAGCTCGATGACTTGTCTGCGTTCAGTGAGAGCGGCAACGGCCAAAAATCGAGCGTGGAACAACTTCGCGGTGTTGAGCACGCATGCAGCGACAATCATAGCGTAGATGGCCAGCAGCATCCCCAGGAATTCGACCTGCAGATTCTGCGACTGCGCAATGCCGACAAAAGTCCCTATGCACACTGCGCCGACATACGCGAGCGCCCCTAGCGGGATTGTGGCTAGAGCGAAGCCGCCTGCGCAGATCATACCTGTGACGATCGCGATTATGACGATTTGGTTTGCGGGCTGACTGGGAGCAAGCCAAAGCGCCGGGACAGCCGCCCAGATCAAACCGAACAGCAGGGCCGATCGCGCAGCTCGCTTGATTGTGCGGTGTGACGAGGTTTTTGGTGATAGACGCTTCCTCTTGAGCCACCCGCGCATCGCCCCCGATACGACAACGGCAATTGCCGCCAGCCAAGAAAAGAGAGCTTGTGGGGATGCGATCGGGTAAACCAAGCAAGCGACTATTGTCGCATTCAGAATATTGGTGAACACAGCCCACGGCGTGAAACCAATAATCGCATCGATCTGCTCGCGCCGTATATCACCGCCGATTTCCGAGCTTATTGGATCTATGCCAATAATCTGACGGCCAGTTGGACTAAAATTGAGCTCGCTTCCCTGAAGGAACTCCCTTTTAGATTGGCCTGAGCGCATTCCCATTGACCCATTATTAGGTTACTTCACTCCGGCGGATCGTGCGATCGGGCTCCTTCTAAAAGCTTAAGCAAGAACGGAAGCCTAAATCGTAGTTAAGAATATATTATAGATGGATTTTTTCTATTTTAACGCGTCATTAATTATTATTTCGATAGTAATTGCAGCAATATATATAAGCAGTCGCAATTTATAATTATCGAATTTGGGTGTGTTTTGTTTTTAATGGACGCGGATTGACTTGAGACCTGCGCGGTGCAATTTCGGCACAAGGTGCTGACCATCGACCGATGGATCTTGGGGGCCGCAGAAAGATCTGCTTTCTGGCGGCCCGTCACGAAATTCAGCAGATTTGTGATGCCGACCCAGCCAGCGAGCGCCCGGCATCGCTGCGCCGTTCCGAGGGTGTTTGCAGTCCGATAGGCCGAAGACGGTGTAGCCGATCGAGCAGGTTGGGCAGCCTGTGTGGATACCCCCCTCCTGGAGTGATCAAGCTCGCCTGGAGATCCAGAAGCCTGGCACCGATCTCACCATGATCGCCGGTCGCTAGGGCGCTAATCCGTTTATATCTTGTCGAGCGCGTCGCGGCTTTGGCGGGGTGTCGCAATGCCGCTCACCTGATTATGTTGACGTAGCGGTAGTATCCTGGAGATCATTGCGCGACGAACGCCACTACCTCAGAGGAAGCCGATGAGCCGTTTTCCCGGATACCGAACGATCACCCTCTCCGCAATGGCGCTCGCGGTGAGCGGTTCTCTTGCACTTGCTGCCGAGCCCGTGCGCCTCATCACGCCCGAAGAGGCGCGTCTGCCCTCCGCCGATCCGGGCGCAGCGCAGGAGCGCAACTTGACACGCGGTCCCGGCATCGATGCGGTCGCGCCGCCGCCGATCGGCGTGAGCGGAATGTTCCGGCTGGCGGTGAAGTTCAAGCCGCGCAACAGCGTCGCGATCGACCCCGAGAGCGTGCGCGTCATCTATCGACGCCAGCCCGAGATCGACCTGACCGCGCGCCTCAAGCCGTTCGTCACGGCGGCGGGCATCGAGGCACCGGCCGTCATCGTGCCGCCCGGCAAGCATCTCATCGTCATCGAGGCGACCGACAAGGAGGGCCGCATCGGCCGGAGCCAGATGACACTGACTGTCGCGGAAGCCAAATAAGCTAGCGCGCCGCCTTCTTCGGCAGCAGCGCCACGGCTGGCGCGGCGCCATAGGCCGCCGGTACCTGCCGCCCCTCGGTCTTCTCGGAGACGCGGGTCGCCGTCTCCTGCACGACCGCATCGAGCGTCTTGCCGGGCGACGAAAGCGTCTCCAGCAGAGCGCGCACGAAGGGGCTGTCGAGGCCGTCGCCGTCGGAGGCGGTCTTGCCCGGCTGCGTCGAATGCAGCACGACATTGTTCGGCGCTGGTTGCGGCACGGCCGCGAGGCCGCCATGAATGCGGGCCGGCAGGGCTGCAAGCTGCCGCCCGCCGGTCCCGCGCGATGCCGCCACGGCCTGCGCCTCCGCGAAGGGATCGTCGCGGCAGGCATCGACGATGACGAGCGCGCCACGCCGGGCTCTTGCCGCAGCGGCCGTCAGATCAGCGAGCGCGAGCGCATCGTTCCGAAGGACCTTGTCACTGTCGAGCGTCGCATCGGTCGGCACGAGATAGTTGATTCCGGCTGTCTCGACCCCGTGCCCGGCATAGAACACCAGCACGACGTCGGCCTGCGCGGCCTGCTCGGCGATGATGGAAGGAATCCGGCGCAGATCGGCCTTCGCGACATTCTCCGCGATCTCGATCGCATCGAAGCCCATATCGGCGAGCGCATTCGCCATCACCGCCGCGTCGCGTCGCGCATTGGGCAGGCTCGACAGTTCGGCATAGTCGCTGGAGCCGATCACGAAGGCGATGCGCTTCAGCCCGTCCGGCGAAGGCTTTGCGGGGGCGACGCCGGAATCGAATCCGTTGCGGAATGGTCCCGTACCGCGCAAGGCCGGCTGCGAGAGCTGCTTCAGGCGCCACGATGCGAGGATGCGCTCCAGCAGCCTGGGCGTCGCGCGTGTTGCCGCCAGAATGCGCTTGTAGATCGCCTCCGCCTTCGCCTTCTCGCCCTTGGCCTCCGCGACGCGCGCCAGACCAAGCGCCGCCGCCCAGTTCTTCGGCGCCAGCTTCTCGGCCTCGCGATAGAGCTTCTCGGCGGTCTCGGTGTCCTTGAGCTTGTCGAGCGCGAGCGCCCCCGCCTGCACGAAGAGATCGGCGCTCGCCAGTGCAGCATCGGTCTTCGGCATGTCGCCGGTCTCGCGCGAGGCCGCGACGAGATCGTCGTAGGCGGCGCGCAGATCGCCCGCACGCAGTTCGAGCTCAGATTTGCGCATCAGCGCCAGCCGCCGGAAGGGGGGCCCCAGTTCCGCCGCGCCCTTCAGGTCGGTCCGCGCCCGCTGCAGATAGCCAAGGCGCCGCAGCAGATCGCCGCGCGCCGACAGGGCCGTTCCGGCTTTAGGATCGAGCTCCAGCGCCCGGTCGAGATCGATCATGGCGGCGTTGACGTCGCCGTTGCGCTCATGTTCCAGCGCACGCTGCACGAAGGGTGTCGAATCCTTCGGGGCGGCCTGCATCGCTTCGGCGACATCCGCCCGCGCCTCCGCACTGCGCCCGATGGTCTGGTTGATCGTGGCGCGCAAGGTCAGCGCATCGCCCTTCATCGGGCCGTCCAGCCCGATTGCCGTTTCAACATCGATGAGTGCCGGCTGGACCTGCGCCAGAGTCGGCGGCGCATAAGCGACTGAGCCATCCGCCTTCCCCGATGACGCCATGCCCTTCTGCACGACCTGCAGGAAGCGCATCAGCCCGCGGTAGAATGAAGCCTTTTGCTGGTCCGCGACCGAAGCGCCACCGGCAAGCACACGGCTGCAGGCCGCTTCCGCCGCGGTCAGTTGAGCGGGCGGTAGCATTGCCGTCTTCACGCGCTCGTCGGCGCAGGACGTAAGGTCGGCCAGCACCTGCGGCTGCGCAGCATTAGGAGAGATCGTCAGCATCAACGACAGGGCGGCGGGCGCGAAACAAGGGCGAGGCACCATGAATCTCCAGGATGACGCAAGGGTAGCACGCTAGCGTCGCCTGTCGCGGCTGACTAGGCGGTGTGGCCGGCTTAGTGCGGATGCTGCATAGGAAGCGCATAGGTCGTTCGTGACGAGCGTCAGAGCTCATCGCGCATCGGACTAGCTCGGCGTCCCCGAGCCACCCAGTGAGCGCCCATAGTGATCCGGGGCTTGGCAAGCACGCCAGTTTCCGCCTTAACGTCGCCGGCCATTCGCGAGGAGTTATGCTCTTCGGGCGGGCGCTTCAGCTGGCGTTCCGCGTTCATCGGGTCAGCGCCTCCGCGAGGATCGCCTTCAATC
>JAEWKP010000012.1 GCA_023393655.1 Pseudomonadota bacterium | reverse complement strand
GGGTACGGGCAACCTTCAGCACGCGATGATAGGCGCGCGCCGTCAAGCGCAGCGCCTCCGCCGCATCCCGCAGCAGCGCGAGCCCGGCATTGTCCGGCCGCGCGACCTCCTCGATCACCGGCACGGGACAGGCGGCATTGGTCATGACGTGACCGAAGCCGAGACTTTCGAACCGTGCGGTCTGAATCCGGCGGGCCGCTCCGACGCGCGCCGCGACCGTCGCCGAGCTCTCGCCTGCCGCAGGGCGAATGAGGTCTGCCGCCGTCACCGCAGGCACATCGATCGCGATATCGATCCGGTCGAGCAGCGGGCCGGACACGCGCGCCTGATATTGGGCCATGCAGCGCTCGTTCGGCTGGCGCCTGCAGGCGAAGCCGGGCTCGGTCGCCCGGCCGCAACGGCACGGGTTCATCGCGGCGACGAGCTGGAAGCGCGCGGGGTAGACGACGCGGTGATTGGCGCGGGAGATCAGGACGTCGCCGGTCTCCATTGGCTGGCGCAGGGCATCAAGCACCTGCGGCTGGAATTCCGGCAGTTCATCGAGGAAGAGCACGCCGTGATGGGCGAGCGAGACTTCCCCCGGCCGGGCCTGCAAGCCACCGCCGACGAGCGCAGCCATCGAGGCTGAATGGTGCGGAGCCCGGAAGGGTCGCCGGTCGGTCAGGGCACCGTCGGCGAGCTTGCCGGCGACGGACAGGACCATCGAGACCTCGAGCAGCTCGCGCGGCGAGAGCGGCGGCAGGATCGAGGGCAGGCGGCTCGCCAGCATCGACTTGCCGGCTCCGGGGGGCCCGTTCATCAGGAGATTATGCCCGCCTGCGGCCGCGATCTCGAGCACGCGCCTTGCGCTTTCCTGGCCCTTGACGTCGGCGAGGTCCGGCAAGGGACCGGCCTGGCGCGCTACCGCCGGTTCGGGCCGGGCCATGACCTGCGTGCCCTTGAAATGATTGGCGAGCTGGATCAGCGAACGTGGCGCCAGGATGTCGATATCGGCAGCAGCCCAGGCCGCCTCCGGCCCCGAAGCCGCCGGGCAGATCAGCCCCTGCCCCTTGGCATAAGCAGCGATCGCGGCCGGCAGGACACCCGCAACAGGGGTGGTCGAGCCGTCGAGCGCGAGTTCGCCGAGGACCACGTAACCGGTGAGGGCATCGGCGGGGATCGCCCCGATCGCGGCCATGACGGCGAGGGCGATCGGCAGATCGTAGTGGCTGCCCTCCTTGGGCAGGTCGGCCGGGGCGAGATTGACGGTGACGCGCTTGGCCGGCAGCGCAAGCCCCGAGGCGAGGAGCGCGGCGCGGACCCGCTCGCGGCTTTCGGCAACGGCCTTGTCAGGCAGCCCGACCAGCACGAAGGCGACGCCGCCCGGCGCGACCTGGACCTGAACGTCGACGGCGCGCGCCTCGATGCCCTCGAACGCCACCGTCGCGACTCGCGCCACCATCTTGCGTCCCGCTCCCCTTACCGCATGGGAAGGCTAGCGAAGCTTTGGCGGCAACGCAAGAACATATCAGGAACTCAACAGATCGAAAAAGGGGGAGGCGGTGCCCCTTCTTGCCGTCAGCATTCGACGCCGCGACCGACAACGGCCCTGTGAATTCCGTTCGGGCAAGGGGCGGCCGTTGACGAAATGGCTTTCGGCCGCCGGAATCGTCGTGGCGCGGCCGGGCAGTGCTCGGCCGCGGTCGGAATCTCCGTTTTCTTGCGCAAAGAGAGCATCATTCGTTCAGTTTGGTTCGAGCTCGACGTTCATCCAAGCCCCGCGTCCCTCGCTCTCACAGGGGCCTGGGCGCAAGGGGCGCCATCACCGACGCGTGACGATGCCGATGGCCGCCTGCGGACGCCGTCCGAGCCAGAGCAGCGCGAAGCCGAGCAGGAGGGCGACGACGGCCGCCGGCGCCCGCAACACCGCCAGCAGCAGCGGGTCCCAGAGCCAGGGATGAATGTTGCGCTCGATCGCCGGCTGAATCAGCTGGTAGCGCTCCTGAACGAGGGCGATCAGCGCCTCGCTGACCGGCATGAAGCGCAATCCGGCATTCGCGATCGAGCGGGCACCGTCGATCACCAGCGCGACGAAGCCGGCCGCGACGAACAAATAGCCGATCAACCGGAGAAGAAACCTCACCATCCGCTCCCTATCGCAATCCACGCCGCAAAACGCCGGCCAGCACACCGCTTCGGTGCCCAGATGTGACCATACCGGCCGCGGATCGCAACCGATGGCGCGCGAATTACCGGGATTGTGCAAAACCCTGCATCTCGGCCCTTGAAAGATCACGGGCCGGCAGTCATAAGCAGCGCGCCGGACAGGTGGCCGAGTGGTTGAAGGCGCACGCCTGGAAAGTGTGTATACGGGAAACCGTATCGCGGGTTCGAATCCCGCCCTGTCCGCCATGTCTTTTATCTCAAGCCAGTTCGCTTCGCTCACGGCTCCGGCAGGGGGCCTTCGGCCGGTCACACAATCGGACTCCCGGCTTCGCGTTCGAACTTGCGCCCGCGCGCTCCGCCATGCCCTCGACACTATGAGCTGAAGCTGGCCGCTATGGGCGGCCAGGAACAGACCATCGAATGCGCGCCGGGCTCATCCCGCCATCATCTTCGGCAGGACGGTGACGATCTGCGGGAACGCCGTGATCAGGACCAGCAGCAGCATCAGCACGCAGAAGTAGGGGATCGCCGCCTTCGTCACGGCGAGGATGTCCTTGCCGGTGATGCTCTGCAGCACGAACAGGTTGAAGCCGACGGGCGGGGTGATCTGCGCCGCCTCGATCAGGATGACCACAAAGATGCCGAACCAGAGCAGGTCGATCCCCGCCGCCTGCACCATCGGCAGCATCACCGACGAGGTCAGCACGATGATCGAGATGCCCTCGAGGAAGCAGCCGAGGATCAGGATGAACACGGCCAGAACCGCCAGCAGAGCATAGGGAGAGAGGTGCATCGCATCGACCCAGCTCGCGAGTGAGCGGGGAATGTCGACAAAGGCGACGGCGATGGTCAGGCATGCCGCGCAGGCGATGATGAAGGAGATCATGCAGGAGGTCCGCATGGCCGCCATCAGGCCGTCCATGAAGCTCGCGCGCGTCAGCCCGCCCCCGACCGCCGCCAGGATCAGCGCGCCGATCACGCCGATGGTCGCGGCCTCGGTCGGGGTGGCGATGCCGCCATAGATCGAGCCGACGACGGACGCGATCAGCAGCGCCACCGGGATCAGCCGCCGCGAACGGTAGATCTTCTCCAGGAATGGCACGGGCGGCTCGGCCGGCGGCATCCTGTCCGGGTTGACCAGGCTCCAGATCGCCGTGTAGCCCATGAACAGCGTCATCAGCAGCAGCCCCGGCAGCACGCCGGCGATGAAGAGCCGCGCGATCGAGACCTCGGCCGTGACCCCGTAGACGATCATGATGATCGAGGGCGGGATCAGCAGGCCGAGCGTGCCGGAACCGGCCAGCGTGCCGATGGTCAGGTTGAGCGGGTAGCCGCGCTTCTCCAGCTCGGGCACGCTGATGCGCCCGATCGTGGCGCAGGTCACGGCCGAGGAGCCGGCGACCGCCGCCATGATGCCGCAGCCCAGCACATTGACATGGAGCAGCCGGCCCGGCAGCCGCGAGACCCAGGGCGCGAGCCCCTGGAACATGTCGGCCGAGAGCTTCGAGCGGAACAGGATCTCGCCCATCCAGATGAAGAGCGGCAGCGAGGTCAGCGCCCAACCCCAGCTCGAATCCCACAGCGTCGAGGCGATCAGCGAGCCCATCGGCGCGGTGGTGAAGAGCCCCATCATCACCATGCCGACGGTGAGCAGCGAAAGCGCGACCCAGACGCCGCTGGCGAGCAGCAGGAGGAGCGAGCCGGCGAGGACCAGCGAGGCGAGAACGGTCGTGTCCATCATCCGCCCCTATGCCACCGGCCGGTCGAGCTCGATCTCATCGGGAGCCTCGTAGCGCGGTTTGCCACCGGCGAGCAGCCAGATGAGCTCGTCGATGAAGGCGATCGCCAGGGCAGCGATGCCGACCGCGACGCCCGTCTGCGGAATCCAGAACGGCATCGCCAGCAGGCCGGGGCTGACATCGTTGAACTCGCGCGATTGCAGCGCCAGCGCGCCGACATGCCAGGCGAGGAACGAGACCACCACCGCGCCGAGCAGGCAGTTGAGGATCTCGACGCCGTGCCGCCAGCCTTCCGGCAGGCGGTCGATCAGCAGGTTGATCCGGACATGGCCGCCGCGCCGGAAGGTATGGGCGAGGCCGAAGAAGGTCGAAGCCGCCAGGCAGAGGCCCGCCGCCTCCGTGGCATCGACCGTGACCCCGCGCATCCGCCCCACGATCTGGGCGACGATGGCCAGCCCGATGCCGACCATGAAGGCGGCGGCGACATAGCCGCACGCCTCATAGAACCTGTCGAGAACGCCTCGCATCACCGGTCACCCCGCTGGCCATGGTCAACATGAAAGAGTGGCGTGCGGAAGCCGGTTACTTCAGGCTCTTCTGGTAGGTTTCGTAGACGGCCTTCTCCTCGGCCGTCGCAGTGCCGAGCCAGTCGGCGACCATGCCCTTGCCGGCGACCTCGATGGCATCGAGGACGTCCTTCGGCGACTGGGCGATCGTGACGCCATGGCTTTTCAGCACAGCTTCGCGCTCCTCGCCGGCCTTCTTGGAGAGTTCCCAGCCGCGCTTCGTCGCAGCCTCGCCGGCCTCCAGCACCACCTTCTGCGTCGCCGGGTCGAGCTGGCGGAAGGCGCGCTCGTTCACGAGGATCGCGTTCTTGTTGTGCATCGTGCCGGTATAGGTGAAGTGCTTGACGTAGTCCCAGATCTGGACGTCCGTTCCGGTCTGGGCGCTGGTCCAGAGCGCCTGGATCATGCCGGTCGAGAAGGCCTGCGGCACTTCGGCGAAGGGCAGGATCAGCGCTTCCATCCCGAGCTTCTCGCCCATGATCTGGGTCTGCTTGGAATAGATGCGCAGCTTCTGGCCCTTGAGGTCGGCGAGGCCCTTCAGCTCGGCCTTGGTGTAGAAGCCCTGCCCCGGCCAGGCGACATAGGTGATGGCGCGCAGGCCGTTCTTCTTGAACAGCGCGTCGAAGAACGGCGCCTGGGCCTCGGTCAGCTTGGTCGCCTGGTCATAGGTCGTGGCGACGCCAGGGATATTGTCGAGATTGTACATCGCGCCTTCGTTGCCGTAGACGCCGAGGCGGATCTCGCCGATCTGGATCTGGCCGGACTGGACGGCGCGCTTGACCGCGTCGAGCTTGATCAGGCTGTCGTTGGAGCGCAGATCGATCTTGAGCTTGCCGCCGCTCTTCTCCTCGATCTCCTTGATCATCTGCCGGATGTTCTGGGTGAAGAAGCTGCTTTCCGGATAGCCCGAGGCCATGGTCCAGCTTGTCTGGGCAGCGGCGGGAGCGGCAAGCCCGATGCTCAGGGCAAGGGCAGCGGATGCGATCAGAGCTCTGCGGTTCATGGTTCCCCTCGTTCTTGTCGCGCTGTGGAGAGACCCGCGCGCGTTTGGCGCCGGAACCGTGCCGAAGCCCGATCGACGGCTAAGGACAGTCCACCGCGTTCCGTCGATAGCAGCCAATTGAATTTTGGTGTTAACGCGATGCATTTTCTTTATCGATGATATGCCGCTGCTCTCTGCTCGCGCGGCCGCACCGCAAGTGAGGGATGCCGAACTGGACGTTGAAACAGCTCGAAAGCTTTGTCTGGGTGGCCAAGCTCGGCAGCTTCCGGGCGACGGCCGAGCGGCTGAACACGACCCAGCCCAATATCTCGGTGCGCATCTCGCAGCTCGAATCCGTTCTGGGCGTCCGGCTGTTCCATCGCGATTCCGGCTCGGTCGCGCTGACGCCGATCGGCCATTCGCTGCTCGGCCAGGCCGAGCGCGTGCTGCAGGCCTCGGAAGAGTTCTCGCAGCAATCGATCCGTTCGGACCAGCAGATCGGCATCCTCAGGCTCGGTGTCGCCGAACTGATCGCCCAGACCTGGTTGCGCGACTATCTGCTCGACCTCAGGCAGGTCTTTCCGAATGTCGATGTCGAGCTCAGGGTCGACCTGACGATCAACCTGCGCGAGGAACTGGTTTCCCGATCGCTCGACCTGTGCCTGCTGAACGGCCCGATCTCGAACTTCAACATCACCAATGTCGATCTCGGCTCCGTGCCCTATCTCTGGGTGGCCTCGCCCACGCTTGGGCTCACCGGCGCCGATCTCGCGACGATGGCGTCGCATACGATCCTGACCCATGCACGCAACACGCGGCATTTCGTCGAGCTCTCGGCGCATTTCCGCGACAACTGGGAGAGACCGGTCCGGATCGTGCCGTCGAGCAGCCTCGCGGCCAGCCTGCAAATGACCCTTGATGGCCTCGGGATCGCGCCGATGTCACGGACGCTGGTGGAAAAATTTCTCGAAACCGGAGAGCTGGTGGAGTTTCCCTATGAATGGAAACCCAGCGCTCTGATCTTCACGGCCTCCTATGCCCACACCCCTGCCAGCTTTCTGCTCAAGCGGGCGGCTGAACTCGCCAGCGAGCGGGCAGCGCGACATCATCAGGGCGATGCACGACAGCCTGCCGAACTCGCGGAGCGTGGATCGAATTGATAAGGATCATTTATCAAATATCATAGATAATAATAATTCGACGACATCGACGTCACATTCCATCCTCGCCTCATCAGACAACGGAGGCGCGTAAGCCATGTCCATTCTCGGGGCCCGCCTGGGCGTCGATATCGGGGGAACCTTCACGGATGTCGTGCTGGAGCAGGACGGACAGCGGTTCTCGACCAAGGTCCTGACGACCTATGCCGCACCCGAAGATGCGATCATCGAAGGCATGCACCGCGTCTGCGAGAAGGCCGGCATCGCGGCATCGACGATCGGGCAGATCATCCATGGCACGACGCTGGCGACCAATGCGCTGATCGAGCGGCGCGGCGCCAAGACCGCCCTCATCACCACCGAAGGCTTCCGCGACGTCATCGAGATGCGCACCGAAAGCCGCTTCGAGCAATACGACCTCAACCTGACGCTGCCGGAGCCGCTGCTGCCGCGCAACCGCCGCTACACGGTCAAGGAACGCATGGATGCGCGCGGCAAGGTCCTGATTCCGCTGGATCGCGCCGCCGTCGAGGCGCTCGCCGACGAATTGCGCGAGGCGGGCTATGAGAGCGTCGCGGTTGGGTTGCTGCACTCCTATGTGAACGACGCGCATGAACGCCTGATCCAGGAGGTGCTGACTGAGCGCCTGCCGGGAGCGATGGTCTCGCTTTCCTCGGAAGTCTCGCCGCAGATGCGCGAATACGAGCGCTTCAATACGACGATCGCCAACGCTTTCATCAAGCCGCTGATGAAGAGCTATCTCGTCCGGCTGAAGGGGCGGCTGGCAGCCGAGGGCGCCGCCTGCCCGATCTTCCTGATGCATTCGGGCGGCGGCATCATTTCGCTGGAGAGCGCCTCGGAATTCCCGGTCCGCCTTGTCGAATCCGGCCCGGCCGGCGGCGCCGTCTTCGCCGCCGACATCGCGGCGCGGCATGGCTTGAAGAAGGTTCTGTCCTTCGACATGGGGGGCACCACCGCCAAGATCTGTCTGATCAAGAACTACACGCCGAAGACCGCCCGCGTCTTCGAGGTCGCCCGGACCTACCGCTTCAAGAAGGGCTCAGGGATGCCGATCTCGATCCCGGTGATCGACATGGTCGAGATCGGGGCCGGCGGCGGCAGCCTCGCCCATGTCGACTCGATGAAGCAGATTCGCGTCGGGCCGGAAAGCGCGGGCTCCGAGCCCGGCCCGGCCTGCTATGGCCGCGGCGGCAAGCGCCCGGCCGTGACCGATGCCGACGTCATCCTCGGCAAGATCGATCCGGATAATTTCGCGGCGGGCACGATCCCGCTCTTCGCCGACCAGTCGGCCGCGGCGTTGACGTCCGAAATCGGCGGCAAGCTCGGCATGGCGGCCGAGGAGAGCGCCTGGGGCGTGGCCGAGGTCGTCGACGAGAACATGGCCAATGCCGCCCGCGTCCATGCCGTCGAGAACGGCGAGGACCTGTCCGAGTATACGATGATCGCCTTCGGCGGTGCCGCGCCGCTCCATGCCGGCCGCCTCTGCGAGAAGCTTGGCATTGCCCGCTGCCTCGTGCCGCCCGGCGCCGGCGTCGGCTCGGCGATCGGTTTCCTGCGGGCCCCCTTCAGCTTCGAGGCCAATCGCACCCTGTTCATGCGGCTCGCCCAGTTCGACACCGCACGCGTCACGAAACTCTTCGGCGAGATGGAGGAGGAAGCGACGCGGGTGGTGCGCTCCTGCGGCTGGGCCGGCGCGATCCAGGCCGAATACAAGATCTACATGCGCTATGCCGGCCAGGGCTGGGAAATCCCGGTCACGCTGACGCCGGAAGAGGCCCGTGCCGCCGATCCGGCCGTCATCCTCCAGCGCTTCGAGCACGAATACGCCAACCTGTTCGGCCGGACGGTGAAGGGGCTCGCCGCCGAGATCACGGTCTGGTCGGTCAACGCCCACACGCCGCAGGAGGCCGTCGCCCCCGTCGCACCGGTCTCGCAGATGCGCGACGCGCCGCCGCAAGGCAGCCGCTCGGTCTTCGATGCCGGCCTCGGCCGCCGCGTCCAGGCAGAGGCGCATGACCGTACCGCCCTGCCCGCCGGCAGCCGGATCGACGGTCCCGGCATCGTCACCGAGGACGAGACCACCATCGTCCTGCCGTCGAGCCGTTTCGCCGTAACGCTGAACGACGGCTGCATCGACATCCGCCTGACCGAAGCCGCGCCCGCCGCCGCTGTCGCTGCGCGCAAGGAGCCCGCCCATGTCTGAGATCTCCAAGGTCGCCTATCAGGTCATGTGGAACCGCCTGATCTCGGTCGTCGAGGAACAGGCGCAGGCGCTGATCCGCACCTCCTTCTCGACCTCGGTGCGCGAAGCCGGCGACCTCTCGGCCGGCGTCTATAACGAGAAGGGCGAGATGCTGGCCCAGGCGGTGACCGGCACGCCCGGCCACGTCAATGCCATGGCCGATGCCGTCGCCCATTTCATCCGCCGGATCGGGCGCGAGAACATCGCCGAGGGCGATGTCTACATCACCAACAACCCCTGGGAAGGCACCGGCCACCTGCACGACATCACGGTCGTCAGCCCGTCCTTCCACAAGGGGCGCCATGTCGGCTTCTTCGCCTGCACCGCCCATATCGTCGATATCGGCGGGCGCGGCTTCGGCGCCGATGCCAACTCGGTCTACGAGGAAGGCCTGCATATCCCGATCATGAAATTCGTCGATCGCGGCACGGTCAACGAGACACTGGTCACGATCATCCGCGGCAATGTCCGCGAGCCCGACCAGCTCGTCGGCGACATCTATGCGCTGGCGACCTGCAACGAGATCGGCCATCGCCGGCTGGTCGACATGATGGTCGAGTTCAGGCTCGCCGACCTTGCCGGCATTTCCGACTTCATCCTGACCAATTCGCGCCAGGCGACGCTGGACAAGATCGCGGCGCTGCCGCGCGGCGAGGCCGAAGGCCATATGCGGATCGACGGCTACAGCCGGCCGATCGACCTCAAGGTGAAGATCTCGATCGAGCCGGACGGGGTGCTCTGCGACTGGGCCGGCACCTCCGGCGTCGACAAGAACGGCATCAACGTGCCGCTGGTCTATACCAAGGCCTATACCTGCTACGCGCTGAAATGCGCGATCGCACCGGAAATCCCGAACAATGCGGCCTCGCTGGAGCCGTTCCGCATCACCGCGCCGGAACATACCATCGTCAACGCTGTCTGGCCGGCGCCGGTCGCGCTGCGCCACATCATCGGCCACATGGTGCCGGACACGATCTACGATGCGCTCGACAAGCTCCTGCCCGGCCTCGTTCCGGCCGAAGGCGCCGGCAGCCTGTGCAATTTCCAGGTCTCGCTCAGGCCGCGCAGCGACGGCCCCTGGCCGGCCGATCCCGTGCGCGCCGAAGTGCTGACCTTCAATTCGGGCGGCTCGGGCGCACGGCCCGCGCTCGACGGCATGAACGCCACCGCCTTCCCCTCCGGCGTCATGACGATGCCGGTCGAGGCGACCGAGCAGGTCGGCCCGGTCATCGTCTGGCGCAAGGAGCTCCGGCCCGATTCCGGCGGCAAGGGCCAGCATCGCGGCGGCCTTGGCCAGCACATGGAGGTCGGCGCCTGGGAGGGTTACGAGTTCGACATCCAGGCGATGTTCGACCGCGTCAATCATCCCGCCCGCGGTCGGCGTGGGGGCGGCGGTGGCGCGCCGACGATGATTGCGCTCGATGACGGCACGGCGATGAAGGGCAAGGGCAAGCAGTTCGTGCCGCATGGCCGCAAGGTCGTCATGGCCTTCCCGGGCGGGGCAGGCTATGGCGCGTCCGCCGACCGGGCCGCAAGCAGCGTGGAGCGCGACCTCGCCCTGGGCTATGTCTCGGCCGAAGCGGCCCGCGCCGATTACGGCCTGTCCGAGGAGCGAGTGGCCGACGTGCTGGCCACGTCCCGGCGCGGTGAACTGCCCCGCTAGCAGCCAAGGCAGCGGCATGACGGCCTGCACAGCGTCGCGGCTTGTCAGCGATCGCCTGTCGATGCCTCACTGCGGCCTTCGGCCCGGATAGCCAGAACCTGGTCGCATTGGCACGACGGGACCGCCAGACGCGAGGACAGCATGCCGCACTACAACCGCATCCTGATCACCGGCGCGGCCGGGCGTCTCGGCTCGCAGCTTCGTGCCGGCCTTGCCCCGCTCGCAAAGGTGATCCGCCTCGCCGATCGCGAGCCGCTCGGCCCGCTGGCCGCCCATGAGGAGGAGGCGATCTTCGACCTTGCCGACATGGAGGCGACGATCGCCGCGACGGAAGGGTGCGATGCCATCGTGCATTTCGGCGGTGCGCCGACCGAGCGCGAATGGCAGGTGATCCTCGATTCCAGTATCCGCGGCTCCTATCACATTTACGAGGGCGCGCGGAAACACCGGGTCAGGCGCATCGTCTACGCCTCGTCCGTCCACGCGATCGGCTTCCACGAGATCGGGGCGCATATATCGGTCGATGCGCCGGTCCGCCCCGATTGTCTCTATGGGGTCGGCAAGACCTTCGTGGAGAGCCTCAGCCGGCTCTACTGGGACAAGCACGGCATCGAGACGGCGTGCCTGCGCATCTTCTCGTCCTTCCCGGAGCCGGCCGATCGCCGGATGCTCTGGTCCTATCTGTCCTTCGCCGATTGCGTGCGCCTCGTCACGGCGGCGCTGAGCGCGCCCTATGTCGGGCACACGATCGCCTTCGGCACCTCCGACAACAGCGTGAAGGCGGTGGACAACAGCGGCGCCGGCCATCTCGGTTATCGCCCGCAGGACAATTCGGAGCCGTTCCGGGCCAAGGTCGAATCCAATTCCCCGGCACTCGACCCGCTATCGCCCGCGGGGCGCTATCTCGGCGGCAAGTTCTGCGAAATGCCGCATCCGGATGACGAAGCGACAGGCTGAAGACCGTCCCCGTCCAGCGGCGGCAGGCGGCTTCGCTTGCTGCTCGGGCGTTATGCCTTGGCCATGACCTTCGCGGGTGCGCAGGCGGCAGCATCGACATTATACGCGCAGTGCATTGGACAGCTTCGGAACGAATACCCATGTCCTGGGACGTGAGTTCGAAGGAGAGATCCATGGCCGCCTACAGGAAGACAGAAGCTGCAATCGCCAGGCTGTCGCCCGAGGAATATCGGGTCACCCAGCAGAATGGGACCGAGCGCCCTGGAACCGGCGCACTTCTCGACAACAAGGAAGCCGGCATCTATGTCGACATCGTCTCGGGTGAGCCGCTGTTCGCATCGTCCGACAAATACGAGTCGGGCTGCGGATGGCCGAGCTTCACCAAGCCGATCGAACCGGCGAACGTGAACGAGTTGAGCGACGACAGCCACGGCATGGTCCGTACGGAAGTGCGCTCAACCCATGGCGACAGCCATCTCGGCCATGTTTTCCCGGACGGCCCCCGCGATCGCGGCGGCCTGCGTTACTGCATCAACTCGGCCTCGCTGCGCTTCGTGCCACGCGACGAAATGATCGAGCAGGGTTACAGAGACTATCTCGACCAGGTGGAGGATATCTGATGACGACCGAACGCGCTGTTCTCGCCGGGGGCTGCTTCTGGGGCATGCAGGATCTCATCCGCAAGCTGCCCGGCGTGATTTCGACCCGGGTCGGTTACTCCGGCGGCGACGTGCCGAATGCGACCTACCGCCATCACGGCACCCATGCCGAGGCGATCGAGATCACCTTCGATCCCTCGCAGACCAGCTATCGCCGATTGCTCGAATTCTTCTTCCAGATCCACGACCCGACCACGCTCAACCGCCAGGGCAACGACCGCGGCACCAGTTACCGCTCGGCGATCTATTTCAGCGGCGATGAGCAGAAGGCTGTTGCACTCGATACGATCGCGGACGTCGATGCCTCGGGACTGTGGCCGGGCAAGGTCGTCACCGAAGTCGAGCCGGTCGGGGATTTCTGGGAGGCGGAGCCCGAGCACCAGGACTACCTCGAGCGCATTCCGAACGGCTATACCTGCCATTTCATCCGCCCGGACTGGGTGTTGCCGCGCAGGACAGGCGCCGCAGCCTGACGAAGCCAGGGCCCTTCGCGTCTAACCGGTTTCGGTTGGACGCGAGGAGCATGATCCCCGCAGGCGATCGTTCAACGGACGCCCTGCCCGCCATTTCCTGACATCGACAGGTCTTGTCCAGCGCCAGCGCCTGCTGACCGGCATGCAGGGCGCCCCTTCGCCCGCGCGTGCTTCTCAAGCCGGCGGCTTGCTCCTACGGTCACCGCAGGACAGACGCGAATCCCGTTCAGGAAGGCTTCCATGGCGCGCCACAACTTCGTTCCGACACGCTACTCGAACGTGCTCGCCACCTTGCCGCCGGTGCTGGAGATCGCCAGCGGCGACAGCGTCGTCACCACCACGCTCGATGCCGCCGGCTTCGGCGGCGACGGCGCGCAGCATGCCCCGCGCGGCAACCCGATGACCGGCCCGTTCTTCGTCACCGGCGCCGAACCCGGCGATGCGCTGCTCGTCACGATCGAGCGGATGACGCCGAACCGGAAGACCGGCTGGACCTATTCACCGCTCGCGCCCGGCGTGCTCGATCCCGCGATGCTGCACGAATTGCCGAAGCGCGAGCGCCATGAATGGGCCATCGACGCGCAGGCCGGCACGGTGAAGCTGCTCGAGCCCTCCGCCCGCATCAAGGACTGGAGTTTTCCGCTCGCGCCGATGATGGGCTGCTTCGGCGTCGCGCCGGAACGCGGCCAGGCGATCTCGACCGCCACCAGCGGCGCCAATGGCGGCAATATGGATTATCGCCTGTTCGGGCCGGGCGCGACGATCGCCTTCCCGGTCTTCGTCGACGGCGCGCTGTTCTTCCTCGGCGACGGCCATGCCTGCCAGGGCGATGGCGAGATCGCCGGCACCGGCGTCGAGACCTCGTTCGAGGTCGAATTCTCGGTGAAACTCGTCAAGAAGCAGAACCTGCGCTGGCCACGCTGCGAGACCGAGACCGATCTGCTGGTGATCGCCAGTGGGCGCCCGCTCGACCAGCCCCTGCAATTCGCCACGACGGAATTGCTGCGCTGGGTCGGCGAGGACCTCGGCGTCGATTCCGTCGAGGCCAGTCACCTGCTCGGGCAGGCGGTGCGCTACGACATCGCCAATGTCTTCAACCCGGCCTATTGCGTCGCAGCCCGGCTGGAGAAGACCGAGCTGACGCACGCGATGTCGTTCCGCGCCCGTAGCTGAGCGCTCCACCTTTTCGAAACGCCGACCAAGAAGACCGACCATGTCCGAGAACACCGCCGCCCTGAAGGCCGAGCTGCTTCAGGCGATCGATCAACGCCGCGACGAGATCGTCGCGCTCCTGCAACGCTTCCTGCGCATCAAGAGCGTCAACCCTCCCGGCGACACGCGCGAGGCCGCGGCCTTCGTGCGTGAACTGCTCGATGCCGCCGGCGTCTCGCATCGCACCGAGGCTTTCGTGCCGGAGATGCCGAACGTCATCAGCCGCTGGGAGGCCGGAAAGCCCGGCCGCCATCTCATGCTCAACGGCCACATGGACATCTTCCCGGTCACCAACGAGAAGCTCTGGGAAGCCGGGATCGTCGACGGCAAGATCATGGGTCGCGGCGCCTCCGACATGAAGACCGGGACGCTCGCCTCGATCCTCGCCTTCTGCCAGCTCTATCCGCATCGCGAAAAGCTCAACGGCGCGCTGTCGCTGACGGTGGTCTCGGACGAGCAGTCGGGCGGGCGCTACGGCACGAAGTTCCTGTTCGATGAATTCGGCGACGAGATGGAGGCCGATTGCTGCCTCAATGGTGAGCCGAGCGGCCTCGCCAATCTGCGCTTCACCGAAAAGGGCACGCTGCGCTTCTCGCTTTCGGCCAAAAGCATCGGCGGCCATGGCGGCTATGCTCACCGGGCGCGCAACCCGATCGCGGATGTGAGCCGGCTCGTCACCGCGATCTATGACCGCTACCATCTCAAGCTCGCCGAATTGCCGCCCGAGATCGACGCGGTGCTGACCTCGGCCGAGACAATCGCGGCCGCCGACGTCAACCTCGGCAAGGGCGCGGGCGATGTCGCCCGGCGCATCACCGTCAATGTCGGTATCCTGCATGGCGGCCAGAAGGCGACGCAGATCCCGACGCATTGCGTCGCCCATCTGGACATGCGCATCCCGATCGGCTCCGACCGCGACGCGATCCGTGCCGATCTTGAAACACTCGCGCGCGAGGCCGATTGCGAGATGGTGGTCAACGAGGATCACAGCTATCCGGCGAGCCTGACCGACCCGTTCAGCGAAATGGCGAACATCCTGCGCGGCAATATTCGTGAGCTGCTCGGCCATGACGCGCCCCCGGTGTCGAGCCTCGGCGGCACCGATACGCGCTACTGGCGCTGGCGCGGCGTGCCCGCGCTGATCTGCGGGCCTTCACCGATCAGCATGGGCACCGATGAGGAGCATGTCACCATCGACGAGGCGATCGCGGTGATGAAGCTGCACGTCGCCTGCGCGGTCGACTATCTCGGCTCGACGGGAGCGGCCAACTAACCCGCTGCCATCCCGGGCAAGCCGCGTAGCGGCGCCGATCCGGGATCCATCGGAGGGCTCGGCGCTCTACGATGGATCCCGGGTCAAGCCCGGGATGACAGCGCGCAGGGGCAGCGCTTCCGCCATGTCGGCGGCGTTCAGTGCTCCGGAACCGGCGCCTCTTCGGCGAGCAGCCCCTGCGCCTTGAGATCGGACCAGAGCGCGGCCGGCACCGGCCGCGCCACGAGGTCGAGATTGCGCGCGACCTCTTGCGGTGTCACCGCGCCGAGCACGATTGTCGCCACAGCCGGATGGGCGGCGCAGAAGGCGAGCGCCGCCTGCGGCAGGACGACGCCATGATTGGCGCAGACCGCCTCGATCCGGGCGACGCGGGCCAGCACCTCCAGCGGCGCCGGCTTGTAGTTGTAGAAGGCGCCCGGCTTGGCGCCGGTCGCGAGGATGCCGGAATTGAAGACGCCGGCCAGCATCACCGCGATCTTCTTCTCCAGCGCTAGCGGCAGGAATTCCGGCAACGCGCCCTGCTCCAGCAGCGAATAGCGACCGGCCAGCATCATCACGTCGAAATCGCCTGATCGGGCGAAGCGCACGCACATCTGCGCCTCATTGACACCGACGCCGATCGCCTTGACCGCGCCGGACGCTCGCAGCTTCTCGAGAGCGCGATAGGCGCCGTCCATGGCCTCGGCGAAGCGCTGCTCCATCCGGTCGCCATGGGTCCAGACATCGACATCGTGGATCAGCAGGATGTCGATATGGTCGGTGCCCAGCCTGAACAGCGACTGCTCGAAGGAACGCATCGCGCCGTCATAGGAATAGTCGATCACCGCCGGGTGCGGCAGGCCGCCGGCATAGCCCGAGCCGTCGCCTTTCGGCTGGCCGGCCTGCATCCAGCGGCCGACCTTCGTGGAGATGATGACGCTCTCGCGTGGCACACTGCGAAGCGCGGCGCCGATACGATGCTCGGAGAGGCCATGGCCATAGAGCGGCGAGGTATCGACGAGATTGATGCCGGCCGCGAGCGCGGCGCGGACCGTATCCTGCGCCGTCACCTCGTCGAGATGCGCATAGAGATCGCCGAGCGGCGCGCCGCCGAAGCCGATCAGGCTAGGGGCAAGGCCGGCGAAGGGGCGGCCCGGCGGAACGGGAGAGGACGGA
The DNA here is from genome assembly GCA_023393655.1 of Pseudomonadota bacterium. Taxonomy (GTDB): domain Bacteria; phylum Pseudomonadota; class Alphaproteobacteria; order Rhizobiales; family Beijerinckiaceae; genus Allobosea. Next base: position 4,091 of record JAEWKP010000012.1, on the reverse strand, counting down.
GCGGCCGCGAGTGCCATGGAAGACCCGGTTCGGACGAGGGGCCGGCAGATTTGCGGATCGGCGGCGGACACGCAAGCCCGCCGCCGCCCATCTCCGCCATGATCTGAAGCCGTTTGATCAAGGTGCGAGTCATCCCGGTCGGAGCGAAGCGAAGAGCCGGGATCCATGCCTGAACCTTGTTCGAAGACGCTCCGGCATGGATCCCGGATCAAGTCCGGGATGACGGCGTGTTTCCCCGCGAACTCTCCGATCAGCCGCGCTGGGTCAGGTCGGCCGGCAGGTCGCGGTTATGGAACTTCTTGAAGACGGTGTTGAGCTCGCCATCGGCGACCTTCTTCTTGATCCAGCCGTCGAGCCAAGACTTCAGCTCCGTCTCGCCCTGCGGCAGGGCGATGCCGAGATTGAGCTCCTGCTGCACGAACTTGGTCGCGAGCTTGGCTCCGCTGCGCTTCTCGTTCATCGCGGCAAGCACGGCGGTCTGGGTCGAGACGATATCGACCTGGCCGGAGACGACAGCGGTGATCAGCGTCGCGTCGTCCTCGAAGCGGACGATCTCGGCGCCCTTGGAATTCTGCGTCACCATCTGGTCGTTGACGGTGGCGCGGGTCACCGCGATGCGCTTGCCGGTCAGGTCCTTGTAGTCCTTGATCGCGACGTTGTCGGGGCCGGCGACGATGATGTTCAGCGTCGCGTAAGGCACGGAGAAATCGACCGCCTTCTTGCGCTCGGCGGTGATGCCGAGATTGGCGACGAGGATGTCGGCCTTGCGGGTCTGGATCGTCGGCACGCGCGCGGCATTGGTGATCTCGACCAGTTCGAGCTGGACGCCGAGATCCTTGGCTATGAGCTTGGCTGTCTCGACATCGGAGCCGGTCGGCTTGAGCTGGCCGTCGACGAAGGCGAAAAGCGGGACGCCCATCGCGACCGCGACGCGGATCTTGCCGGCCTTCTTGATGTCGGCGAGCTGATCGGCATGGGCTGCGCCGCCCAGCGCGAGGAAGGCGCCGGCGGTCGCGGCGAGGCCAAAGGCGGTGCGGCGTGTGATCGTGGTCATGGTCGTTTCCCTTTTCGTTGTCGTTATGGTCGTCGGGCGGCCGGACGGCCGCGGGATCGTCAGAGCCCGTTGGCGAGGAATTCCCTGAGCTCGGGGGTCTGAGGATGGCTAAGCATCTCGCCGGCGCCGGTCTCCCAGACCTTGCCGGTGTGCATGAAGATGACGCGGTCGGCGACGCGCCGGGCGAAGGCCATCTCATGGGTGACGACGAGCATGGTCATGCCACCCTTCGCCAGGGCCTCCATGACCTTCAGCACCTCGCCGGTGAGATGCGGGTCGAGCGCCGAAGTGACCTCGTCGAAGAGCATGACCTTGGGCTGCATCGCCAGCGAGCGGGCGATGGCGACGCGCTGCTGCTGGCCGCCGGAGAGCTGCTCGGGATAGGCGTCGATCTTGTCGGAGAGGCCGACGCGGGCGAGCGCCTCCACGGCGATATGGCGCGCTTCCGCAGAAGGCGTCTTGCGCACGCGGCGTGGTGCCAGCGTGATGTTCTCCGCCACGGTCAGATGCGGGAAGAGATTGTAGCTCTGGAAGACCATGCCGACATCGCGGCGAAGCGCCCTGAGATCGAGCGCGGGATCGTCGACGCGGCGGCCATGCACCTCGATCTCGCCCGACTGGATCGTCTCCAGCCGGTTGACGCAGCGCAGGGCCGTCGACTTGCCCGAGCCGGAGCGGCCGATCACGGCCACGACCTCACCCGGCGCCACGTCGAAGGAGACGCCCTTCAGGACCTCGACCTCGCCGAAGCGCTTATGGACGTCACGCAGGCTGACGGCGGCCGACATTGAGTTTCCTTTCGAGCGCCCGGCTGAGCCGCGACAGCGGGTAGCAGAGCGCGAAATAGAGGGCGCCCGCGATGCCGAAGACGAGGAAGGGCTGGAACAGCGAGTTGTTGATGACCTGGCTGGCGCGGGTCAGCTCGACGAAGCCGACGACCGAGGCGAGCGAGGTGTTCTTGAGAACCTGGACGAGGAAGCCGACCGTCGGCGGCGTCGCGATCCGCATCGCCTGTGGCAGGATGACGTCGACCAGCGTCTGCCAGCGCGTCAGGCCGAGGCATTCGGCCGCCTCGCTCTGGGTGCGCGGCACGGACTGGACGCAGCCGCGCCAGATCTCGCCGAGGAAGGCGCTGCAATAGATCATCAGCGAGATCGCGGCGGCCAGCAGCGCCGGCAATTCGATCCCGACCACGGCGAGGCCGAAATAGATCAGGAACAGCACGATCAGCAGCGGCGTGCCCTGGATCACGTCGACATAGATCATCGACACCGCCCGGACCCAGCGGGTCCGCGCCGTGCGGGCCAGCATCACGACGAAGCCGGCGAGGCTGCCGAGCCCGAAGGCGAGCACGGTCAGGACGACCGTCCAGAGCGTCGCCTGCAGCAGATAGAGGAAGTGAACGAGGGTGAAGCCGCCCATCACGCCCTCACAAAGCCGTGCCGAGGCGCCGGCGGCGCGGGAAGATGATCTGGCCGAAGCCGTAGAAGGCGAGCTTCAGGATGACGGCGAGCAGGAGATAGAGGAACGCGACAACGATGTAGGTCTCGAAGGCGCGGAAGGTGAAGGACTGGATATTGTTGGCGACCGCGGTCAGCTCCTCGGCCGAAATCTGCGAGGTGATCGAGGAGGCCAACATCATCAGCACGAACTGGCTGGTCAGCGCCGGATAGACCCGTTCCAGCGCCGGGCGCAGGATGACATCCCAGTAGATCTGCGGCTGGGAGAGGCCGAGCGCCTGCGCCGCCTCGATCTGACCGGGATGGATCGTGTCCATGCCGGCGCGGACGATCTCGGCCGTATAGGCGCCGACATTGATGACCAGAGTCAGCACCGCCGCGACGAAGATCGGCAGCTTGATGCCGATGCTGGAGAGCCCGAAGAAGATGAAGAAGATCTGGATCAGGTAGGGCGTGTTGCGGATCGTCTCGACATAGAAGCCGCAGAGCCATTGCAGGACGGCTGAGGCGCTGCGCCGGCCGATGGCGCAGAGGATGCCGATCGCCAGCCCGAAGACGACGGCGAAGGCCGTCATCTGCAGCGTGGTCAACGCGCCGCTCAGGAATTCCGGCCAGTGCTCGACGAGGGCGCCGAAATCGAACTTGTAGCGCATCGTCCGGCCCCTCCCCGTCAGCGCGCGAGCCAGCCGCCGTCGACCGGCAGGACGACGCCGTGGATGTAAGCGGCCGCATCGGCGGCAAGGAACACGGCGGCTCCGGCGAGCTCCTGTGGCTTGCCCCAGTGCCCGGCCGGAATGCGCGCGAGGATCGCCTCGTTGCGGGCGGGATCGGCGCGCAGGGCTTCCGTGTTGTTGGTGACGAAATAGCCCGGCGCGATGGCGTTGACGTTGATGCCCTTCCCCGCCCACTCGCAGGCGAGCAGACGCGTCAGCCCGGCAAGGCCGCTCTTCGAGGCGGTGTAGGAGGGGATGCGGATGCCCCCCTGGAAGGAGAGCAGCGAAGCGATGTTGATGACCTTGCCGCCCTTGCCGTCGGCGAGCATGCGCTTCGCCACGCCTTGCGTCAGGAAGAAGCTCGACTTCAGGTTGACGTCCATCACCGCGTCCCAGTCGGCCTCGGTGAAGTCGATCGCGTCGGCACGGCGGATGATGCCGGCATTGTTGACGAGGATGTCGAGCCGCGAGCCATCAGCCTTCGCGGCGGCATCCGCCTCATCGACGAGGCCGGCGATCGGCTCCAGCGTCGCGAGATCGGCGGTGATTTCATGGAACGGCTTGCCGGTTTCCGCCACCAGCGCCTTGGTCTCGGACATGCCGGAGCGGCCGACCGCGACGATGCCCGCCCCCGCCTGAGCCATGGCGACCGCAATCGCCTGGCCAAGCCCGGTATTGGCGCCGGTGACGATCGCGGTCCGGCCGGTCAGGTCGAAGGGCGAGGCCATCAGCGCAGGTCCCCGGTCGCGACCATGTCCATGTCGGTGTAGTCGACATTGTCGCCGCCCATGCCCCAGATGAAGGAATAGGCCTTCGTCCCGACGCCGGAATGGATCGACCAGCCGGGCGACAGGATCGCCTGCT
>JAEWKP010000466.1 GCA_023393655.1 Pseudomonadota bacterium | reverse complement strand
CCGGCGGCGACCTTGCTCAACGCCCGTTTGAGCTTGCGCGCCTCGCCTGCAAAAACGAGCGGCGGAAAGCCGGCGAGCTGCTGCTCGACCGCCTTCAAGGCTGCCTGGTCCGGATATTCCGGAATCTGCTGGACGGGCTTGGCCCTCCAGCTCTCTGGCGTCCACCGCTCGGACATTGTCACTCAAGCTCCTAATGAGAAAAACGCGCTTCTCAGAACTCCTTCTCGGCGCGAAGGCGCGGCTATACACCCACGACGGCACGAAGACCACCTTTACGATAGCACAAGGCTTATGCCGGCGATGCCGCAGCGTGATTAGCTGAATCGCTGCAAGCTCTTCGCCCTGATCCCTGCCATGTCGATTCAGCTCGCTCAGAGATTGATTCAAGCGATCCAGCACTTCAGCAAAGGAGCAACGATGCCCAAACGCAGCGTCTCATCGGACCGCGTCTACAAAAGCCGCCTGCCCTTCGCCCAGGCGACCATCGCCGGCGATTTCATGTTCGTCTGCTGCGTCGGCGCCGACCTGCAAGGGCAATATGCTCTGGGCGACCCGCAACGGCAGACGCAGCAGTGCATCGACAACATCAAGGCACTGCTGGAGGAGGCCGGCGCCAACCTGGCCGATGTCGAGAAGTGCACTGTCTACGTCACCGACAGAGTTTACTGGGAACCGATGAACAAGGTGTTCTTCGCCAATTTCGGGGAGGCAGCACCCCACCGGGTCTCCTGCATCGTCAACGGCCTCGGCTCGCCGAACTGCCTCGTCGAGATCGACGCGACTGCCTATCTCGGCGAGGCGAGCTGACCCGCTCGGTTCAGGAACTGCGCGGCGTCCTCATCGTCACCAGTTCCTCGGCCGCGCTGGGATGCAGCGCGACGGTGCGGTCGAAATCGGCCTTGGTCGCGCCCATGGTCACGGCGATCCCGACCGCCTGGACGATCTCGCCGGCATCATGCCCGAGGATATGGACGCCGAGCACCTTGTCGGATTGCGCGTCGACCACGAGCTTCATGTAGATGCGCTCCTGCCGGCCGGAGATCGTCGCCTTCATCGGGCGGAAGCCGGATTCGAAGACGGTGACCTTGTGTCCGGCAGCCGCGGCTTGCGCCTCCGTCAGGCCGACGGTGCCGACCTCCGGCGTGGTGAACACGGCCGAGGCGATGGTGGCGTGGTCGACCGCCCAGGTCCGGCTACCGAAGGTCGAGTCGGCGAAGGCGTGGCCCTCGCGGATCGCGACCGGCGTCAGGTTCACCCGGTTGGTCACGTCGCCGACGGCATGGATCGAGGGCACGCTGCTGGCTGACGCCGCATCGACCTTGATCTCGCCGAGCGGGCCCATCGCGACGCCGGCCTGCTCCAGGCCGAGCCCCTTGGTGTTCGGCCTGCGGCCGGTGGCGACGAGGATGACGTCAGCCTCGATCGGCTCGCCCTTGGCGCAATGGGCGCGGCGAGTCCCATCCGGCAGTTCCTCGATCCGGTCGATCGTGCAGCCAAGCCGCAACGTGATGCCGGCATGGACGAGCGCATCGCGCAGGCGGTCGCGGATGTCCTCGTCGAAGCCGCGCAGGATGTTGTCGCCCCGGTGCAGCACGGTCACCGCGACACCGAGTCGGGCGAAGAGGCTGGCGAATTCCAGTGCGATATAGCCGCCGCCGACGACCAGAAGGCGCTTCGGCAACGACGGCAGATGGAAGATCTCGTTGGAGGAAATGCCGAGCTCGCCACCGGGGATCGGCGGGTCGAAGGAGGGCCAGCCGCCGGTCGCGACGAGGATGTGACGGGCGCGGATGACCTCGCCGCTCTTCGCCAGCCGGACCTGATGCGGCCCCTCGACGACAGCGCGTTCCTCGCGGATCGCGACCTTGGCGCCTTCCAGCCCCTTGCGATACAGGCCGGACAGGCGGGTGACCTCGTTGGCCACGGCATCGCGCAATGTCGGCCAGTCGAAGACGGGCGCCTGGGGCAAGGTCCAGCCAAAGCCGGCAGCGTCCTCGAAATCATCAGTGAAGCGGCTGGCATAGACGAAGAGCTTCTTGGGCACGCAGCCGCGGATGACGCAGGTGCCGCCGATCCGATCCTCCTCGGCGATCATCACACGGGCGCCGTGGCCGGCGGCGATGCGCGCCGCCCGCGTGCCGCCAGAGCCTGCCCCGATGACGAAGAGATCAACGTCGAACTCAGCCATGATATCCTCTCAATCGCGCCGATCGGCCGACGGCGCGCCGCAGACAAACCAGACGGCCGCCAGCGCCAGCGCGGCGATCCACCACCCCTGCCAGGCCCCGTGCGCCACCGTCGCAACCCCGAAGGCGCTGGCGGCCAGCGCCAGGCGCGGTGCAAGGTCGCGCGCCGGCAAACGCCTCAGGCGCCACAGCAGCGCCAGACCAGCCAGCGTCAGCAGGGCCGCACCGATCGCGCCCGTCTCGACCCAGGCCTGGACCGGCGCGCTGTGCGGATGACCGACCGCGAGCAATTGGCGGCGCGGCGGCGAAACTTCAAGCGCTACCGGATGACGATCCAGTGTGGGCGAAGTGCCGAAGCCGGAACCCAGCAGAGGGCGCGCCCGGATGGCCTCGCCGAAGCTCAACCAGATGTCGACCCGGTCGCGCGAATGGGAATTGGCGAGCCTCTCGTGGAGGGATTGCGGCAGCGCTTCGTCACCGAGACGCCCCATCACCGGCGCCAGCGCCATCGTGGCGACGAAACCCAAGGCGACGAGCGCGAGCATCAGGCGGGGCAGCAGCCGGGCCGCGAGCCAGGTCAGCGCGAGAATCAGGAAGCCGAGCCCGGCCGCGCCGCTCTCGGAATCAAAGCAGATCATTGCCACAGCAACGACGGCGACTGCGGCCAGCATCCAGTCCAACGCGCTGCCCCGGCGCCGGAGCGCCAGGCCCGCAACCGCCGCCGGGAGCAGGATGAGGCAGACCAGGACCGGACGGTTGAAGATGAAGGTGACCTGCTTGCCGATATCGAGCGCGATGCGCACGGAGAGATTGGTCGCAAGTTCCGCCATCATCAGGACGGCTGCAAGGGCGATCGCAACCGCCAGAGCGCGGCTTTCCCGCCGACCCGGATGGAAGCGTGCACTGGCAGCGATGACGAGGCCGCTCGCCATCGGCAGGGCGAGTTCGCCCCACATCGCCAGGCTCGGCCCGATGCGGTGGCTCCAGGCGACGGTGACCAGCGACCAGACCAGGAAACCGCCGAGCGCCAGCCCGGCCGGCCCAAGCAGCCGTGCCCGGAGGCGCTGCAGAAACGAGGACCAGCCCTCTGCCGCGGCCACTGACGCGAGAAAGCACAGGGCAGCCAATCCCAGCACCAGCGGAGCGGAGCGGTTCGCGAGCCACATGGCCAGCGGCAATGCGATCAACAGGCCCGTGCCGAGACGGGCGAGACGCCGCGACAGAATCGGCTCAGAAGGCGCGAAGCCGGGAATTATCGGGTGGCTCATGGCCCTGCGCTTACGCGATCAGGCCGGGCGCGGCCAGAGGCAGCCCTGAACAATCGATCGAGTCGTAGAACCAAAGGCATAGAAGATGCGACGAAAACGCCCTGTCGTCGAAAATTCTTGACTTCCGATTATGCAATCAGGCGCAATTGACGACCGGCGCGGCAAGGTGCCACAGGCGGAGCGCCTCAAGAAACCCGGGGGCAAAGCCCCGCAAGCGGAGGAATTCATGCTGACATCCATCCTGAAGCGCACGGCCCTGACGGCGGTGGCCCTGGCGGCCCTCTCGACAGCGGCCTTCGCCCAGCTCACCGAGCTGAAGATCATGGCCCCCGCGGCGCCGGGCGGCGGCTGGGATGGCACCGCCCGCTCGATGCAGCAGGCGCTGACGGCCGCCGGCATCGTCAAGAGCGTGCAGGTCAATAACGTGACCGGCGCGGGCGGCACCATCGGTCTCGCCCAATTGATCGGCGCCAAGGGCGCCGGCGATCAGCTCATGGTCAACGGCTTCGTCATGGTCGGCGCCATCCTGCTCAACAAGTCGCCGGTCAACCTGACCCAGGTTACGCCGATCGCACGCCTCACTGCCGAGGCGGAGGTCATCGTCGTGCCGACGGAATCGCCGCTCAAGACCGCCAAGGACCTGGCCGAGCGCCTGAAGGCCGACCCGGCGAAGGTAACCTGGGCCGGTGGCTCGGCCGGCGGCACCGACCACATCCTCGCGGCGCTGTTTGCCAAGGCTGTCGGCGCCGACGCCAAGAAGATCAACTACATCCCGTTCTCGGGCGGCGGCGAGGCCCTGGCAGCCATGCTCGGCGGACGCGTCACGGCCGGTGTCTCCGGCTATGGCGAGTTCGAGGGCCAGATCAAGGCCGGCAAGCTGCGCGTGCTCGCGGTCTCCTCGCCGAAGCGCCTCGAGAACGCTCCGGATGCTCCGACCCTGAAGGAGCAGGGCATCGATCTCGAGCTGCTGAACTGGCGTTCGGTCGTGGCGCCTCCCGGCCTCTCCGCCGAGCAGACCAAGGCCCTGACCGACACGGTCGAGAAGATGGTCAAGTCGAAGGAATGGCAGGAAATCCTCAAGGCCCGCGGCTGGGACGATTCCTTCCTCGGCGGCGCCGCCTTCGACACTTTCCTGAAGAACGAAATCGAGCGCGTCTCCAAGGTCATGACCGATGTCGGCCTGGTGAAGTAAGCCAGCATCGCACCAGAACCAGCAGGGGCCGGGAAACCGGCCCCTTTTCCAACCGCCAGAAGCGCCGAGAACGACGCCGGCCCCCACTGCGGGAACGCCATGACCAACGACACGCGCACGCAAGGTGCCAACAAGCCGGCCCTGGTGGTAGGCGTCCTGCTGCTGATCGTCGCCGCCCTCGTCGGCTACGACGCCTCGCAGCAGACGATCACCTCCACATACGGCGTCGGCCCGACGGCCATGCCCTATGTCGTCGCGGCGGGGCTCGTCATCCTCGGCCTGGCGCATTTCGTGGTCGCCTTCCGCGAGGGTCTGCCCCAGCCCGAGGAGGCCGACAACAAGGCCCTGCTCTGGATCGCCGGCGGCCTGATCTTCCTGATCGCCTGCATCGGGCTCGGCGGCGGCTTCATCATCGCGATCGCCGTGGTCTTCGCCTGCACCGCCCGCGGCATGGGCCGGCAGGGCCTGCTGGTCGACGCCGTGATCGGCTTCGTGCTCGGCCTCGCCATCTACCTCGTCTTCGCCAAGCTCCTGACGCTGATCCTGCCGTCGGGCCCGCTCGAGCGCCTGTTTCTCTGAGGAGAGCCCGACATGGATACGATGCTCTCCCTGATGCACGGCTTCGGCGTCGCCTTCGAGCCCGCCAAGCTGATGTTCTGCCTGATCGGCGTCTTCCTCGGCACGGCTGTCGGCGTGCTGCCGGGCATCGGCCCGGCGCTGACCGTCGCGCTGCTGCTGCCGGTGACGTTCAAGCTCGATCCCGGCGGGTCGCTGATCATGTTCGCCGGCATCTACTATGGCGGCATGTATGGCGGCTCCACCACCGCGATCCTGCTCAACGCGCCGGGCGAAAGCGCCTCGCTCGCCACTGCGCTGGAAGGCTCCAAGATGGCCAAGGCCGGCCGCGGCGGACCGGCGCTCGCGACCTCGGCGATCGGCTCCTTCGTTGCAGGCCTGATCGCGACGATCGGCCTTGCGTTCCTGGCGCCCTGGCTCGTCCAGATCGCGGTGAAATTCGGGCCCTGGGACTATTTCGCGCTGATGATCGTCGCCTTCGTCACGGTCTCCGCGACGTTCGGCGACTCGCCGCTGCGCGGCCTGACCAGCCTGTTCCTCGGCATCACGCTGGGCCTGATCGGCATCGACAAGCTCACCGGCCAGGCGCGCCTGACCTTCGGCGTCCCGGAACTGCTCAACGGCGTCGAGGTCACGACGCTCGCGGTCGGCCTGTTCGCCGTGGGCGAGGCCTTCTACGTCGCCTCCAAGCGCTTCCGCGATCCCGAGGAGATCATTCCGATCAAGGGCTCGCTGTGGATGACCAAGGAGGACTGGAAGCGCTCCTGGGCGCCCTGGCTGCGTGGCACCGCCTTCGGCTTCCCGATCGGCGCCCTGCCGGCCGGCGGCGCCGAGGTGCCGACCTTTCTGAGCTATTCGACCGAGAAGAAGCTCTGCAAATACCCGGACGAGTTCGGCAAGGGTGCGATCGAGGGCGTCGCCGGGCCGGAAGCCGCCAACAACGCCTCGGCCGCCGGCACGCTGGTGCCGCTCCTGACGCTCGGCCTGCCGACCTCGGCGACGGCGGCGATCATGCTCGCCGGCTTCCAGCAATACGGACTGAATCCCGGCCCACTACTCTTCGCCGAGAAGCCTGACCTGGTCTGGGGCCTGATCGCCTCGCTCTTCGTCGCCAACGTCATGCTGGTGATCCTCAACCTGCCGCTGATCGGCCTCTGGGTCAGGCTGCTGGCGATCCCGCAGCCCTGGCTCTATGCTGGCATCATCGTCTTCGCGACGATGGGCACGCTGGCGGTCAACAGCTCGCCGGTCGAGCTCTGCATGCTCTTCGCCTTCGGCTTCATGGGCTATCTGATGCGCCGCTACGACTATCCGGTGGCGCCGATGGTCGTCGGGCTCATTCTCGGTCCGATGGCGGAGGCGCAGTTGCGCCGCGCCTTGCAGATCAGCCTGGGCGACCCGATGATCCTGCTGGAGAACCCGATCTCGGCGACGCTGCTCGGCATCGCCTTCCTGGCGCTGGTGGCACCATTCGTGATGAAGGGGCTGAACCGCTTCAAGGCTTCGGAGGACTGACGAGGCCGAGCCGGATGAGGCTCTCGCCCGTTGCGACGAGAGCCTCCGCGGCCGGGCGCGGCTGCCAGCCCAGCATGGCCTGCGCCTTGGCGCTCGTCGCGGTCTTGCTACGGCCGAGCTCGGGCGTCGCCGCCTGACGCGCCGTGGCGCTGAAGCGCGCGGCGAAACGCACCAGCCAATCGGGCAGCACGCGGGCCGAAACCCGCGCCGCGTTCTCGCCAAGGCCATCCTTCAGCGCCTGGGCGATCGCCTGCATCGTCATGAAATCGCCGGCCGTGGCCAGGAAACGTTCGCCGGCTGCCGCCGCGTCGGTCATGGCGCGCAGATGCAGGTCGGCGACATCGCGCACGTCGACCACGCCGAACATCAGGCGCGGCACCGCCCAGAGCCTGCCGTCCAGCATGGTCTTGACCAACAGGATCGAAGCCGACAGGTCAGGCCCGAGCAGCGGTCCGAAGATACCGACGGGGTTGACGACCGAAAGCTCCAGCCCCTGCCCTTCGCCGTCGACGAAATCCCAGGCAGCCCGTTCGGCCAATGTCTTGGATTTCGGATAGGCGGCAAGGCCTGCCGCCGAGGCATTCGTCCAGTCGCGCTCGTCATAGGGGCGCTTCACGGCACGACCATAGCCGATCGCGGCAAAGGAGGAGGTCAGGACGACGCGCCTCACTCCGGCCCTATGCGCAGCCCGCAGGACGCGCAGCGTGCCCTCCCGCGCCGGGCGGATCAACTCGTCCTCGTCCTTCGGCGCGGCGGCGGCCAGCGGCGAAGCCACGTGCTGCACATAAGCGCAACCGGATGCTGCCTCATCCCAGCCCTCGTCACGCATGAGATCGGCGACGACGACCTGCAGACGGCCTCCTGCATCCATGCCAGCAGCAAGCAAGGCGTCCTTGAGCGGCGCCTCCCGCGCGGGATCCCGCAGCGTCGTGCGGACATCGTACCCCGCCGCGAGCAGCGTCAGGATGCAATGCCCCGCAAGAAAGCCGGAGCCTCCTGTCACGAGGACGAGATCACGGGTCATGTCGCCGGCTCCGCCAGTTCAGTTCAGCCTCCCGGCCATAGCGTCGGTTTCGGTATGACGCCAGAGCGCGGCAGGCCGATGGACAGAGCAGGCCAACCGTTGAACAATTGCGGCGGAAACATGTTGTCCCAGAGCCGGGGGGGGGGGCCGGGGGGGGGGGGGGGGGG
>JAEWKP010000455.1 GCA_023393655.1 Pseudomonadota bacterium | reverse complement strand
GTCGTCCTCGACCATCAGCTCGACCGGCACGCCGCCGAGCTTGCCGCCTTCCAGGTCGATGGCGAGCTTGAACGCGTCGCGGATGTCCTGGCCGAGATAGCCGCCGGGACCCGAGAGCGTGGTGATCATGCCGATCTTGACCGGCTGCTGGGCCAGCGCCGTGGAGGCGGCCAGCGTCGTCGCGATGCCGAAGAGCAATCCGCGCAGTTTCATCATGGACTCCAGTCGTTCCGTTGTGCCTCTGAGATGGTCGAACGCGGCGTTTCTGTGCCGCCGCGCTTAGGCTAATTCGGTGCACCATCACCGCGCCCCGGTCGGGACGCAAGGCGCTGCTGCCCGTTATCCAAGCAGGGACTCGCCCTGAACGGGGAGCCCGTCTTTCGGAGCGGCAGCGTCAGAGCGCGACCCAGCCGGCCGGCGGCTTGCGGCCGGGATGCAGAGCGCCGCAATGCTTGCAGGTGCGCGCCTTCTCGTCCGCGAAGAAGGCCTCGTAGAGCGGCGGCAGGTCCTTCACGAGATCCCCGACCGTGACCTCGATGCGGTGCACGAGGCCCTGGCATTCGAAGCAGTACCATTCAAAGCCGTCGACCTGGCCGGCATGGCGCGCCGGCTCGACCACGAGCCCGATCGAGCCCTCCTGCGGGCGCTGCGGGGAATGGCGCACATGCGGCGGCAGCAGAAAGACGTCGCCTTCGCGGATCGTGACGTCGTAATGCTTCCCGTTGTCGACGAGCTTCAGCATCATGTCGCCCTTGAGCTGGTAGAAGAATTCCTCCACCGGGTCGTCATGATAGTCGGCGCGCTGGTTCGGGCCGCCGACGACCATCACGGTCATCTGGCCGTCGTCGAACACCTTCTTGTTGCCGACCGGCGGCTTGAGCAGGTGCTCGTGCTCCGCGATCCATTTCTTGAAGTTGAAGGCCTTGAGCCGTCCTTCGGTCGCCATGGTTCCCACTCCCGTCCTTATTCGTGATGTCTGTCAGCCGACCTTCGCCAGCGGCGCCTTGCCCAGGCCGCAGGCTTCGAAGGCGGCGCGCGTCGCGGCCTTCTCGGCCTCGGTCAGCTCCAGCATCGGCGCGCGGACCTTGCCGCCGACCTGCCCGAGCAGGTCCTGCCAGTATTTCTGGTGCGCATGCGGCTTCTCGGCAGGCCTTGTGCCGCGCAGCGCCTCGCGCACCGGGTTCAGGCTGTCGCGGATGGCGCGGGCCTTCCCGGCCTCGCCGCGGAAGGCGAGGTCGGTGTAGTCCCGCATGCGCCGGTCGTTCGCCGTCTGGATCAGGTAGGGCGGCGAGGAGCAGAGATAGAGCTGCCAGCCGAGCTCGAGGATGTTGTCGAGCCATTCTTCCTCGGAAGCCGTGCTGACCAGGATGCGGTCGGAGGCCAAGCGCGTGAGTTCCGCATACATCGGCCGGGGCACGCTGTACTTGATCGCGACGACGTTCTCGATATCGGCGAGCCGGTTGCAGAGCTGTGGGCTCATCAGGTAGCCGGAATCGGGGTGGCTCCAGAGCGCGATGCCGATGTCGACCTTCTCGGCGATGGTCCGGTAGTACTCGTAGAGCGTTTCGTCCTGTTCCTTGAAGAAATGCAGGATCGGCGCGTGCACGACGATGTAGTCGGCGCCGACCTTCTCGGCATGCTTCGCCAGATCGATGACCACGTCCATGTTCTGGTCCGAGCAGGACATGATGGTCTGGCCGCGGCCGGCCGAGGCCTCGACGGCCAGCTCGAAACTGCGCTTGCGCTCCTCGATCGACATCGAGAAGAACTCGCCCTGCTTGCCGGCGATGAACAGGCCGTCGATCCCGAGATCGTCGAGCCAGTGGCGGATGTTCTGCCGGAAGCCGTCCTCGTCGATCGCGAGGGTATCGGTGAAGGGCGTGAGCGCGGCCGCCCAGATGCCCTTCATATGGGCGCGGGCATAGGCCTTGGCGTCCTTCTTGGCGTATTTCATCAGGCCGGCTCCCGCATTCCGGAGCGGTTCGGGCGTAAGCGGCCTCGGGCGGCGCGGTCCTTCCGCGCCATCATCCGAAATGCCCTTGCCCGACAACCTCTCCCAGGCAGCCCGGCCTACACGCCGGGCGATGAGGGATGATGGCATGAGAGCCGGGGTATACGGCAACTCGTAACATTCGTATGAATTCGGAAGCTATCCTTATAAATCGAGGCATCGATGGCGATCACGTTGCGCCAGATCCAGGCCTTCCTGGCCGTGACCGAGCAGGGCACCTTCACCAAGGCGGCCGAGCGCCTGAATATGGCGCAGCCGGCCCTGTCCCAGCTCGTGCGCGATCTGGAGCGGGAGCTCGGCATCCGCGTGCTCGACCGTACGACGCGCCGGGTCGAGCTGACCGAGGGCGGGCGCGAGTTCCACGGGGCTGCGCTGAAGATCGTGCAGGATCTCGATGCCGCCGTGCTGAACGCCAACGGCCTCGCCGAGCGCCGGCGCGGGCGCATCGTGGTGGCGGTGCCGCCCTTGCTTGCCGCGGTGATCATGCCGCCGACGATCGTAGCGCTGCAGCAGAAATATCCCGGCCTGCAGGTCGCGATCATCGATGCGCGCAACGATCTCGTCGTCGAGGCCGTACGCTTCGGCAAGGCCGATTGCGGCGTCGGCACTTTCCCGGCGCTGGACGACACGATCGAGCGCACCACGCTCGCCCGCGACAGCCTGATGCTGTTCTGCGGGCGCGGCAGCCGCTTTGCCGCGCAGGATTCGGTGGCGTGGCGCGATCTTGCCGACGAGCCTCTGGTGACGCTGACCCGCGATAGCGGCATCCGCCTGCTCACCGAGGTCGGCTACGAGACCGCGGAGATCACGCTGAAGCCGGCCTATGAGGTGACGCAGATCACGACGGCGCTGGCTCTGGTCGAGGCCGGGCTCGGCATCGCCGTGCTGCCGACCTATGCGCGGGCGGTGGCGCCGGCCTCGGTGCTGGTGCGGCCGCTGACCGAGCCGTCGATCGCGCGGGACATCGTGATGATCCGGTTGGGCGGGCGCGCGGCCTCGCCGGCACTCTCGGCCTTCGAGGGGC
>JAEWKP010000427.1 GCA_023393655.1 Pseudomonadota bacterium | reverse complement strand
AGGCCTCGGCGACGCGCCAGAGCGCATCGACGCTGGCGCAGGTCAGCATGGCCGGGGGCTCGGTGCCCAGGCGGATGACCTGCTCCCATTGCCGTGCGTTCGAGGCGTTGACGAGTCGCTGCCGCGCTTCGGCGGTATCGAGCTGGGCTGCCAGGTCAGCCGGAGCGCGCCAGTTCGGATCGGCACTGCCGCGCTGGGCGATCGCGGCACGGACTTCGCCGTATTTGCCCTCGGCAAAGAGCCGCCACATCCGCTCCAGCTCGGGATCGCCGGCCTGGCCCTGCGAGGTGAGATCGGTCGGAGGCTTCCATTCCGGATAGAGCGCCCTGAGCCGGGCAAGCTCCGCCTCGTAGCGACGGGTATCTCCCTGTGCCGCGAAATAGCGCAAGGCGGTTTCGTCGACCTTCAGTGGCGCTGCCTGGGTCGTTGCCGGGCGGTTCGCTGCACCGGTCTGCGCCAGCTCGACCGGCGCCGGAACGGCTTCGGCCGGAGCTTGCGGCGGCTGTTCCGGAGCCTGCGCCAATGCAGGCTGGATCACCGCCTGCGCGGGTTCGCGCGAGGCCGTTTCATGGCCGTATCGTCCAAGGGCATAGAAGGCGATGCCCGAGACGGCGGCGGCGATGAGGATCGGCTTCACAGGCATTGCGGATACCTCTCGCCAAGCATCGAGAGGGTCAGAAGATGCAGCGTCGACGGGTAGTAGGCCGTGGGCTGGAAGGCCTTGAGCTCGGCGGAGATCGGCGTTCCGTCGAGCGCGCAGGCCATGGCCGCGGAGAGGATGCGGTAGCCCGCGTCCGGCAAGGGCTCGACCGGCTTGCCGCTGGCGACGTCGACGACCGCCGTACCCCCGGCCCAGGCCTGGCGGAACGGCGCGAGCCGCGCCTTGTCGCCAAGCCCGGCGCGCAGCAGGTAGAGCGGGATGCGGATGGCGTTGTAGCCGAACTGTGCCGGAAAACCTTCGGCAGGCTTCGGCTCGGCCTTGATCGAGAGCCATTCCGGCGCCGGCATCTTCCGCTTGGCGAGATCGTCGAGCAGCTTCAGGCCGCTGGCCTGGACCTGCATCCAGCGCTGGTCCCCGGTCAGCTTTGCCAAGGCGGGGAAGGCTTCGAAGACCCAGTAGGACGGATTGATCACCGGCCCATCGGCGCGGTCCTTCTCCGAGAATCCGACAGCGCCCGGCATGAGCCAGGTCTGGCCGGCGTGCTGGCGCAGTGCGACCTTTGCAAGGGATGTTGCGATTTGGCGCGCGGCGGCGCTGTGGGCCGGCATGTTCCAACGCCTGCCTGCGCAAGCGAGGGCATCGGCGATCAGCAGGTCGCCGTCGCTGGCATTGTTGATGTCGGTGACGTGCGGGCTCGCCTTCGGGTCCCAGCGCCAGGCTGCGAGCCCGTCGTCACGGATGAGCAGTTCGGTCCGGGTGAAGGCGAATATGCTGGCGAAGGTGGTGCGATCATCAGCGAGGCAGGCCAGCAGCAGGCCGTAACCCTGGCTTTCGCTATGGCTGATGCCGCCGTTGAGATCGTCGACGACCCGTCCTTCCGCGGTGACGAATTTCTGCCGGTAGAGCGCCCAGGCATCAGCCGGCACGGCTGCGCGTACGCCCGGCGCCAGGCCGAGGAAGGTCGCCATCATCGCCGCCAGCGTCCATCTCATGATCGCCGACCCAACCGTCCGAGCATCAGGGAGGTTCCAATGCCGAGCCCGATGCAGGCGATCAGCAGCGCCAGCGCGTAGATGCCGATATTGCTCGACATCCAGTTGGCGAAGACGAGCCGCATGTTCGCGAGGCTGAAGGGCCGCGTCATGACGAAGGAGGTGCTGTCGGCGGAGATGACATGCGCGTCCTGGGCGCCGCGGAAGGCGGTGATCCGGCCCGCCATGCCCGCCCAGTTGCCCGGCGTGACGATGCGGCTGACGGCGCTCTGCAGGGTTTCGTCGCGGCGGGCGATGAAAGCGGTCCAGACCTGCCGCGTCTCGGGATCGGCGGCCTGAGCCGCGATCAGCTCCGTCCCTTCCGCCGGCTCGTAGAGCGGGGCCGCGCGTGATGGCGCCCGCAATTGCGCGAAGGAGAGATCGAAAGTGTGCTGGAGCCATTGGTCGAAGCCGATAAAATAGCGTGCCAGCGGGCCGCCGAGCGAGCCGCGCCAGCGATCACGGATCGCTTCGGTGGTCGGCGCGTCGCCACCGGAGGCCTCGGGTGTGGTCTCCCGGCCCTGCAGGCGGTTGATGACGGCGTCGAAGACGGCCGCGCCCTCGGCATCCGGCGTCACCACCACGGCATCGGCGCGCTGCGGCCAGGTGGCGCGGACATTGTCGGCGATGCCGATCCGCGGCAGCAGGCCGGCCGGCATCTGGCCGGCGGCACCGACGATCAGTGCCGGCCTGTCGCCCACGGCCGCTGTCCCGGCGAGGAGATCGATGGCAAGCGGGCGGCTGGCATTGCGGGCGATGCGTGCAAGCAGGGTGGCGGCCGCGCTGAGATTGGCATTGTCCTGGCGGCCCATGACCAGCGCGACGCGGGATGCGACCGAATAGGGGAAACCGGTGCCGGCGATGGCCCCGAGATTGGGGCTGACGCCGATCTTGGCGAAGTTCGGGATCGAGAGGACGGTGGTGTCGAACAGGGCGAAGCGGCTCTTGCCTGGCAGGGTCGCGCCGGGGGCGCAGGCGAGATCGGATTTGGCCAGCGTCACGGCCTCGAACCAGATCTCGTTGATCCCCGGCCGGAAATGCCGCAGCGGGATCGTGATCGGGAACTGCTGGAGCAACCCGCCCGTCGCCGCATTGAGCGGCACGGTTGCCGCGACGTTGCCGTTGACGAAGACCTCGATATGACTGTCGCCCGGCAGAACCTCTTGCGAATAGGCGCCGTCGAGATAGAGCGTCGCCTCGCCATAGGCATTGGCGTAGAAGTCGCCGGGCATCGCGACGATCGCGCGCACGCGCATGCGCCGGCCGGTCGATTCCTGGGTGGGAATGCCGAGTTCGGAGAAGCGGATCGCCTGCTTGTCCGAGATGAAGGGCGCGTCCGGCACGTGCCAGCTCGCGGTCTCCATGGTCTTGCGGTTGATATTGGCCGGCCGGGCGACGGGCGCGGTTAGGAACTTGGCGATGACGGCTTCGAGATCGGGCCAGCCCTCCCCGGTGACGAGCAGGAGATCGGCGCTCTTCTGCGGATTCGGGACGAAGCCGACGAAGCTGCGGCCGCCCGCATCGGCCGGCAGTGCGCCGAGCAGCGCGCGCATCTCCTCGCCCGTGCCGAGCGCCACGGTCAGCGTCCCCGGCCGGATGCGGGCGGGCAGTTGCTCGCTTACGGTGACAGCGACCTGCCCGTAGCGTCCGCGCAATGCCAGCGCCTGGGCGACGGTGAGGATGCTGTTCGCGGCGCTCGCGCGCGCGGCGCCGGGCGCAACGATGGCGATCGTCGTCAGCCCACCTTCATCAGCGCCGACAGCCGGCAGATCGTCGAGGCTGCGCAGAGGGAAGGGCCGGGGGCTCGCATTCCTGAAAGCCAGGCGCGTGCCGGCACCGTCGATGCGCGTCCAGAGCTCATAGGTCGAGCCGACCGTGCAATCGATGCGATGGCGTTGCATGGCCTCGAAGCTGATCGTGTTCTGCCCGGTCCGGAGCAGGCCCTTGCGCAAGGTGATGGAACTACGCTTCAGACGGTCGGAGGAGGCGATCGGCATCTCGCTGACGCGCTCGCCATTGATGCGCACCGTCAATCGCGAGGCTTCCGGCATCACGACGAGGGCATTCTGGAAGGCCAAGTCGAGGTTCAGGTCGGCTGCCGCCTCGTCCTGCGTCAGGTAGAACGCCCAACTGCGGAGATCGCTCTCGCCCTCCAGCGTGACGCGCGCCGCCGGCAGCAGCGGCTTGAACAACAGGGGCGAGGCTGGCGTCGGGCTGGCCTCATGCACTGGACCTGGAGCCGGCGCCGCGGGAGGCACAGGACTTGCCGGAGCCGGTGCGGGCGGCGCGATCATGAAGGGCGCCGGGCCGGGCTGGGCAGGCGGCGGCACCTGCGCCGGGAGCGGCGAGCCGGTGAGGAGCGCGCAGGATGCGATCGCGGCGAGATGGGCCGGGAACCGGAGGCGCTTCATTCCGCTGCCCCCGGCCGGGTGGTCGAGCGGGACAGGCGGTAGAGACCGAAGAGATAGGACAGCCCCCGGCTGGTCTGGAAAATGGCGAGGCGCAGGAAGCGCAGCGTCCCGTAGATCACGCCGGGATTGTGGCGCCGCGCCTTCTGAAACCGGCTCCAGTTCTCAGCATCGGAAAAGGCGAGGTCGGCGATGATGCGGTTATGCACCGGCTCCGCCGGCTCGTAGCTGCAACCCAGCAGCAATCCCTTGTCGTCGGGCGCGAGCCGGCGGACGCGCACAGGCAGGGCGCCCGGGGGCATGTCGATCGTGGTCTCGACGGTGATCTCCCCGATCGAACCGACCGGAAGCTTGTCGAACTCTTTCGACATCACGCGGACGGCGATACCGTCGACGGAGACGTTTTCGGTGACGATCCGGGCCTTGCGTCCGTCGATGGTGATCTCACCCCGACGCTTCACGGCGAAGCGCCGCGCGCCGCGTCCCTCCGGCCGCTCCGAGACCACGCCGAGCGCGCAGCCGGCCATCAGCAGGTTGAGGATGTTCCACAGCCCGACGACGAAGGTGATGTCGGCGTTGTAGGGCTCTGTGATGATGCGCCAATAGGTGGCGACGAGGCCGAGCGTGAGAACGGCGAAGATGATGAAGAACGGCCTGCCGAGCTCGGAGACGCGCCTTGTCTCGAGGGATTCGTTCTTGGCGGTGACCTTGAAGGTCGGTTTGGTCGGATTGATGAGCACCGAGACCACGGCCGGCAGCAGGTAGACCGACTGGATGAACTCGTAGAGCTCCGAGATCCACGGCCAGCGATAGCGGCCATAGAGGTAGTTCTGCATCATCAGATTCACCACCATGTAGCTCAGCACATAGGCGATGAACTCCGCGCCGGAGGCGGTGAAGATCTCAAGGCCGAAGAACAGGTAGAACAGGGGCGCGACCAGGAAAGTGAGGCGCGCGAAGGGGAAGAGCCAGAACAGCGCCGAAGAGGAGTAGCAGAGCCGCTGCGGCAGCGAGAGGCCGCGCTTGAACATCGGACGGTGGAACATGAGGATCTGCATCATGCCCTGCGCCCAGCGCGAGCGCTGGCCGATGAAGCTGGTGAAGGTCGCCGGCTGAAGCCCCGCGATCAGCGGCTTGTCGACATAGACGCTGTGCCAGCCGGTGGCGTGCAGCGTGATCGCCGTTTCGGCATCCTCGGTGATGCTGCGCCCGGAGAAACCGTTCGTGGTCTGAAGCGCCGTGCGCCTGAGGACGGCGGCCGAGCCGCAGAAGAACGAGGCATCCCATTTGTCGAGGCCGCGCTGGATGATGCCGTAGAACATCTCGTTCTCGGACGGCATCGAGCGGAAGGTCTGGAGATTGCGCTCCAGCGGGTCCGGATTGATGAAGAAATGCGGGGTCTGGACCAGGAAGAGTTTCGGGTCCTGCCCGAAATAGCCGATCGTCTCGGTCAGGAAACTGCGTGCAGGGGCATGATCGGCGTCGAAGACGACGATCAGCTCGCCTTGCGAGTTGGCGATGCCGTTATTGAGATTGCCGGCCTTGGCGCTGAGATTGCGCTCGCGCGT
>JAEWKP010000453.1 GCA_023393655.1 Pseudomonadota bacterium | reverse complement strand
GCTCCGGCATCTCCAAGAAGGAGAAGGTCTCGCTCACCGGCGACGATTGCCGCGAAGGCCTGACCGCGATCGTCTCGGTCAAGGTGCCCGATCCGAAATTCTCCTCGCAGACCAAGGACAAGCTGGTCTCGTCCGAGGTTCGCCCGGTCGTCGAGAACGTCGTCAACCAGGCGCTATCGGAGTGGCTGGAGGAGCATCCGGGCGAGGCCAAGACCATCGTCGGCAAGGTGGCGGAAGCCGCCGCTGCCCGCGAGGCCGCCCGCAAGGCGCGCGACCTCACCCGCCGCAAGGGCGCGCTCGATATCGCCTCGCTGCCGGGCAAGCTTGCGGATTGCCAGGAGCGCGATCCCGCCAAGTCCGAACTCTTCATCGTCGAGGGTGACTCGGCCGGTGGCTCCGCCAAGCAGGGCCGCGCCCGCGAATACCAGGCCGTGCTGCCGCTGCGCGGCAAGATCCTGAACGTCGAGCGGGCGCGCTTCGACAAGATGCTGTCGTCGGATCAGGTGGGAACGCTGATCACCGCGCTCGGCGCCGGCATCGGCCGGGCCGAAGCCGATCAGGGCGGCTTCAACCTGGCGAAGCTGCGCTACCACAAGATCATCATCATGACCGACGCCGACGTCGATGGCGCTCATATCCGGACCTTGCTACTGACCTTCTTCTACCGGCAGATGCCGGAGCTGATCGATGCCGGCCACCTCTTCATCGCCCAGCCGCCGCTCTACAAGGCTGCGCGCGGCAAGAGCCATGTCTATCTCAAGGATGAGCGGGCGCTGGAGGAGTATCTGGTCGACTCGACGGTGGACGGCGCGACCTTCCGTACCAGCGAGGGCGTCGAGCGCGGCGGCGCGGATCTGCGCGCCCTGATCGAGGAAGCCCGCAACGTCCGCAACGCTCTGGCCCAGCTCCATTCGCGCTATGACCGCCGCGTCGTCGAACAGATGGCGATCGCCGGCGTGCTGCACCCGATCAGCGAAGACGACGAGGCCAAGGCGAACGAGGCGGCCGCTTATGTGGCACGCCGGCTCGATGCGATCTCGGACGATCTGGAGCGCGGCTGGGAAGGCAAGGTCAGCGAGGGCGGCTTCGTCTTCTCGCGGATGATCCGCGGCGTGAAACAGGCGGCGACGGTCGATGCCGGCCTGCTCGCCAGCGCGGAAGCCCGCAAGCTCCACGCGGCGGCGGCCTCACTTCAGGAAGCCTATGCCAAGCCTGGCGTCCTCGCGCGCAAGGGCGACGACTTCACCGTCAACGGCCCGAGCGACCTGTTCGACGCGGTTTCGACCATCGGCAAGAAGGGCGTCTCGCTACAGCGCTACAAAGGTCTGGGCGAGATGAACCCGGACCAGCTCTGGGAGACGACGCTCGACCGCGACGTGCGCTCTCTGCTGCGCGTCAAGAACGACCAGAACGACGAAGCCGACGATCTCTTCGTCAAGCTGATGGGCGATGTCGTCGAGCCGCGGCGCGAGTTCATCCAGACCAACGCGCTGAACGCGACGGTCGATATCTGATCCTCGCGGCGGCTGGACGATGGCCCAGACGACCCCCGCGACGCTGGCGCTGAAGCAGCTCGGAATCCGTTTCGAGCTGCACAGCTACACCTACGATCCGAATGCCGAGCGCGTCGGGTTGCAGGCCGCGGAGGCGCTGGGCGAGCCGCCCCATCGCGTGCTCAAGACCTTGATCGCGCAGGTCGATGGCAAGCCGGTCTGCGTCGTGCTCGCCTCAGACCGCGAGGCCAGCATGAAGAAGGTCGCAGCGGCATTCGGCGGGAAGGCTGCGGCGATGATGCCAGTGCCCGATGCCGAGCGCCTGACCGGCTACAAGGTCGGCGGGGTCAGCCCCTTCGGCCAGAAACGCAAATTGCCGACGATCATCGACGAACCGGCCTCCTCGGAGGCGCTGGTCTATGTCAATGGCGGCCAGCGCGGCCTGCAGATCGCGCTGGCGCCTGCAGATCTTCTGAGCGCGGCCAATGCCCGCAGCGCCGTCATCTCGGCCTGATAGCGGGCTCTCCAAGCTTTCCCGACACGTCCCGATGCCTTAGTGGCGCGGGAGCATTCCTCCAAGGTTCCCCATTTCCATGATCCGCCTCGAGAACATCAGCAAGCAGAACGGAAAGCAGATCGTCTTCATCGAAGCCTCGGCCGGGCTCCTGAAAGGCGAGAAGGTGGGGCTGGTCGGGCCGAACGGCGCCGGCAAGACCACTTTGTTCCGGATGATCACCGGCGAGGAGGCGCCCGACGAGGGCGTGGTCTCGACCGATCGCGGCATCACCATCGGCTATTTCAGCCAGGATGTCGGCGAGATGGCCGGGCGCAGCGCCGTCGCCGAGGTGATGGACGGTGCCGGCCCCGTCAGCACGGTCGCGGCCGAGCTCGCCGAACTCGAAGCCGCCATGGTCGATCCCGACCGCGCCGACGAGATGGAGGAGATCATCACCCGCTATGGCGAGGTGCAGGGCCGTTTCGAGGAGCTCGACGGCTATGCGCTCGATGGCCGCGCGCGCGAAGTGCTTGCGGGGCTCGGCTTCAGCGAGGAGATGATGGAGGGTGATGTCGGCGGCCTCTCCGGCGGCTGGAAGATGCGCGTCGCGCTCGCCCGCATCCTCTTGATGCGCCCCGATGCGATGCTGCTCGACGAGCCGTCGAACCATCTCGACCTCGAAAGCCTGATCTGGCTGGAATCCTTCCTCAAGAACTATGACGGCGCCGTGCTGATGACCTCGCATGACCGCGAGTTCATGAACCGCATCGTCGGCAAGGTCATCGAGATCGATGGCGGCGCGCTGACCAGCTATTCCGGCGATTACGAGTTCTACCAGCAGCAGCGGGCGCTGGCCGAGAAGCAGATGCAGGCGCAGTTCGAGCGCCAGCAGGCGATGCTCGCCAAGGAGATCGCCTTCATCGAGCGCTTCAAGGCCCGCGCCTCGCATGCCGCGCAGGTGCAGAGCCGCGTCAAGAAGCTGGACAAGATCGAGCGCGTCGAGCCGCCGCGTCGGCGCCAGAGCGTCGCCTTCGAGTTCCAGCCGGCGCCGCGCTCGGGCGACGACGTCGTTAGCCTCAAGAATGTCGGCAAGGCCTATGGCAGCCGCAGCATCTATGACGGGCTGAACTTCCAGATCCAGCGCAAGGAGCGCTGGTGCGTGCTCGGCGTCAACGGCGCCGGCAAGTCGACGCTGCTGAAGCTCGTCACCGGCACGACCGAAGCCGATAGCGGCACGGTGCAGATCGGCGCCAGCGTCAAGCTCGGCTATTTCGCCCAGCATGCGATGGAGGTGCTCGACGGCGAGCGCACGGTGTTCGAGGCGCTGGAGGACCGCTTCCCGCAGGCCGGGCAGGGTTCGCTGCGCTCGCTGGCCGGCTGCTTCGGCTTCTCCGGCGACGATGTCGAGAAGACCTGCCGTGTGCTGTCGGGCGGCGAGAAGGCGCGCCTGGTCATGGCCAAAATGCTGTTCGACCCGCCGAACTTCCTGGTGCTCGACGAGCCGACCAACCATCTGGACATGGCGACGAAGGAGATGCTGGGCGCGGCGCTGTCGGCGTTCGAGGGCACCATGCTGTTCGTCTCGCACGACCGCCACTTCCTGGCCGCCCTCTCGAACCGGGTGCTGGAGCTGACTCCCGACGGCGTTCATCAGTACGGCGGCGGCTACACCGAATATGTGGCCCGGACGGGCCAGGAGGCGCCGGGGCTGCATCCGGGCGGTTAGGTGCGTCAGGACATTCGCTCGACCCATTGCGCGCGTGAAGGTCCCGGCTCGAAAGGGTCGCCGAAATACTGGGTTTCACGGGCGACCTTGCCGTCGCGGAACTCCATGATGCTCACGGTGTAGGACGGTCGGCCGTCATAGCTCAGGATGTATTCGGTGACCCAGAGGTCGCCTGTGCCGATAATCCGTCTCACCGTGAAGCGTTTCTGATTCGGTTGGGCTGCACGAGAGGACTGGATGTTGCGCCGGCCGCGGATACGCTCGCCCGATTGTGGGTATTCAAGCACGGCGTCCTCGCGGTAGATGTCGTGCTCCGCCTCGAAATCGTTCGCATCGGACGCGGCCCAGTGACGATCCAGAACCGTTCGGATCTTCCCGTCATCCATATCGAATCCTCCTCGGCCGTTGCAGTTGATGCTGCACTGTTGGACCATACGCCGCTTGTGCTCTAGGGCAATTGAACGGGAGTAGGTGCTGTCATGATCACCGGCGGCTGTCTGTGCGGGAAGGTGCGGTTTCGGGCGACGGAAGGGCCGATCTCGGCGCGTGTGTGCTGGTGCCGGGACTGCCAGAAGATCGGCGCCGGCGGTCCCACCGTGGGCGCCGCGTTCCGCACCGGGACCGTGACGATCGAGGGCGCGCTCAAGGACTACGTCAGCATCGCCGACAGCGGCAACCGCATGCACCGGAAGTTCTGCCCGGACTGCGGCACGCATCTGTTCAGCGAGGCGGAGGCGCGGCCGCATCTGATCTTCATCCGTGCCGGCGCGCTCGACGATCCCGAGATCGCCAAACCCGTGGCGACGATCTGGACCGCGTCGGCGCCGAGCTGGGCCTGCATCGACAGCACGCTGCCGCGCATTCCCGGACAGCCGCCGCCGGTGGCGTGAAGCGTTCCATGCCGCGCGTCGGGCTTATCTCCGATACGCACGGTCTGCTGCGGCCGGAGGCCGTGGCGTTCCTGCGCGGCAGCGATTTCATCGTTCATGCCGGTGATATTGGCGATCCCGGCGTGCTGACGGCGCTCGCGGCTCTGGCGCCGGTGACGGCGGTTCGTGGCAACAACGACAAGGGCCCGTGGGCGAAGGCGATCGCCGAGACGGAAGCCCTCGAGGTCGGGAAGGCCCTCATCTACGTCATCCACGACTTGGCGGAGCTGGACCTCGATCCGGCCGCTTCCGGCTTCCACGTCGTGGTGTCGGGACACTCGCACAAGCCCGCGGTGGAGACGCGTGAGGGCGTGCTCTATGTGAATCCCGGCAGTGCCGGTCCGCGCCGGTTCACGCTGCCGATCGCGGTGGCCGAGCTCGACGTCTGCGGGGGTTCTGTCAAGGCGAGGGTGAGCGAGCTGGAGGTCGGCGTATGAAATCATCGAAGACGCGCGACGGCGTCGCCGTGGGCCAGTGCCTGTGCGGCAAGGTGCAGGTCGAGATCACCATACCAGCCTTCTGGGCGTGGCACGATCATTCGCAGAACACACGCCGGGCCCATGGCGCCGCCTATGCGACCTATGTCGGATGCTGGAAGAGCAAGGTTCGCGTGAGCAAGGGCGAGAAGCGGCTCACACGCTTCACGGACCCGGCGAGCGGCGACATGCGCGCGTTCTGCGCCGGTTGCGGCACGCCTGTTCTGTATGCGCGCGGTCGCAGCCCGAAGATGGTGAACATTCCACGCGCGTTGTTCGATGGACGCACCGGGCGCGAGCCGCTCTATCACATCGCCGTCGCGGATTCCCCGGAATGGGCGTACCGGCAGGAAAGCCTGCGGCCGTTGAAAGGCTATCCCGGCGTGATGTGGACCGGTGCGCGGCGGCGCAGCCGATCCGCTGCACCCGACATGGCACCGCCGCTGTAAGGCCGGGCTAGAGCGCCAGCGACCGCTGTGCCGGCTCCGGCGAGCCGACGCGGACACCTTCCAGCTCGAGCATGTGGAGCTTCGTCGTCGAGCCGCCCGGCGCCGAGAAGCCACCAACCTTGCCGCCCGCTGCGAGCACGCGATGGCACGGGATGATCAGCGGCACCGGGTTCTGCGCCATCGCCTGGCCGACGTCCTGCGCTCCTTGCGGACCGGCGCCGAGCTGCTTCGCCAGGGTGCCGTACGTGGTCGTCTGGCCCCAGCCGACCTTACGCAGCGCATCGTAGATCTGGCGGAAGAACGCGTCCTGTCCGTCGAGGTCGAGCACGACGTCGGAGAAGTCGATCTGCTCGCCGGCGAAGTAGCGCTGCGCCGCCTTGATGACGTCCGCCACGGAGGCGGGCGGTGTGCCTGGCACGGCGTCGGGCACGCGGCGCCGCATGTTGCGCTCCGTCGCCTCGGCCGAGCGCGTCGGCAGCTGGAAGCGCGTGATGCCGATGCCGTTCCACGCGATCGCGCAGAAGCCGCCGGCAGTTTCGAACACCTGATAATGCATCTCGCTCATGCGCATGAATCTCGTGCGGACGGAGGTGAAATTCCACCCGAATCTTGCCAATGTCTCGGGGAAGGCGGATTCAACCGTGAGCGTGCAGGGGCGATATGGCTGCGGTCACCATCTACGGCATCAAGAACTGCGACACGATGAAGAAGGCGCGGGCGTGGCTCGATGCGCGCCGCGTCGGCTACGCCTTCCACGACTACAAGGCGGCGGGGATCGATCGCGGCAGGCTCGAGGGCTGGGCGCGCATCGTCGGCTGGGAGACCTTGCTCAACCGCGCCGGCACGACCTTCCGTGCCCTGCCCGAGAAGGACAAGGCCGATCTGACGGAGAAGAAGGCGATCGCGCTGATGCTCGCCCAACCCTCCATGATCAAGCGGCCTGTGCTCGACAC
>JAEWKP010000368.1 GCA_023393655.1 Pseudomonadota bacterium | reverse complement strand
AGCAGGCGCTGCGCGTCGAGGCAGCCGACCGCACGGCCGTTCCACGGGATCATCGTCTCGACGACGCTTGCTGCGGAGCGGCCGACCGTCGCCGGCACCGCGCCTCGCTCATGGGCGCGATAGCCGTGCAGGCCGTGGACCTCGTCGACCTCGAAGGCGACATGGCTTGCTTCCTCGCCGGTGACGATGAGGCGCGGGAAGATCGCGATCCGCTTGGCGCCGCGCGCTGCGGCTGCCGCGTCGATGCCGAGCAGAGCGGGCAGCGAGACACAGATGAGGAGTTCGCCGCGGACATTGACGATGCCGCGGACAGCCTCGCTGCGGCGATGAGGCAGGGAATGGACCGGTCGTGGCTCCGCGATCTCGCGGCAGATCGCGGCGGGCAGGCCGAGCCATTCCTCGCCGATGCGGAAGATCAGGACGCTGTCGATCTCCTCGCCTTCGGGCGCCTTCTCGTCACGTTTGGCGAAATGCTCCGTCCACTCGTCGCGATAGCCGGGCGGCAAGGGCCGATCGAGCAGCTTGCGGGCGATCTGCGCATGGGTCGGGCAGTTGCGGCAGTGGAGATGCTCGTCTAGCTCCGGGCAGGAGCGGTCGCCGCTGACGCCGATCTCGCGCCAGCACTCATCGATGTCGTCGCTCGTCATCGGTTCGGTTTCAGCGGACATCAGGTGCCGCTCCGCTTCGTCAGCCGGTCGAGCCGGTCGGCCAGGGCCTTGGCACCGCTATGGTCGCCCAGGCGCTGCTGAAGCAGTCTGAGCTGGGCGAGCGCCCGCTGGTGGTCCGGCGCGAGATAGAGAGCCTTGCGGTAGTTCCGCATGGCGTCTTCCGCCGCATCGGCCGCATCATGGGCGAGCCCGAGCCAATAGAACGCATCGGGCGAGGGGCCGAATTCGGCGATATGGCGCTCGGCGGCCGCGCTCACCTCGGCAAGGCGCCCGGCATCGGCGGCACGCTCGATTCCGGCGAGGCTGGCGGCTGCCCGATCCGGCGCAGGTGCGGATGGCGCGGCGGGGGGCGCCTTCTGCGTGAAGGGGCGTGGCGTCGAGACCGGTGCGGCCGTCCTGACCTGGAGCGAGGGGGCGGCCTTCGCCGGGGTCGTCCGTGGCTTTCGCGCAACCGGCGGCTCGGCGGGCTTCACGCGGGCGGCCTGTGCCTTCACGAACGCGAATGCCCGCGGAAAGCGCACCGATGCGAAGCCGAGCAGGGGCGGCAGGCCGGATTCGGCCGGGCCGACCAGCAGCAGACCGTCATCGGCGAGCATCTGCCGGAGCCGGGTCAGCGCTGCACCTTGCGTCTCGCGATCGAAATAGATCAGCAGGTTCCGGCAGAAGGCGACATCATAGGCCTCCTGGCTGGCGGGAGCCGCCGCGAGCACGTTGCCAAGACGGAAGCGGACCTGCCGGCGGACGATGTCATGCGGTCTGAACCCGCCTTCGCAGGCTTCGAAATAGCGATCACGAAAGCCGATGTCGGCGCCGCGGAAGGAGTTCCTGCCATAGGTGGCGCGCTCCGCGTGGGCGAGGTTGCGGCTGCTGATGTCGATCGCATCGATCTGGAAACTGCCATCCGGGAAGCCGGCATCAAGCAGGGCCATCGCGATGGAATAGGGTTCCTCGCCGGTCGAGCAGGGCAGGCTGAGCAGCTTCAGCGGGCGGCTGCCGGTCCGGTTTTCCCGCAGATGCCGGATCATCGCGCCGAAGGCTTCGCGGTCGCGGAAGAACCAGGTCTCGGGGACGATGACGGCATCGATCAACTCCTGCCGCTCGGCCGAGCTGCTCGTGACGAAAGCCCAGTAGGCGTGGAGATCGGAGATGGCGCAGGCCGTCATCCGCCGCTTAAGGGCATGGCGGATGAGGGAGGCGCCGACCGTCTCCATGCTCAGGCCGATGGTGTCCCTGAGCAGCGTCTCGAAATCCCGGATCGGAACGGTTTCGTCCATCACGGCTCCGCCGCTTGCTGATGGAACAGGATGTCGCGGATTTCGGGCGTGAGCAGGGCCTCGCCCCGGACCCACTGGATCAGGCCGCGTTCGTCGCTCGCGACCGGGCCGAGATAGGGCGGCATGCCGGCCTCGACGCCTGATCTGGTGAAGTCAGCCTGATCGCGCTCGATCGTCTCGACGGCCTGCTCCACCAGCAGGCCGAGCAGGTCGTCGCGGCCGGCACCGGACGGGTAGCGCAGCAGGATGATGCGGGTGCTCAGGCGCGGCTCGGCCGGGCGCCCGAGCGCCAGCAGTGCCAGATCGATCACGGGAACGGGCCGGCCGCGATAATTGATCGCGCCGGCCACGCCCTTGGGCACGCCGGGCAATTGCTTGGCTGAGAGCAGTGGCAGAACGGCCTCGACCTGCCCGGTCTCGAGCACGTAACGGTCCCGCCCCAGCTGGAACATCAGAAACAGCATTGCGCGGTTCCGTTCCGCCTTCCTTGTCAGGCGCGCAGCTTGAAGCGCGAGATCGAGCTGCGCAGCCCGTTCGAGACCTGGTTGAGCTCGTCGATGGCGAGCGTCGACTGCTGCAGGGATTCGACCGTCTGCTGGGCGGCCTCGCTGAGCTGGGAGAGCGCCTCGCTGATCTGGCCGGCGCCGGTCGCCTGCGCCTGCATGCCTTCGTTGGCGCCCTCGAAGCGTGGCACCAGCCCCTGGACCTGCTCGATGATCTCCGAGAGCTGGCCGCCGACCTGCTGGACCTCCTGCATGCCGCGCCGCACCTCTTCCGAGAACTTGTCCATGCCCATCACGCCGGCGGCGACGGCCGACTGGATGTCCTTGACCATCTGCTCGATATCGTAGGTCGAGACGGCGGTCTGGTCGGCGAGGCGGCGGATCTCGGTCGCCACCACGGCAAAGCCCCGTCCGTACTGCCCGGCCTTCTCGGCTTCGATCGCCGCGTTGAGCGAGAGCAGGTTGGTCTGGTCGGCGAGCTTGGTGATGGTGGTGACGACCTGGTTGATGTTGCCCGCCTTCTCGCTGAGGACCGCGAGCTTGGCATTGATCGCGCCGGCGGCCTCCATCACCTGCCGCATCGTGCTCTCCATCCGCGCGAGCCCGGCCTGCCCGCCATTGGCGAGCGTCGCGGTCTGCTCGGCGACGGCCGAGACCTCGTCCATGGTATGGGCGAGCTCGTTGGAGGTGGCGGAGATCTCCTTGGCGGTGGCGCCGATCTCGGTCGTGGTGGCGGCGATCTCGTTGGCTGTCGCCTGCTGCTCCTTCGAGGTCGCAGCGACCTCGGTGATCGAGGTGTTGACCTGGATGCTCGACTTCTGGATCTGGCCTATCAACCCCGCGAGATCGTCGGCCATGGCGTTGACGCCGTCGGCCACCGTGCTGAATTCGTCGCGCCGCTCCAGCGTCAGGCGCTCGCTGAAATCGCCTTTCCGCATATGATCGACGATACCGAGCAGCTTGCCGAGCGGCAGCGTCACGGCCCGGAACAGCAGGTAACCGCAGAGGATCGCGAGGACGAGCGCGATCGCGAAGCAGATGATCAGGCCCAGCTCGGCGGAACGGACGATGGCGACGATCTGGCGGGTCGAAGCATCCGCCTCCGCCTTGTTGAATTCGACCATCTCGCTCAACACGTTGCGCATGTTCGCGAAGATCGGGTCGAGTTCGCTTCTGACGGTTCTCGACCGATCGGTGGGCTGCGTCGTCTCGTCTTTGCCAATAGCGAGCACGGCATCTTCTGCCTGAACGTACTGGGTGAGAAGTTGTGCCGCCAGAGCATGGTTGCGCCGGTCTGTTTCCGTCGTGATCACACTCTCGTAGGATTTGATCAGTTCGCGCAGTCGTGCGCGATTGGCCAAGATTGCGTCTGCAGCCTGCTTTTTCGTGACGGGATTGTCCGCCCGCGCATGTTCGCGTGCTAGTCCGGTCGTATTCGCCCATAGAGCCATCAACTGGGCGCTGTAGTACAAGCTCGGAACAGTCTTGGTTTCGACCTGTGTGACCTCCCGCTCCGTCTGCAGGAACCAGAAATAGCTGGCGCCCGCCATGGCGGTCATCACCGCGAGGATGGCGGCGAAGCTGATCAGGATGCGGCGGCGTATCGTCAGGCTCTTCATCGCTCAATCCATTGTCGCGGCAAGCCCGGTCGCTTCGGGCTGCTGCATGAGCCAAATCGTGCGCAGATCATCGTTAGCGAGGAGTTATTGCGTCTCGGTTGCGGAAACGCGTCGCAATGATAGCTGTGCAGTGTCGCGGCCGCGCCGTCAGGCGCTGCGGGCCTGCGGCAGGAAGCGTTCGGCGGCGAAGGGTGTGGGGTCGCATAGCGGCGGCGCGCCGGTCATCATCTCGGCGAGCAGGCGGCCGGTCGCGGGGCCTAAAGTGAAGCCGTGATGGGCATGGCCGAAGGCGAACCACAGGCCGCGATGCCGGGGTGCCGGGCCGATGATCGGCAGCATGTCGGGCAGGCAGGGGCGGGCGCCGCGCCAGGGCTCGGCATCGAGCCGGCGGCCCAGCGGCACGATCTGCCGCGCGATGCGCTCGGCCTGGTCGAGCTGCCAGGAATCCGAGGGCTCGTCGCGGCCGGCCAGCTCGATCCCCGTGGTCAGACGGACGCCGCGCTGCATCGATGTCAGCACGAAACCGGCCTGGGCATCGCAGAGAGGATGCTGCGGCGCAGCTCCGTCGACGCTGTCGTAATGCATGTGGTAGCCGCGCTTGAAGCCGATGGGGAGGCGATAGCCGAAGCGCTCGATGAGGTCGCTCGACCATGGTCCCAGCGCGACGACGGTCTCCGGTGTGCGCCATTCCGCACCGTCGATCGACAGGCGCCACTGCTCTCCCTCCTGATGCAGGCCGGTCGCGTCGGCCGGCTTCAGCAGGCCGCCTCGCGCCACGAAGAGCGCGGCATAGGCGCGCGTCACCGCGCCGGGGTCGCTGACGGTGACGGGGTCGCGCCAATGCACTGCGCCGGCAACGCTGCCAGAGAGCAGTTCGGGTTCGAGGCGGCGCAGCGCGTCGTCGTCGAGCAGGTCATAGGCGAGGCCGTAGGCAGCCAGTTCGGCGGCGCCACGGGTCGCCAGATCGAGGCCTTTCTGCGTGCGATAGAGCTCGATCCAGCCTTCGCCGCGCATGAGAGCCTCGGTGCCGGCCGCTTGCGTCCAGCGCCGGTGCTCATCGATGCAGCGCTCGATCAAGGGCAGGATGGCGCGGCCGAGCTTGTCGAGCCGGTTGGGGGCCGAGTTCCACCAGTAGCGCGCGAGCCATGGCGCCATCCGCAGCAGCGCGGCCGGCCGGTAGCGCACGGCGATCGAGCGGTTCGAGGCCAGGCTCGCCAGCGTCGCGAGATCGCGCGGGAAGGCATAGGGCACGACGGAGGAGCGCTCGATCAGCCCGGCATTGCCATGGCTGGTCTCGGCACCGGGCTCGCCGCGATCGACCAGCAGGACGCTCTTGCCACGCTCCTGCAGATGCAGCGCCACGCTGACGCCGACGATGCCAGCGCCGAGCACGATCACATCGGCTTGTTCAGTCGCGGTCGCCATCGTCGCTGGAATCCTCCCCATCCGCCTGAAATAGGCGCGGGGAGACCGAGCCTCAAGCGAAGCCTTTGACAGTCCGAAGGAAAAATTTCTTGATCCTCCGGAGCGCGGGAGTGCCGATGTCACAGACGCGTCGCCAGAGGAACGCCATGAGCTTCACCGTCCTGACCGCCGAGTTCTCGCATGAGAGCAACACCTTCAGCCGCTGCCCGGCCGATTACGCCGCCTTCATCGATCGCGGCATCCAGCTAGGCGAGGACGCGATCGCCGCGCGCGCCGACGCCAATACGCCGATTGCCGGCTTCCTCGATATCGGCCGTCCGGCCGGGTGGAAGGTCATCCACGCGATCAGCGCCGCCGCCCAGCCTTCCGGGCCGGTGACGCGCGATGCCTTCGACCGGATCGCCGGCGTCATCGTCGAGGCGGCGAAGGCCCATGCCGGCAAGATCGACGGCGTGCTGCTCGGCCTGCACGGCGCCATGGTCACGGAGTTCTGCGAGGACGGGGAAGGTGAGCTGCTGGAGCGGGTCCGTGCCGTGCTTGGGCCGGACGTGCCGATCGGCGTGACGCTCGATCCCCATGCCAACGTCACCCGCAAGATGACCGATCTCGCCAATATCGTCGTCTCCTACAAAACCTATCCGCATGTCGATGTCCGTGAGACCGGCAGGCTCGCGGCCGGCATCATGCAGCGGACGATGAAGGGCGAGATCAGGCCGGTGACGCTGCGCGCCGAGCGGCCGATGCTGGAGGAGGTCAATAGCGGGCGCACCGATATCGGCCCGATGGTCGAGCGCATCGCCAGGGCCAGGGCCTATGAGAAGGAGGCCGGCGTCTTCGCCGTCAGCGTCAATGGCGGCTTCGGCAATGCCGATATCCGGGAGGTCGGCCCGACCGTGCTCGTCACCTGCGAGGGCGAGCGCGAGAAGCATCAGGCCTTTGCCGAGGCGCTGATGGAGGACATGTGGCAGCGCCGCTTCGAGAAGGTCACGAGTTTCCTCCCGGTCGAGGACGCGGTCGCGGAAGCGAAGTCCTATGTCGCGACGAAGGGGCCGCTGATCATCGCTGATTATGCCGATAATCCCGGCGGCGGCGGCTATGGCGATGCGACCGGCCTGCTCAAGGGCATGATCGCGGCCGATCTCAAGGACGCCTGCTTCGGCCCGATGGTCGATCCGGAGGTCGCGACCGAACTGCGCAAAGGCGTTCCCGGTTCGACGGTCTCGGTCCGGCTCGGCGGCAAGGTCGATCCCGAGATCGGCGGCGGGCCGCTCGAGCTGACCGGTACGCTTGTCAGCACCAGCGACGGCAAGTGGGTCGGCGACGGCCCGATGATGGGCGGGTTGCAGGCGAGTTGGGGCCCTTGCGCGGTCCTGCGCGTCGGCGATGTCGAGATCCTCGTCACCACCATCCGCGCCCAGATGAACGACCTGCAGCAGTTCCGCGCCTTTGGCATCGACCCGGTGGCGAAGCGCGTCGTCGGGCTGAAGTCGATGCAGCATTTCCGCGCTGCTTTCGAACCGATCGCCGGCAAGGTCATCGTCTGCGACAGCGGGGCGTTGTGCACGCCGGACCTGCGCAAGCTGCCCTATCGCCGGGTGCGGCGGCCGCTCTATCCGCTCGACAAGGTGGCCTGAGCCCGCCGGCAGGCCCGAGAAATCGGCAGGGCCGGCGCGGCAACACATCGGCCCTGTTCGCATCGACGCGGGAGTGCGGTACCCTATCTAAATTTTGAGATTCGATTGCCCTGCGAGAGGCCCGATGTCCATCCGCTTCGATGAGATTGGCAAGCGCCTCAAGGCCTATCGGCTGGGGCGTGGGCTTCCGGCCGAAGCTGTCGCGGAAAGCCTGGGAATTTCGCGGGCGGCCGTCTACCGGATCGAGAGCGGCGGCGTCGTCAAGATCGAGACGCTGGAGCGGCTGGCTGCCGTGCTGGAGACGACGGTCGCGTCGCTGCTCGGGGCCGGCGTCGAGTATTATTCGAGCCCGGTCAGCTATTTCGAGCGCATGCGGCAGATCGAGGAGCAGTCCGACCAGGTCGTGGCGCATTTCCCGCCGCTCTCCTATCTGCTGACCTCGGCGGCCTATTCGGACTTCCTCCGGGCGACCCTGATCGAGTCGCTGCCGGCCCATCTTGCCGACCGCGACGGGGCCGTCGCCGAGATCGACGCGATCATCGCGATCCTCGACGAACGCAAGGCGACCCGGAAGCGCCGGCGGCTCAGCGTCGTCAACTTCGTCAATGTGCTGGAGATCGAGCGCTGGCTGAAGCTCGGCGTTGTCGGCCGCTTCAGCCTGCCGCCGGAGGAGCAGGCGCGCCGGCGCCGTGCGGCCCGCCGCGAGGTCGAGCACCTGATCGCGTTGATCGAGGCCGAGCCGATGGGCGTGCAGATCGGCCTGATCGAGGAAACCCTGCCCAACATCACCTTCCAGCTCTTCCGCAGCGAGGAACGGACGCTGCTCGGCCTGAGCCCCTATCGGCTCGGCGGGGAACTGCCGAATGTTCGCTCCGGCATCGCCATGCTGACGGCCGACGCGCAGCCGGTGCGCCTCTACGAGCAGTTGAGCGAGGACCTCTGGAGCCGCGCCCGCAAGGGCGGAGAGGCCGGCGCCGCGTTGCGGGCGGTGGTTGAGCGGTCGGGTATCGCGCTGGCCTGACGGTTGCCGGTTTCGCATCGAAACACGGGAGCGTCCCGGGCTTGACCCGGGATTCGTTCCAGAACGCTACCGATCGAACTGCTTCCCTATGACCGTGCTGGAGAGAGCTGGAAGCCTCCGGGACAGCGTCGGCTTTTCCGTTTGTCGCAAAATTGAGATTTGATCTTGTAATTGAGATTTAGCTGTGCGACGGATTCGCATGGCGCCGGGCGCGGCTATGGCCCGGCGGCTTTCAGGATTCTCGTGGCGGGGCCGGGGCTCACGACCACCAAGCGGCGCGCAAAGCGCCCCGAGAATGAGGGCCTTGGCGCCCGAACTCATGAGTAGGATCTGCGCAGGGGCGGACGCGGGCGCGTGCGCCGGCTCACTGTTTTCCGGTGTCCGGCGACGGTTTGAGACAACAAAAGGGGACGTCATCATGAGCGATATCGAGGCATCGAGCGTGGGCTCGATCGAGGGTTCCGGCCCGACCGAGGTCGACGGCAAGGCGCGCAAGGCCCTGTGGGGCGCGGCGATCGGCTATGCGATGGACGGGTTCGACCTCTTGATCCTCGGCTTCATGTTGCGGGCGATCTCGGCCGATCTGCAGCTCAGCCAGGCCCAGGCCGCCTCGCTGGTCACCGCGACGCTGGTCGGCGCCGTGCTCGGCGGCATCGGCTTCGGCATGCTGTCGGACCGCGTCGGGCGCGT
>JAEWKP010000358.1 GCA_023393655.1 Pseudomonadota bacterium | reverse complement strand
CCCCGGGCGGCCGCTGCCGCGCATCGGTCGAGCTCAGGAGAGAGCATCATGCTGGCGATCCAGGGTCTGAAATGCATCTACGACACCACGGGGAAGGGCTGGTCGATCGAGCTCGTCCTCCGGGCCGATGGTGAGGACGCGGTGCGTCGCTTCGACGTCGACGGCGCCGAGGATGCCGAACTGCTGATCGAGGCCTTCGAGGATTCCTCGGCCAGCGCCTTCGATCCGGAAACCGGCGAGATTGTCTTCGGCTACGAATATCTCGACCTCGATGAAGAGGAAGAGGACGAAGACGAAGACGAGGGTGAGGAGGAAGAGGGCGCCGAAGAATCCGAAGAGGATGGTGAGGATTCTGACGAATCCGGCAAGAGCGAGAAGCCGAAGGGCTGAAGCCTCGCCAGAACCGGCTGCTTGCGGCCCGTGACGATCACGAGCCCGGAGAGGCCTACGCCTCGCCGGGCATTGTCGTTTTGAGAGCCGCCATCGGCCGGGCTTGTTCGGGTGCTGGTATCGACGTCGAGATCAGGTGCAATCTGCGAAAGCACGAGACGTGATGACAGGCAGGGAATGACACAGGAACAGGATGACGATCAGGTCGCGGAGGCGCCGCCGGCTTCTCCCGCGACCCTGGCCGATCCGGCGAGCGCCGCCGTCGCAGCCAGCAAGAAGCGCGGAATCTGCGCCATCAGCGGTCAGGAGATGGCGCGCCGGAACCTCGTCGAGGTCGGCACGCTGCGCCCGGCGCTCGCTGACCATATCCGCGCCGATTTCCCCGACATGCCCGATCACGCGCTGATCAGCCTGAAGGAGCTCGCGCGCTACCGCACCCGATATGTCGAGGAGATCCTGCGCGAGGAGCACGGCGAATATTCGGACCTCGACCGCGAGGTCGCCGAGAGCATCGCCCGGCAGGAGACCATCGCCGAGAACACCGAAGACGATTTCGAGGAGCACCGCACGATCGGCGAGCGCTTCTCGGACAATCTCGCGAGCTTCGGTGGCTCCTGGGCTTTCCTGATCAGCTTCGGCTTCGTGCTCGTCGTCTGGATGGGGATCAACGGCCTGATGGGCGAGGCCAAGGCCTTCGATCCCTATCCCTTCATCCTGCTGAACCTCGTGCTGTCCTGCATCGCGGCGGTACAGGCGCCGATCATCATGATGAGCCAGAAGCGGCAGGAATCGAAGGATCGCCTGCGCTCGCTCAACGATTATCAGGTCAACCTCAAGGCCGAGCTCGAAATCCGGCATCTGCACGAGAAGATGGACCATCTCGTCACCCGGCAATGGCAGCGCCTCGCCGAGATCCAGCAGGTCCAGCTCGAGATGCTGCAGGAGACGCAATTGCCGAAGGCGAGGCTGAAGCGACGCAAGAAGCCGGCGGCCAAGAAGAAGCGTGCGCAGCCGGTCGACAAGCCGGAAGGCGACGCTTAGCAGGCGTCCGCCGCCTCTTGACTCCCCTCCCGGCCGCCGGTCATTTCGTCGGCAAATGAATCCGCTCGGGAGGATGGTGATGATTGCTTCGCGTTTTGCGCCGGTGGGCGCGCTGTTCGCCGGTCTGGCTTTTGCGGCCCCGGCCTTCGCCCAGGGGCAGGTCACCGTCTATTGCTCGATCCTCGAGGAGCAGTGCCGCGAGGGCGCGGCGATGTTCGAGAAGGCGACCGGCATCAAGGTCTCGATGGTCCGCAAGAGCACCGGCGAGGTCTATGCGCAGGTCAAGGCCGAGGCCAGCAATCCGCGCGGCGACGTCTGGTGGGGTGGGCCGGGCGAGCCGCATCTGCAGGCGGCCGACGAAGGCCTGCTCGACGAGTACAAGTCGCCGAAGCTGCCGGAATTGCACGACTGGGCGCAGCGCCATGCCGAGCAGTCGAAATTCCGTACCAACGGCATTTATCTCGGCGCGCTCGGCGTCGGCTACAACACCGAGGTGCTGAAGAAGAAGGGCATTGCCGCGCCGAAATGCTGGGCCGACCTGCTCGACCCCAAGCTGCGCGACGAGGTCCAGATCGCTGATCCAAGCTCGTCGGGCACCGCCTATGTCTTCCTGGCGACGACGGTGCAGCGCCTCGGCGAGGAGAAGGGCTTCGAGTATCTCAAGGCCCTGCACAAGAACATCAGCCAGTACACCAAGTCCGGCATCGCTCCGGTCAAGGCGGCGGCGCTCGGCGAGACGGGGGTCGGCATCGCCTTCATCCACGACATGCTGACGCAGAAGCTGCAGGGCGCACCGATCGAGACCGTCGCCCCCTGCGAGGGCACCGGCTACGAGACCGGCTCGGTCTCGATCATCAAGGGCGGCAAGAACCCTGAGGCCGCGCGC
Organism: Pseudomonadota bacterium; assembly: GCA_023393655.1. Taxonomy (GTDB): domain Bacteria; phylum Pseudomonadota; class Alphaproteobacteria; order Rhizobiales; family Beijerinckiaceae; genus Allobosea. The sequence continues at coordinate 4,331 of JAEWKP010000358.1, read as the reverse complement.
AAGTTCGTCGATTTCACGCTCTCGCCCGATGCCCAGAACATCAACGCGAAGCTGAAGATCAACTCGATCCCCTCGAACAAGAATTCGCTGCTCTCGCCGGACGCGCCGAAATTCTCCGAGATGAAGCTGATCGACTACGACACCCCGCGCTGGGGTTCGCCGGCCGAGCGTTCGCGCCTGCTCAAGAAGTTCGACACCGAGGTCAAGGCGTTGCCGCGCTGAGACCCTGTGACATCCAAGCTTGGTAGCACGGCCGCCGGTTTGTGCTACTAAGCTGCGATCCGGGCTCGGGCGCGTGGCGCCCTGGCCTCAAGCCATGGGATCGCCGCCGATGCTTCGCGCCACCTCCGTCCTTCGCAAGGCCGCCGTCAAGGCGGAGCGCGTCGTCGATACGCTGCCACTGGGCCATCGCGACCGCGCGATCAATGGCGTGAGCGTCCGCGCCACGGGCGGGCTGGAACTCGCGATCGCGCTCGACAAGGCGACGGCGCTGAACGATGGCGACGCCCTGAAGCTCGAAGACGGCACGCTGGTCCGGATCAAGGCCGCGCCGGAAAGCCTGCTGGAGATCCGCGCCGAGAACCCGCTGCGGCTGGTGCGCCTCGCCTGGCATCTCGGCGGGCACCATGTCCCGGCCGAAATGACGTCCGATGCCCTCTATGTCCCGAACGATGCCGCGCTTGGCGAACTGGCGCGCGGGCAGGGCTGTTCGATGACGGTGGTCGAGCGCCCGTTCCAGCCGGAGGCGGAGGTCCATCACCACGCCCATGGCGGCGATTGCGGCTGCGGGCACGATCATCACCATGGCCACGACCATCACGGTCATGATCATGGCCATGGGCATGACCACGCGCACCACGACCACGATCATGCGCATGACCACAAACACGAGCGCGGTCACAAGCACGAGCACGCCCATGGCGAGGGCTGCGGCTGTGGCCATGACCACGACCACCACGGCCACGGCCACCACGACCATGGCCACGGCCATGGCGCCGCGCATGGCCACAAGGGCCATTCCCACGATCACTGAGCCGTTTTCCAGACGGCGCGGTTACCGTGGGGAGCCCTCTCCCATAGGGAGAGGGGAGGGTGAGGGGTAGGTCCCTCACCGAACTTGCTGTGAGGTTGTCGCTGCGGCGTTGAGGCTAGCGCTTTGCTGGTCCAGCGGCCGACACCTCACCCCTACCCCTCTCCTTACAGGAGAGGGATTCCGCACCTTTCATCTCAAAGGCGGGCTTTCAGGCCGCGTAGCCCTTGACCTGCGCCAGCGCGGTCATCACGCCGCGCAGTTCCGCCAGCCCCCGCAGGCGCCCGACGGCCGGATAGCCCGGGAAGCTGCCCTTGCCGACATCGTCGAGCAGTTCGTGGCCATGGTCCGGCCGCATCGGGATCTGCCAGGCGCCAAGGCCGGCGGCCTTGCGGCGCTGCTCTTCGGCCATCAGCGCGTCGACCAGCGCGACCATGTCGGTATCCCCGCCGAGATGCTCGGCCTCCATGAAGGAGCCGTCCGGGTCCTTGGCGACGTTGCGCAGATGCGCGAACCAGATCTTGTCGGCGAAGCGCCGCGCGATCTGCGGCACGTCGTTCCTGGGATTGGCGCCGAGCGAGCCCGAGCACAGCGTCAGCCCGTTCGCGTGGGATTCCACCGAGCAGAGAATATAGGCGATGTCCTCCTCGGTCGAGCAGATGCGCGGCAGGCCGAAAAGCGAGCGCGGCGGGTCGTCCGGATGGATGCACATGCGGATGCCGACCTCTTCGGCGGTCGGGATGATCGCCTCCAGGAAGCGCTTCAGGTTGGCGCGCAGCTTGTCATGCGTCATGCCGGCATAGCGATCGAGGATGCGGGCGAGGCCGGGCAGGTCGTAGCGGTCGAAGGCGCCGGGCAGGCCGGCCATCACACTGGAGAGCAGACGGTCGCGATCTCCTTGCGTCGAGTTGTCGAACCAGGCCTTGGCCTTGTCCATCACCGCGGCGGAATGGCCCTCGTCGGCGCCCTTGCGCTTCAGCATGAAATGATCGAGCGCGACATATTCGTGCAGGTTGAAGCGCAAAGCCGTGCCGCCGCCCGGCAATTTGTGGGCGAGCTCGGTGCGGGTCCAGTCCAGCACCGGCATGAAATTGTAGCAGATCACCTCAAGCCCGCAGGCGGCGAGGTTGCGCATCGACTGGCGATAGTTCTCGAAGACGCTTTCGAGATCGCCTTCGCCGATCTTGACGCTCTCATGGATCGGCAGGCTCTCGACCACCTTCCATTCCAGCCCGAGGCTCTTGTCGGCGCGGACGATGGCCTGGCGCTTCTCGATTTCCTCGACGCTCCAGACCACGCCATAGGGGATCTGGTGCAGCGCGTTGACGATGCCGCTCGCGCCGGCCTGCCGGGCCTGCGCCAGGGTCACGACATCGTCCGGCCCGAACCAGCGCCAGCATTGTTCCATGATGTGATATCCTTGTCGGAGATGTCGCTGCTCGGGGACGCGGGCGTCAGGAGGCTTCGTGGGCGAGGCGGGAATCGTCGAAGGCGTCCGCATGGTCCTTCGCGATCGTGTCGATCGTCGCGAAGACCGTGCGCAGATGCGCGCGCATCGCGGCCTCCGCGCCTTTCGCATCGTGCTTCATGACGCAGGCCGCGATGATCCTGTGTTCGTTCAGGATCACCTCGGACCAGGACGGCGTCTCCAGGGAGAGGCAGCGCACCCGATCCATCTGGGCCTTCACGCCTTCGATCATGCTCCAGACAGCACTGTGCCCGGCGATGCGGGAGATCTCGGCGTGGAACACCTCGTCGAGGCGGAAGATCTCGCTTCGGTCTTCGCGCCGCACGGCGTCCGCCTGTTCCTCGACCTGGGCGGCGAGCCGGCGGCAATCGGCATCGCCGATGCGCTGCGCGGCCAGCACGACGGTGCGGCATTCCAGCGTCTCGCGCACGAACTGGCTGTCATGGACGGCGGCGAGGTCGATCGGCGCGACGAAAGTGCCGACCTGCGGCACGGCGACGAGGAAACCCTCGTCGACCAGGCGCTTGAACGCTTCGCGAACGGGCGTGCGGCTGACGCCGAAGCGCAGCGCCATCCGCGCCTCCGACATCGCTTCGCGCGGTTTCAGCGCGCCGCTGATCACGTCGGTGCGCAGCACGCTGTAGATCTGATCCGTGCTGTGACGGGTTGCAGGGTGGGCCATTGCCAAGCTCTCGACGACTAGTATACTAGGATACTGATCAACCGGGGGCTGCGTCAACTTGGCAGGTTCGTCGACTTGGTAAGTTCCTGGATCGAGGGGCAGGAACGGGATCGCGGCGGCCGGGCCGACGCAGCATAATAAAGCTTATAAGCGGACATCCGCATCGGGAGGAGAGATCATGGCTCACGACAGCATCAATCGGCGTCATTTCATCGGCGGCGTTGCCGGCCTCGGCGTTGCCGCCCATGCGCCCGGCGTGTTCGCGCAGCAGCTCAAGCTGCCCGCTTCGCCGCTGACGATCAGCGTCATCGACGTCGGCGGGGCGCTCGCCCTGGTCCAGACGCCGCTGGAGAACTATCCGAAGGCCAATCCCAAGGCCGTCTCGCGCATGGTCTTCACCAAGGCCCCGGCGCCCGAACTGCCGGCGAAGATCAAGGCCCAGCAGAATGCCGGCCGTCTCGATATCGACATGGTGATCGGTGGCCTCGACGTGCTCTCGGCCGGTATCGAGCAGAAGCTCTGGGTCGATCTGCTGCCGCGCCTGCAGGCCGAATTGCCGAAGCCGGAGGAAATCTATCTCAAGCCGGCGCTGGCCATGCACAATCTCGGGCAGGGCCAGGGCATGGCGATGGTCTATTATCCCTCCGGCCCGCTGCTCGAATACATGCCGGAGCGCGTCAAGCAGGTGCCGACCACGGCGGAAGAGCTGCTGGCCTGGACCAAGCAGAACAAGAACCGCTTCTTCTACGGGCGCCCGGCCAATTCCGGCCCCGGTCGGACCTGGATTATGGGCCTGCCCTATCTCCTCGGCGACAAGGACCCGAAGGACCCTGAGAAGGGCTGGGACAAGACCTGGGCCTATCTCAAGGAGCTCGGCGAGAACATCGAGTATTATCCGGCCGGCACCGGCCAGACGATGAAGGAGCTCGGCGACGGCTCGCGCGACATCATCGTCTCGACCACCGGCTGGGACATCAACCCGCGCGTGCTCGGCATCGTGCCGAAGGAAGCCAAGATCCAGACGCTGAAGGGCTTCCACTGGGTCACCGACGCCCAGTACATGATGATCCCGAAGGGCGTCTCCGACGAGAAGCTCAACGTGCTGCTCGACCTGATCCGCCACATGCTGACGCCCGCGCAGCAGGCCTACA
>JAEWKP010000352.1 GCA_023393655.1 Pseudomonadota bacterium | reverse complement strand
CGGGGGGGGGCCCGGCCCCCCCGCCCGGCGATCTTCACTTTGCGGGGTGTGCATCCATCGCGAGCGTGCGCTCGTCACGACGAGCGTCGATGCTGATGCCCTTGCGGGTCACCCAGGCGTTGTCGAGGATATAGAGCGGGATGATCGGCAGCGTGCGGGCGAAGGTCTCGGTGGCGGCGACGAACAGCTTTTCGCGCTTGGTGTCATCAATCGTCGCGAGGGCCTCGACGATTTGCTTGTCGAGCGCCGGATCACTGTAGCGGCCGTAATTGAACACACCCAGTCCCCGCGCCGGGGTGCTCGTCGCGACAGTGTTGGACAGCAGGTAGCCGGCCTCGCCGGTCGGGCTACCCCAGCCCCAGAGGCCGACGCCGAATTCTTGCTTGCTGCCGCGGCCGACATAGCTGCTCCAGGGCAGCGTCTCGACGGCGACCTTCAGACCGATGCGGGTCCACATCTGCGCGATCGCCTGTGCCGTCGCCGCATCATTCGGATAGCGGTCGTTCGGCGAGAACAGCGTCAGCTTGAAGCCTTCGGGGAACCCGGCCTCGGCAAGCAGTGCTTTTGCCTTGTTCGGGTCATAGGGTGGCACTCGAACGCTCTCGGCATACGAATAGGTGCCTCGAGGCAGCCATTGGCCGGTCGCGCGAGCCGTCTTCTGCATGATGCGGTCGGCCAGACCCTCGCGGTTGATCGCAATGGAGAGCGCCTGCTTGACCTTGATGTCCAGCAGCGGGTTCTTCGGCAGGGGCTTCCCGTCATTGGCTGTGACGGTTGCGGCGCCCGGCTCCTGCGAGTTCACCGCGAGATAGATGACGCGCAGGCCTTCAGTGGTGGAGACGGCGACGCGCTTGTCGGCCTTGAGCTTCTCCAGGTCGCCTGCCGGCGGGGTGTCGATCACATCCACATCGCCCGAGAGAACCGAGGCGACGCGCGCGCCGGCATTGGTGATCATCCGCAGCGTGACCTTGTCCCAGGGCTGCTTCGGCCCCCACCAGCCATCGTTGCGCGTGAGCTCCACGCGGTCGCCGGGGGTGTAGCTGACGAACTTGTAGGGGCCGGTGCCGATTACGGCCTTGCCAGTGTTGTAGTCCTCCGTCGTCGCCTTCTCGCCGACATGGCGCGAGATGATCGGCACGAAAGCAAGCTCGCGCGGCAGGTTCGGAGCGGGTTCGCCGGTGTCGATGCGCAGGGTCAGCGGGTCGACAATCTCGACCTTCTTCACTGCGCGGAGGAAGCCGCCGAAGCCGCCGGGGCTGTTCGGCACGTTGCGGGCACGCTCATAGGTGAAGGCGACGTCGTCGGCCGTGAAAGGCTTGCCGTCGTGCCAGGTCACGCCCGGCCGCAATTTGAACTCCCAGACCGTGTCGGAGATCGTCTTACAGCTCAGCGCGAGGCCCGGCTTCAGGCTGACATCCGGTGCGCGATCGACAAGACGGTCGAAGATATGCATCGCGACGGAATGGTTGGGCGTCGCGTTGTAGAAATGCGGGTCCATCGAGGTGAAGGCCCCGCCGATCGCGATCCGCAGCGGCTCGGCCTGAACCGCGCCCGTGCCTGCGCCGGCCATGACGGCACCGGCAACGAGCAATCCTCGCATGAGTTGTTTCATCGGTTCGTTCCCTTCCTTTTCTGGAAATTTCTCGCCTGCGGCTTCAGCCGCGCAGCCACATGCCGTCGCGCTGCGGATCGGCCCCCGCTGACAGGCGTCCGTCCCGGTTCAGCACCGCGTGCAGGGCCGCGAAGGCGAAGCCCTGATAGGAGCGGGCGACCCGGTAGCCTTCGCGCTCCAGTTCGGCGGTGACGTAACGCGGGATGCGGTTGGAGACGTCGATCGCATTGCTGGTCACGCTGATGCGTGGCGCAGCCACCGCATCGAAGATCGGCATGCCGAAATCCACGACATTGCTGATGCCCTGCGCCATGGCCGGCAGGATCGCGGTGCCGCCGGGCGCGCCGATGACGATGAAAGGCTGATCGTCCCGAAAGACGATGCTCGGCATCTGCGAGCTGGTGCGGCCCTTGTTCGGCGCCAACGATCCCGGCCTGCCAGGCCGCGGATCGAAGGCGCTCATCAGGCCGTTGTACATGAAGCCCAGCCCGTCGGTGATGACGCCGCTCGGGATGTTCAGGGTGTGGGTCAGGGTGACGGCGTTGCCGTCCTGATCGACGACGCAGACCTGCGTGGTGTCCTTCGGCTCCTGTCTAAGTTTCATGCGCTCCAGCGAGGCTCTCTCCCCGCGCCGGATGCTGTCGGCGAGCGTCGCCGCATAGTCCTTCGAGAGCAAGCGATCGACCGGGACCTCGACGAATTCGGGGTCGCCGATATGGCTGTCCTTGTCGATGGTGACGCGCTTCAGCGCCTCGGTGAGGATGCGCAGGTGCTCCGGGCCGTTATGCTCGAGGGCGCCGATGTCGAAGCCTTCCAGCACATGCAGGAGCTGGATCAGCGAGACGCCGCCGCCGGGCGGCTGGACGCTGGCGATCCGGTGATCCCGATAGCTGCCCCAGACAGGCGCCGAGCGTCGCAATTCGTATTGCGCGAGATCGTCATAGGCGAGCAGGCCGCCATGGGCTTCCATGTCGGCGGCGATCTGCTCGGCGATCTCGCCGCGATAGAAGATGTCGGGCCCGGCGGCGGCGATGCGTTCCAGCGTGCGGGCGAGGTCGGGATTGGCGACGATGTCGCCCGGCCGCTTCATGCTGCCGTCTGCACGGAAATAGACCTCCCGCCCGGTCGCGCTGAAGCGCAGCAACCTCTCGTTCGGCACCCGGCCCATGGCCGATGGATCGAGCGTCATGAAGTAGTGCATGTAGGGGCGGATCATGAAGCCGTCGCGCGCATAGGCGATGGCCGGCGCCATGACATCGGCGAGATCCATCGTGCCGTAGTCGGACAGGGCCGTCGTATAGCCCTTCAGATTGCCGGGCGAGCCGATCGACTGATAGCCGATCTCGTTGACCTGCCCCTCGACGATGAAGGAGAAGCCGTCCGGCGCCTCGCCAAGCAGCTTGTCAGCCCACATGTCGGCCCGCGTCGCGCGCGGGCTGCGCGCATAGAATTCGAGCACTTCATGCGCGCCGCGTCGCGGCATGTAGATCTGCATCGAGCCATAGCCGGCGATGCCGGTCATCTGCGGGTCGACGACACTCTGCACGAAGGCGCAGGCGATCGCGGCATCGACGGCATTGCCGCCCCGGCGGAGAACCAGGGCTCCGGCCTCGACGGCTTCGGGCTGTGCGGCAACGATCATTCCGGCCATGGCGACGCTCCCCTCAACCGGCTTGCTGATGGAATGCGGCAGGGGCGTATCGCGCCAGTTCCTGCAGCAGCATCGGCCAGGCCCGGAGCCCGAGCGCGACCGAAGGAACATGGAAGAACTCGTTGGGCGCGTGGACGTCCTCGTCCGGCAGGTTGAAGCCGAACATCAGCGTGTCCAGGCCCATCGTCTCCTTGAAGATCGCGGTGATCGGCACGGTCGCGCCGAGCCGGACATGGACGGGCTCCTGCCCGGAGGTCTGGCGCAGAACGGCCGTCGCCGCCTGGACCAGCGGATGCTCCGCCGCCAGCGTGGACGCGGGCGAACCGCCGCCGATCGCCTCGAAACCGACCTTAACGCCCGGCCTTGCCGCCGCGAGGATGTGCTCCTTCAGCGCCGTGCCGGCCTGGTCGGGGTCCTGCCCCGGCGCGAGGCGGATCGTGATCTTGGCGCGCGCCTCGTCCGGGATCACGGTCTTGGAGCCGGCGCCGGTATAGCCGCCCCATAGGCCGTTCACGTCGATCGCGGGGCGCAGCGTCAATCGCTCGCGGATGCTATAGCCGGGCTCGCCGGCCGCGATACCTCCGACATCGGCGACGAAGGCGGCCTCGTCGAAGGGCAACGCCGCCGTATCGCGCCGGTCGCGCTCGGAAAGCGGTCGTACGGCGCCCATCAGGGCGGGGACAGCGATGGCGCCCTCCGCATCGTGGAGAGAGGCGACGATGGCCGCGAGCTCGTGAAGGGCATTGCGGACCGAGCCGCCATAGCGGCCGGAATGCAGCTCCTTGTCGGCGGTGCGGACAACCAGTTCGAGCTTGGTCAGGCCGCGCGCGCCGACATTGATCGTAGGCACGGTCGGGCTTGCCCGGCCGCCATCGGCCGAGATCATCGCATCGGCTTTCAGCAGGTCGCCGTAGCGGCGCACGATCTCGTGCAGGCTCGGGCTGCCGGTCTCTTCCTCGCCCTCGATGAAAAGCTTGATGTTGACCGGGCAGCGCCCCTCGACGGCAAGGAAAGCTGCCACCGTCTCGATCGCGATCGTGGTGGAACCTTTCACGTCGGAGGCGCCCCGCGCATAAAGGCGCCCATCGCGGATCGTCGGCTCGAAGGGCGGCGATTGCCACAGCGCCAGCGGGTCCGGCGGCTGCACGTCGTAATGCCCGTAAACGATGATGGTCGGGGCGCCCGGCGCACCGAGCCACGCTCCATAGACCGCAGGTTGTCCGCCACCGTCGAGAAGCTGCACGTCGGTCAGGCCGACACCTTTCAGCCAATCCAGCAGGAAAGCGCGCGTGTCGGCCATGCCTTGCGCATAGGCGGGGTCGGTGCTGACGCTCGGCAGCCTGAGGAAGGCATCGAGCCGCGCCATCACGTCGTCATGGCGGCGCTGCAGGTAGTCGGCGACGGGTTCGGCGCTCATCGCGAGCCTCCGCTCATGAGTTCGGGTGAGGGCTCTTCGACCAGAGACAGCAGCCCCGCCGGCATCTCGATCTCGGCCGAGAGCAGCAGGAACGACAGCGTCTTGCCGTGGCCGTCGAGCCCGAGGCTGCCGTTGACGCCGCCATCCAGCACGTCATCGAGCACGAAATTGAAGGCGTGGAGCTTGGGCAGCTCGTAGCGTTTGACGGCAGTGGGTCGGCGCTCGCGGAAGACGTGCGCGACGAACGCCTCCGTCAGCCGTTCGCGGAGCGGCTCGAAGAAGCGCGGCTCGCGGCAGACCACCGCGATATTGAGCCGATTGCCCTTGTCGCCGGAGCGGGCATGGGCGAGCTCGTAGAGAGAAACCGCGCGTGTCATGCTGTCTCCAGAAGCGAGATCTGCGGAGTGACGTGCTTGCGGTCGACCAGGCAGGACGCGCTGCGCAGCCGCGGGGTCAGGCGCTTGCGGACGCCGCCGCCGCCGGCGGGGCCTGCGCAATACAGGGCCTCGACCTCGTCGAGCAGGCACTCCGCCGCGGCGCGGTCGGCGGTCTCGGCCGCGAACCGGACGCGCAGGTCGCCGTCGCGGACACTCGGAAGCTCGGCATTCAAACGCGCTCCGCCCGTATCGCCGAAGACGCTGACGACACCGATCAGGTCGGCACGGACATGCAAGGATGGATGCAGACGACCGACACGCTTCACCACGGTCTCGATAGCCAGTGCGGCGCGAGCCTTCGCGTTCGGGCCGGCATAGGAGATTTCGGCCTCGGCCAGCACTCCGCCGTCGAAGCAGACCGTCGCCTTCAGCATATCGGGCCGGGCGCGGCCACGCGCGCCCGTCACGCGGATGCGGCCGGCCCCGGTCTCGGTCAGCTCGACATGCGTGAGATCGAGGATCACATCGGGTGTCAGATATGTCGACGGATCATGGATCTCGTAGAGGATCTGCTCCGTGACCGTCCGGCGGTCGACCAGTCCGCCTGTGCCGGCCGGCTTGGTAATCGTGAGGGCGCCATCGGGATCGATTTCGGCGATTGGATATCCCAGCACATCCATCCCCGGCACATCCTTGACACCGGGATCGGCGAAGTAGCCACCCGTCACCTGCGATCCGCATTCGAGGAGATGGCCTGCGAGAATGCCGGCCGCCAACCTGTCCCAATCGTCATCCGCCCAGTCGAAGCTGTGTTTCAGCGGGCCGAGGACGAGGGCCGGGTCGGCGACGCGTCCGGTCACGACGATATCGGCTCCCTCTGCCAATGCCTCGGCAATCGCATCCGCGCCCAGATAGGCATTGGCCGAGATGATCGCAGGCTCGCCGCTCAGCAGCGTGCCGTCAGTTTCGAGACGGGCGAAGTCGGCCGCTGTGAAGGTGTCGCGAAGATCGTCGCCTGCGACCACCGCGATCTTGAGATCGGTACAGCCGAGCTCGGTAGCCCAGGTCTTGATCTTGGCCGCTGCACCAAAAGGATTGGCTCCGCCGAAATTGCCGATGATCTTGATGCCCGCCGCCGCGCAGGGCGCCAACGCGGGCAAAATCAGGCGCTTCAGAGCCGGCACCTCGCCACGTGTCTGATCCGCGAGGCGGTCAAGCTGCGCAAGCGCAAGCGTGCGCTCGGCCAGGGTCTCGAAAATCAGGTAGCGCGGCCCCTCATGACGCGAAAGCGTCTCGATCAGCGGCCCCGAAGCGTCGGGGCGATCCCCTGCGAAACCGGCTGCGGCTCCAATCCAAACCTGCTTTGCCACTGGGTTTCCGCTCCACCTGCGTATGTCGCGCGCAATCGGTGCAGCAAACGTCTGCAAGAAAAAATGTCAAATAATGACTGTTAATTTATATATAGGTCTAGGCTATGAGTGGGTCCGCTTCCCGCCTGGGCTCCCACGATGAATCTCACCCTTCGCCAGCTCGAAATCCTTGTTGCCATCGGCGATACCCTGAGCCTGACTGCAGCGGCGGAGAATCTCGGCGTCTCGCAGCCTTCCGTCAGCGAAACGTTGAGGCGCGTCGAGGATGAACTGGGCTGCAAGTTGGCCGACCGGACGACGCGGCAACTTGCCTTGACCTATGAAGGTCATCATGTCGTGGCCAGCGCCCGGGAAGCCATGCGCAGCCTGGCTGGTACCTTCGAGGCGATCGCGAGGCGTGGCGATGGCGTCCATGGCCGTCTTTCCATTGCTGCGCTGCCGTCAGCCGTCTGTACGCTGCTTCCGCCCGTGCTGCGCGCCTTCCGCCAACGTTACCCGGGCATCGAGGTGTTAGTACGCGATACATTGCAGGACCGGGGGCTGGCGATGCTGGAAGACGGCAGCGTCGATCTCGTTCTCGCAGGCCGGCACACCGGCCAGGGTTCGCTTGTGTTCGAGGAGATCGCGAGTGATCAACTCAAGCTGGTCGTATCCCGCCTCCATCCCCTGTCCGGGCGCGACAGCGTCGACTGGAGCGAGCTCGGGGCGTTCGAATTCATCGCGATGTCCCCGTCTTCCTCCGTCAGGCGTCTGACAGATGCAGGCTTCATCCACGCCAATCTGCCGACAACGCCGACTTACGAAGTCGACCAGATTTCTTGCGCTGCTGCGCTCGCAGCCGCCGGGCTTGGTATAACCGTGCTCCCAACGATGACCTTCGCGATGTTCAATGCCGATGAACTGACCGTGATCCCGCTGGTCGCGCCGACCATAGAGCGCAGTATCGGCATGACGTGGCTGAAAGATCGGCCCCTCTCGGCCAGTGCGATCAAGTTCGTCGCCATCTTGCGCGCCACACGCGCTTAATTTGAATGGGCGAGCGTGCGTGGGCTTGGCCCTTCAGTTTGTGCCCGTGACTGCCCGCTTCCGGGCATGGCCTCAAGGTCTGGAACTGGCGCAGAGTTCATTGTGACCGGCCAATTAGGCTGCGTTCAAGCAAAGCCTGCATGTCGCGGCGGCTGTCGGCGATCCCGAGGATGACGACTTTGCTGCCGATGAGGCGGTACAGGTCGAGCAGAATCGCGATGTGGCGCGCCAAGCGCTGAACCTGCGTGAAACCGGGACGCCGGGGGATTTCAATCGCGCTCCCGTGTCCCTTCAAGATCGGGAGCGCGCATCTGGTGCCTTGCGCGCCTTCTTCTTCCACGTTACCGGCGCGCCTGTGGTGTCCCGGATGATGAGCTCCGTTGGCAGCAAGATCGTTTCGAACGGACGGTTGAAATCATTAATGCGCTCCAGAAGCAGGCGGGCGGCCGTACGGCCTACCACCTGGCGCGCTACGGCGACGCTTGTTAAGGCAGGGCGCCAGAGCGTGGCCTCCGCGATGTCGTCGAAGCCGATAACGGAAAAATCTCGTCCGGGGGTAAGGTCTCGCGATCGAAGTCCCAGCATCGCACCAAAGGCCACCACGTCGTTGAAGCAGACCACGGCCGTCGGCGGCTCGGGAAGATCGAGCAACGTCAGAAGTTGAGCCATGCCGACATCGCGCGTCGCCGGCCCCGAAAGGACAAGCCGCGGCTCGATGGCAATTCCCGCGTCAGTCAAAGCCTGGCAGTAGCCCTCGAAGCGCTGGCGGCCCGTCGAGATGTTCTCATTCAGCCCGAGCATGCCGATACGGCGATGACCAAGCTCAAGCAGATGGTTCGTCGCCGCGATCATGCCGCTGCGATGATCGGCCTGGACGAGGTCTACTTCGGCGCCCGGGATGGCGCGAGAGACCGAGACGCAGGGCAAGCGCCAGGAGCGCAGAAGATCGATGAACGAGGCGCTGGTTCCGGTGGCAGGGACCAGAAGCAGGCCACCGACGCTGTATTCGCGGACGGCTTCGACGAAGGCGCGCTGGCGCGCGATCGATTCGTCCGTATTGCACATGAGGACGATGCGGTTCTGCTCCGTCAGCGCGTCCTCCATCGAGGCGACGATCTCGGCGAAGTAGGGGTTCGTCAGATCGTTGACCGCCATCGCGATGAGGCGGGTCTCGGTCGAACGGAGGCTGGCGGCTCCGCGGTTGTAGACGTAGCCGAGGGACTTCGCGGCTTCGTGGACGCGATCGTGCGTCCGCTGCGGAATCGTCGGGCTGTTCCGGAGAACCAACGACACCGTCGCCTTCGACACTCCCGTGATGCTCGCGATGTCGGCGAGCGTCGGCCTTGCTGCTCCCTGACTCTTGCTCTTTTCAGAATCCGCCACGGTGCCATCTGCTGCTGGAAACGTGCGCAAGGTCTGGTCGTTCGCGGCGAAGCCGTCAAGTTTCGCCGCGGAGAGGTCACGCGATGCCATGGAGTGACAGGACGTTGCGCATGCGTGCGGCAGCCTTCTCGGGATCCTGGAAAAGTCCGAGCGTGGCGGCGTAACGAAACACCCGCGCAAGGTGAAGGATCGAGCGAGCTCCCTGCTGTGCGCCGAGCATCGTGAAATGATCCTGGTGCCCGGAAAGGTAGGCCAGGAAAACGACGCCGGTCTTGTAGTACTGGGTCGGCGCTCGGAAGAGCTCCCGAGCCAGGTCGACGGTCGGATCCATCATCTCACGGAAGCGCTCGCTTCCCTGGTCGCCCAACGCCTTCAGCGCGGCCGAGGCGATCGGGGCGATCGGATCGAAAATGCCCAGGAGCGCGTGGCTGCAGCCCTGGTCATCACCAGCGATCAATTCGGGGTAGTTGAAATCGTCTCCGGTATACATCTCGACCCCGGCCGGTAGCCGCCGACGCATGGCGATTTCCAGGTCCTTGTCGAGCAGGGAGATCTTGATGCCCTCGATCTTTCTGGCATTGGCCGCGATCATGTCGAGGCAGGTCGCCATGGCGTCGTTGACGTCGTTCGTGCCCCAATAGCCAGCCAAGGCCGGATCGAACATGTCGCCGAGCCAGTGCAGGATCACCGGCTGGTCCGCCTCGCCAAGGACGCGGGCATACACGCCGGCGTAGTCCCGAGGCGAGCTCGCAGCTCGGGCCAGCGCGCGGCTGGCCATCATGATGACCCGCCCGCCGATTCCCTGAACGTAATTGAGCTGCTCCAGGTAAGCGCGAGTGACAGCGTCCACGGTCGCGTCGCCCGGCTCGAGATGCTCGGTGCCGACACCGGAATAGACGACGGCCCCGGGCCGTGCCTTCGCGGCTTCGACCGTGTTGCGGATCAGCGTCTTGGCAGATTGCCAATCAAGCCCCATTCCGCGCTGCGCCGTATCCATGGCTTCGGCGATGCCGAGGCCATGATCCCAGAGATGGTCCCTGAAGCGCTGGGTGGCTTCGAAGTCGATGGCATGGTCCCGCATCGGCGAAATGTCGGCGAGCGGGTCGACGACGACGTGGCCGGCGGCGAGAACCTTGCGCGGAAGCGTGTCCCCGGGGCGGGCCGTCTCCCATCGCATCGGCGGCGGCATGTCAAAGGTTTCACGCGTCCCGTCCGCGCGCGGCAGTTCGATCCGGGTCATTCTGTTCACTCCCTATGGTCACGGTTCTTCGACCGGACGAGGAGGATGGTTTCTCCGTCCTGGACGACCGATCCGTCTTGCTTCGTTACGTCGAGCGCGAGTGTTGCGATGTGCTGGCCTCTGCTGGAGAGACGCAGCCCCGCCACGCGAATGGTCGCGCGGATGCGGTCGCCGGCGATGATCGGGCCGCGGAAGCGCCAGTTCCAGCCGAGCGAGGCGATCGCCATGATCCGGGCGGAGGAACGATTCTTGAGGCCGTCGGTCAGCGCGAGGCCCAGGAGACCGTGAGCCAGTCGCGCCGGGAAGCCCTGCCCGCGGGCGAACTCGTCGTCCATGTGGACGTCGAAGAAGTCTCCCGAAAGTCCAGCGAATCCGACGATATGGGCATCCGTAACCACGATGCCGCCGGTCTCGAACCGGTCGCCCACGACCAGGTCCTCGTAGAAATACTCTCCGGGGGGGAGCGCGCGGCCTGTCGTTTCCATTACAGCCTCCCGATGGCGAGGCCGCCATCGACGCGTACGACCTCGCCCGTCGAGTAGGCGAACGCGCCCGAGGCGAGGGCCGCGACGGCGCGGCCGATATCCTCGGGTTCGCCCCAACGGGCGATGGGGGCGAGCCCGTCCGCGAAGAGCTGGTCGTACCGGGCCTGGGCGACGGCCGTCATGTTGGTGCGGATGACGCCGGGGCGGACCTCGTAGACATTGATGCCCTCGGCGGCCAGCCGCACCGCGAAGAGCTGGGACATCATCGCGAGCCCGGTCTTGGAAATGCAGTACTCGGCGCGGTCGGGTGATGCCTTTTCGACATTGATCGAGGAGATGGTGACGATGCTGCGGAACGCTTCGTTCCGTGCGTCGATCATCCGCTTTGCCACCGTCTGGGTCAGGAAGAACGGGCCGCGCAGATTGACCGACATCAGACGGTCGTAGCTTTCCGGCGTGCATTCCAGCATGTCGCCGCGCTGGGCGACCGAAATCCCCGCATTATTGACGAGGCAGTCGATCCCGCCGAAGGCACGCCAGGCCTGATCGACGAAGTCGGCATGCCCACCGATGTCGCCGATATCCCCGGGCATGGCGACGGCCTCGCCACCGCTGGAATTGATCGCGGCGACGGTGCCCGCCAGGTCCGCCGAGGCTTCTAGGTCGTTCACGACCACGCGGAAGCCGGAGCTCGCCAAGGCCAAAGCGATCCCGCGGCCGATGCCGCGACCACTCCCGGTGACCAGGGCGATTTTAGAGGCTGCCTGTCCCATGCGTTTCCCAGTTCGATTTTTCGGTTGCGTCCGCGACTGATTTCACTTAGTAGACCGATCTACTAGAACGATCAACTAGAACGATCAAGTTGGCGACCAAGCCAGCCAGAAGGAGAGGGAACATGACTTTCAAGTTGGACAGGCGTGCGTTTGTCGGCGGCGTCGGGCTTGCCGGGTTCGGCGGCTATAACGCTTTCGCTCAAGGCAAGCTCGCGCTGCCGACCTCGCCGGTCAATCTCAACGTGATCGACGTCGGCGGGGCGCTTGCCCTGCTTCAGAAGTCGCTCGACGCCTATCGTGCAAAGAACAGCAAGCTGGTCTCCCGGATAACGTACACCAAGGCGCCGGCGCCGGAGCTTCCGGGCAAACTGCGCGCCCAGCAGGACGCCGGTCGCGTCGATATCGACCTTGTTCTCGGTGGTCTCGATGTTCTTGCCGCGGGGATCGATCAGAAGCTCTGGACGGAACTGTTGCCCGCGCAGGCCAGTGGGTTGCCCAAGCTCGACGATATTCTCCAGCCTATCACCATCAAGATGCAGGAGCTGGCCCGCGGGCAGGCGGTGGTCGTGGTCTATACGCCGTCCGGCCCGCTGCTCGAGTACATGCCGGACAAGGTCAAGAAGGTGCCGACCACGGCCGAGGAGCTGCTCGCCTGGTCGAAGGAGAACAAGAACCGCCTGATCTATGCCCGTCCGGCCAACTCGGGCCCTGGCCGCACCTGGATCATGGGGCTGCCCTATATCCTCGGCGACAAGGACCCCAAGGATCCGGCCAAGGGCTGGGACAAGACCTGGGCCTATCTCAAGGAGCTCGGCGAGAACATCGAATATTACCCCGCCGGTACCGGTGCGGAGATGAAGGAGCTCGGCAGCGGCTCGCGCGACATGACGGTCACGACGGCGGGCTGGGACATCAACCCGCGCGCCCTCGGCGTCGTACCGAAGGAGGCGAAGATCCAGGCCCTGAAGGGCTTCCACTGGGTCACCGACGCCCAGTACATGATGATCCCGAAGGGCGTCTCCGACGAGAAGCTCAACGTGCTGCTCGACCTGATCCGCCACATGCTGACGCCCGCGCAGCAGGCCTACA
>JAEWKP010000298.1 GCA_023393655.1 Pseudomonadota bacterium | reverse complement strand
CCCCCCCCCCCCCCGCCCCCCCCCCCCCCCCCGCCCCCCCCCCCCGGGACCGCGTTACGAGAAGGCGCCTTTTCCTGGTGACGGTCCCGCATCTGCGCCGCAGCACTTTCGTGCCGCAGCGCGTGCGGGATGACACGCTTCAGGGCACCCTTCCGTGCCGCTTCGACGCAGCTCAGATCGCCGCTTCGATCAGGAACGGTCCCTTGCGGCTCAGCGCCGCCTTGAACAGGCTCGCGAACTCCTCGGCCGTCGTCGCCCGCGCGGCTTCGACGCCCATGCCCTTGGCCATCATCACCCAGTCCAGCGCCGGCTCGTCGATGTTCAGCATCAGCGTGGCGTTGCGGCCGAAATCGTTGACGCCGACGGCGCGCATCTCGCCATGCAGGATCTGGTAGGTCCGGTTGGCGAAGACGACGGTGACGATGTCGAGGTTCTCGCGCGCCTGCGTCCACAGCCCCTGCACCGGGTACATGCCCGAGCCGTCGGCCTGCATGCCGATGACCTTGCGGTCAGGGCAGGCGACGGCCGCGCCGATGGCGAGCGGGATGCCCTCGCCGATCGCACCGCCGGTGAGCTGGATATAGTCGTGCTGCGGCGCGCTGTGGCAGTCGTAGTAGAAGCTTCGGCCGGACGAGACCGACTCGTCGCAGACGATGCAGTTCTCCGGCAGCAGGGCGGAGACGATGGCGCAGGCCTTGTCGGCATCGAGCTTGCCGGTCGGCAGGCCGGGCTGCTCCTTGCGCGGCGGGGCGATGTAGAGTGGCGCCGTCTTCGTCGCGCCCATCTCCTCGGCGAGCCCGGTGATCGCGCCCGGCAGGTCGTCGCCGGGGATCGCAAGCTTGGCAACCTCGCAGCCGTCATGGATCAGGCGGCCGGGCTTGCCGGGATAGGCGAAGAAGCCGACAGGGACCTGCGCGCCGACGAGCACGAGATAATCGACATCCTTGAGCTGCTCGAGCGCCTTGTCGATCGGGTAGAACACCTTTGGCATGGCGACGCGGCCGGCGCCGCGCTGGATGCGCCCGTTCGACATCTGGCTGAAGATCTGGGCGCCGGTCACCGCGCAGATCCGCGCGGCCATTTCCATCGGCTTCTCACGCAGCGCGAGGCCGGTCAGCATGATCGCGGCGCGCTTGCCGTGCTTGCGCAGGCCGGCCGCGACTTCGCGGATCGTCGCGCCATCGGCGCTCTTCAGCACCGGCAGCTCGGTCGGCTTCAGCGTCGCGGGCTCGACGCTGCCCCAGGCGCAGTCCGCCGGCAGGATCACGGTGGTGACGCCGGGCAGTGTCAGCGAGGCGACATAGGCCTCCGCGATCGCCGGGCCGACATCCTCCGGCGTCGCGATGCGGCGGACGAAATGCGACATCGGCTCGGCCAGGCTCTCGATATCGCTGGTCAGCGGCGCATCATGCTGGAGATGATAGGTTGCGTGGTCGCCGACGACGTTGATCATCGGCGTGCGGGCGCGCCGCGCGTTGTGCATGTTGGCGAGCGCGTTCGCCATGCCGGGGCCGCAGTGCAGCAGCGTCGCCGCCGGCTTGTCGGCCATGCGGGCATAGCCGTCGGCGGCACCCGTCACCACGCCCTCGAACAGGCCGAGCACGCAGCGCATCTCCGGCTTGCGATCGAGCGCCGCGACGAAATGCATCTCGGAGGTGCCGGGATTGGCGAAGCAGGTATCGACGCCGTTGATCAGAAGCGTGTCGCAAAGGCGGTCGGCGCCGTTCATTGGAAAACCTCGACTCGAAAGAAATAAGGGCGCTGTCACGCCGGCGGGCGAAAGAGGAGGAAATTCCCTCTGCCCTGTCAAACGAGAGAATGTCATGACTTCCCCAAGCGGCGCTGATCGGCGGCTTGACCTCTTTGCATATGCAATTAGGCTGATCTGGAACGAAGGTTGCATCGCAGCATGAAGGACGTCTAGGCGTCTGGGTGAGGCGTCAGCCAGAAAAGCAGGGGAAGGGTTTCAACCATGGCAGTTTTCAAGCGCGCCGGCGCGGCGGTCGGTTTCGGCCTCGCGGCGCTTCTCGCGGCGGGCGGCGCCCAGGCGCAGACCAAGGTCAATATCGGCATTTCCGGCTGGACCGGCTTCGCGCCGCTGGTGCTCGCTAAGGAGGCCGGGATCTTCGCGAAGAACGGTCTCGACGTCACCATCAAGAAGATCCCGCAGAAGGACCGCCATCTCGCCATCGCCTCGGGCGACATCCAGTGCGCCGCGACCACGGTCGAGACCTGGATCGTCTGGGATGCCGCCGGCATCAAGACCAAGCAGATCTTCCAGCTCGACAAGAGCTACGGCGCCGACGGCATGGCCGTGCGCAAGGATGTCGCGTCGATCAAGGATTTGAAGGGCAAGACGGTGGCGGCTTCCGCGCCCGGCACCTCGCCCTATTTCGCGCTGGCCTGGATGCTCAAGGAGAACGGCCTTTCGGTGAAGGACGTCAAGGTCGTCAATATGGAGCCCGGTCCGGCCGCGCAGGCCTTCATCGCCGGCCAGAACGACGCTGCGATGACCTATGAGCCCTATCTCTCGACCGTTCGCGAAAAGCCGGATGCCGGCAAGATCATCGCCACCACGCTCGACTATCCGATGGTGATGGACACTTTTGGCTGCACGCCCGCCTTCCTCGTCAACGACAAGGCCGCGGCGGCGCTGACCCAGAGCTATTTCGAGGCCCTGGATATGATCAAGAAGGACCAGGCCAAGGCCTACGAGATCATGGGCGCCGACGTGAAGCAGACCGGCGAACAGTTCGGCAAGTCGGCGGCGTTCCTGCGCTGGTCGGATGCCGAGGGCAACAAGAAGTTCTTCGCGGGCGACTGGCAGGCCTTCTCGGCCAAGGCCGCCGACCTGTTGCTCGAGATCGGTCTGCTCAAGGCGAAGCCCGATCTCGCCTCGCTGATCGATACGCGGTTCGTCGCCGGCAAATAACCGTCGGCGCATGACCGGCGACATCCTCCCGGATGTTCTGGAACCCGGCCTGCGCGTCGTCTTCTGCGGCACGCAGGCCGGTTCCGCCTCCGCCAGGCGCGGCGCCTATTATGCCGGGCCGGGCAACAAGTTCTGGCCGGTGCTTCACCAGATCGGGCTCGTCCCGATGAGGCTCCAGCCGGAGGAATTCGCGACCCTGCTGCGCTACGGCATCGGCCTGACCGATGTCGCCAAGCGCAGCTCCGGCCCGGATTCCGCGCTGCGCGGCGGCCATTTCGATGTGGCGGGCTTCACGGCGCGGATCGCTGCGAACCGGCCCCGTATCCTCGCCTTCAACGGCAAGCGCGCGGCGCAGGCTGCCCTCGGGATCAATGAGGGGCGGCTCGCCTACGGGCCGCAGGCGCAAAAACTGGCCGATGCCGACATCCATATCCTCCCCTCGACCTCCGGCGCCGCAGCCGGTTTCTGGTCGATCGAACCCTGGAAGCAACTGGCCATGGCCGTGACCGGAACGACAACGCGATGAGACCTTTGCAACCCGTCTCGGCTACAGCCCGCATCGGCTACGGCCTGGCCTTCTTCGCGCTTTTCGTCGCGCTCTGGTCGGTCGCGACCTTCGGCGGCTATGTCCAGCGTCTCTTCCTCGCCGATCCGCTGACCATGGTCGGCGAAGGCTACAACCTGATGGTGCGATACGGCTTCGGCTTCGACATCATGATGACGATCTGGCGCGTCCTTGGCGGCTTCATCCTCGCCGTCATCGTTGCCCTGCCGCTCGGTATCCTGATGGGTGCCTACAAGCCGATCGAGGCCTTCCTTGAGCCCTTCGTCTCCTTCGCGCGCTATCTGCCGGCCTCGGCCTTCATTCCGCTGCTGATCCTCTGGGCCGGCATCGGCGAGACGCAGAAGCTGCTCGTCATCTTCATCGGCTCGGTCTTCCAGCTCATCCTGATGATCGCGGTCAGCGTCGGTTCGATCCGGCGCGACCTCGTCGATGCCGCCTATACGCTGGGCGCAACGGATCGCTCGGTGGTGCGCCGCGTCATGCTGCCCAATGCGGCGCCGGAGATCGCCGAGATCTTCCGCCTCGTGCTCGGCTGGGCCTGGACCTATGTCATCGTCGCCGAGCTGATCGGCTCGTCCTCGGGCATCGGCCACATGATCACCGACAGCCAGGCGCTGCTGAACACCGGGCAGATCATCTTTGGCATCATCGTGATCGGCCTGATCGGTCTCGTCTCCGATTTCCTCTTCAAGGCGGTCAACCAGCGCCTGTTTCCGTGGGCGCGCACATGAGCAAGCTTGTCATCGAGAATGTCGGCAAGGTCTTCCCCGCCCAGCGCGGCAGCGAGCCGACGCGCGCGCTGATGCCGACCTCGCTCAATGTCGCCGACAACGACTTCATCACCATCCTCGGCCCCTCCGGCTGCGGCAAGTCGACCTTGCTGCGCATCATCGGCGGGCTGGAGACGGCGAGCGAGGGGCGCATCCTGCTCGATGGTGCACCAGTCGCGGGGCCGGGCGCCGATCGGGGCTTCGTCTTCCAGAGCTACACGCTGTTCCCGTGGCTGACCGTGCAGCAGAACATCGTCTTTGGTCTGCGCGAGAAGGGCGTACCGGAAGCGGAGCGCATGAAGATCGCCCGCGACTGGGCGGCGCGCGTCGGGCTTGGCCAGTTCGTCGACCATTTCCCGAAACAGCTCTCCGGCGGCATGCAGCAGCGCACGGCGATCGCCCGCGCGCTCGCCAACAACCCCAAGATCCTGCTGCTCGACGAGCCCTTCGGCGCGCTCGACAACCAGACCCGCGCCCTGATGCAGGAAATGCTGCTCGGCATCTGGGAGCGCGAGCAGAAGACGGTGCTCTTCGTCACCCACGATATCGAGGAGGCGATCTTCGTCGGCTCCCGCGTCGTGGTGATGAGCGCACGCCCCGGCCGGATCAAGGCCGACATTCCCGTCGATCTACCGCATCCGCGACCCTACACCATCAAGACGACGCCGGAATTCGTCGCCCTCAAGGAACGCCTGGTCGAGGAAATCCGCGCCGAGGTCATCGCGGCGGATCACTAGCCGGCGGGCTGGCCATGCTTCCCTAGCGGAACCGAACGGCATCGCCTGCGTTGTCATGTCGCAGGCGTGGGGCTGCGTTGCGCGTAAGGGCCGTTACGGCTGCGTGGCGAATTGCCATGTTTAGCGAAAGGGGCGCTGCCGAAGGTGGGGCCAATGCACTCGCTGCTTGCCAGAATGTTGTCTCGGCTCGCGATCGAGCCACGTATCGATGTCGTATTTCCCGATGGTACTTTGCAGTCGGTCGGGCAGGGTGTCGCACCGCGCTTGCGCATGCGAATCGTCGATTCGCCGACTGAACTGAAGCTTGCGCTCAATCCCGAGCTCGCCCTGGGCGAGGCCGTGATGGACGGGCGCGTCGTCGTCGAGCAGGGTTCGCTCTACGACCTGCTCGATGCGCTGGTCGCCGCCGTGCATCGTGCCCGCCCCAAGGGCTGGGGCAAGGTGCTGGAAGGCCTGCGCACCGCAGTGCGCCGCTTCCACCAGCACAACACGCCGGCGCTGGCCCGGCGCAACGTTGCGCATCACTACGATCTGAAGAGTGATTTCTTCCGGCTCTTTCTCGATCCGGACATGCAGTATTCCTGCGCCTATTTCGCCGAGCCTGGCATGAGCCTGGCGCAGGCGCAGCTCGCCAAGAAGCGCCACATCATGGGCAAGCTCGATCTCCAGCCCGGCCAGCGCGTGCTCGACATCGGCTGCGGCTGGGGCGGCATGGCGCTCTCCATCGCCGGGGAGACCGGCGCCTCTGTGACCGGCATCACGCTGTCCGAGGAGCAACTCGCCATTGCGCAGCGGCGCGGCGCGGAATCGGGCCTGCCGGTCGAGTTCCGCCTGCAGGACTATCGCCATCTCGACGAGCCTTTCGACCGCATCGTCTCGGTCGGCATGTTCGAGCATGTCGGCGTCGGCTATTACCGCGACTACTTCCGCAAGATCCGGGAATTGCTCAGCGATGACGGCGTGGCGCTGGTCCACACCATCGGACGCTCGACGCCGCCGGGTGCGACCAATCCCTTCATCGCCAAATACATCTTCCCCGGTGGCTATATCCCCGCCATGTCGGAGGTGGCCGCGGCGGTCGAGCAGGAGGGGCTCGTCATCACCGATGTCGAGGTGCTGCGCCTGCACTATGCCGAGACGCTGAAGATCTGGCGCGAGAACTTCCTCGCCCGCCGCGACGAGGCGGTGGCGATGTATGACGAGCGCTTCGCCCGGATGTGGGAATTCTACCTCGCGGCCTGCGAGGCAAGCTTCCGGCATGACGATCTCGTGGTGTTCCAGTTCCAGCTCGCCAAGAAGCTCGATGCTGTGCCGATCACGCGCGGCTATATCGCGGAGCGCGAGGGCGAATTGGGGAGGGCGGCTTAAGCGAGCTCCACGCTTGTCATTCCGGGGCGCGCCACAGGCG
>JAEWKP010000446.1 GCA_023393655.1 Pseudomonadota bacterium | reverse complement strand
GCCGCGAGGGCGGCTACACCATCCACTATCCCAGCAAGGAAGAGCTGCCGATCTACGACGCGGCGATGAAGTACCAGGCGGAGAAGGTGCCGCTGGTGATCTTCGCCGGCGTCGAATACGGCAACGGTTCCTCGCGCGACTGGGCGGCGAAGGGCACCAACCTGCTCGGCGTCAAGGCCGTGATCGCCCAGAGCTTCGAGCGCATCCACCGCTCGAACCTGGTCGGCATGGGCGTCGTTCCCTTCACCCTGCAGGAAGGTACCAGCTGGGCCTCGCTCGACCTGAAGGGCGACGAGATGGTCACCATCCATGGCCTTGCCAACGTCAAGCCGCGCCAGATGATGGAAGCCGAGATCACCTATGCCGACGGCGCGGTGAAGAAGGTGCCGATCCTCTGCCGCATCGATACGCTGGACGAGATCGACTACTACAAGAACGCCGGCATCCTGCATTACGTGCTGCGCGGCCTCGCCGCGTAAGCCGCAAACGCAGCAACGAGACGGATCACGGCCGGCACAAGCCGGCCGTGATGCTTGGAGGGCGCCTCCCGGTTGTCCTCGCGCCCGCCGCAGTGTAAGGGGGCGGTTCAGTCATCCTCGGTGGCGACTTGGGGCAGGCGCAGGGCGATATCCCGCGCTCGGATGTCGTCCGCCATCACCGACAACAGACGGGAGCACCCGCAGCATGTCCGCCACGTTCGAGACGGTCGCCGGCATCATTTCCGAAACCTGCGATATCCCGCGGGAGAAGATCACGCCGCAGAGCCACGCGATCGAAGATCTCGGCATCGATTCGCTGGCCTTCCTCGACATCGCCTTCGCGATCGACAAGGCCTTCGGCATCAAGCTGCCGCTCGAGCAGTGGACGCAGGAAGTCAACGAGGGCAAGGCCCCGGCCGAGCAGTATTTCGTGCTCGAGAACCTCTGCAAGCGCATCGACGACCTCGTCGCCGCCAAGAAAGCCTGAATCCGTCAGGCGTGACAGCCTTCCGCCGCCGCCGGACTTGAGCCGGCGCGCGGCTCCCGATAGAGCATAGGGGCCGTTGCGCGGATCGACCGATCCGTGTCGCGGCCTTGCGCCGTTCTGGTGCCCAGCAGACCTAAGGATCGCATGCGCCTCGAATATTTCGACATGATCGACAAGGTCGTGACCTTCGATCCGTCGCAGAAGCGCATCGTCACGCGCTCCACCGTCCCCGCCGAAAGCCCGGTCTTCGAGGGTCACTTCCCCGGTCACCCGCTGGTACCCGGCGTGCTGCTGACCGAGACCATGGCGCAGGCCTCGGGCTATCTCCTGCTCGGCCTCAACGGTCTCTCGCAGATGCCGTTCCTGATGACGGTCGACAAGGCTCGCTTCCGCACCTTCGTCGAGCCTCGCACCGAGCTGGAAGCCAGCGCCGAGCTCATCATCGAAGGCTCCGGCTACGCCGCGACCAAGGTGAAGCTGACCAGCGAAGGCAAGCCGATCTGCGACGCCGAGCTGCGCTTCCGCCTGATGCCTTTCCCCGCCGATATGCGCGCGCTGATGCTCAGCCGCATCGAGACAATCGGCCTGACGCCGGAGCCTGCCCCATGAACCGCCGCGACGTGGTGATCACCGGCATCGGCATCGCCTCCAGCCTTGGCGAAGGCGCCGAGGTCCATGCCGCCGCGCTCGCGGCAGGCGGCCCGCCGGTCGTCGATACCGAAGGCTTCAAGCCCTATCCGGTCCATCCGCTTGCGGCACTGGAGCTGGACCGACAGATCCCGAAGAAATCCGACCAGCGCCAGATGGAGCCCTGGCAGCGGCTCGGCGTCTACGCCGCCGGCCTCGCCCTCGATTCCGCGGGCTTAAAGGACGACACCGAGGCGAAGAGCGCCCTGCAGGTCATCGTCGCGGCCGGCGGCGGCGAGCGCGATCATGCCGTCGATGCAGCGATCCTCGAAGGCCTGCGCGGCACCAATGAGCCCGGCGCCTTCCTCAACGAGCGCCTGATGGGCGATCTCCGGCCGACGCTCTTCCTGGCCCAGCTCTCCAATCTGCTCGCCGGGAATATCGCCATCGTCCACGGCATCACCGGCCCGTCCCGCACCTTCATGGGCGAGGAACAGGCCGGCGTCGACGCGATCCGCACGGCCCATGCCCGCATCGCCTCGGGCCAGTCCGACCTGATGCTGGTCGGCGGCGCCTACAATGCCGAGCGCCGCGACATGCTGCTGCTCTTCGAACTCGGTGGCTATCTGCATCGCGACGATTTCAAGCCGGTCTTCGAGCGCGAAAGCGCGCCAGGCCTGATCACCGGCAGCGCTGGCGCCTTTCTCGTTCTCGAATCGGCCGAGCGCGCCGCAGCGCGGGGCGCCAGGGCCTACGCGAAACTGACCCATGCCAGCGCCGCCCGCAGCCGCCGTGCCTCCGGCACCGTCGAGACGGCTCTGAACGGCTTGCTGGCCGGCTTCGGCCCCATTGCCGGCGATGCGCTGGCCATTTCCGCCGCCACCGGCTGCGCCGGGGTCACGGACGAAGAAGCCGCGGCCATCGCCGCAGCCGCTCCGGCCGCGAAGCGCATCGCAGCCGGCGATCTGGTCGGCCACGGCGTCGAGGCCGCCTTCCCGGTTTCGGTGGCGCTCGCCGCGATCGCGCTCTCGGCCGGACAGGCCAGCGAGGCGATCGTCACCGGCGCCGGCCATTGGCGCGGCGAAGGCGCCGCGCATCTCGTACAAGCGTGAGGGTTGAAGCCATGACCACGCATCGCGACGCCAAGGGCCGTCCGCTCGTCGCCGTCACCGGGCTGGGTGTCGTCACCTCGCTCGGCCAGGGCAAGGACGTCAACTGGCAGGCCCTGACATCGGGCAAGTCCGGCATCCACCGCATCGACCGCTTCCCGACCGAGGGCCTGAAGACCAGCATCGGCGGCACCGTCGACTTCCTGTTCGACGGCCCGTTCACGGCCCCCCAGCTCTCCGAGAAGCTCGCCACGCTGGCATCCGAGGAAGCCATTGCCCAGAGCGGCATCGGCTCGGCCGGCGATTTCCCGGGCGAGCTCTTAATGGCGGTGCCGCCGGTCGAGATGGAGTGGCCGCAGAAGCAGGAGATGGCCCGGGCCACCTCGGGCGAAGCCGATTACGACGGCCTGCTGCGCACCGCCGCCACCGGCCAGTTCCGGGCGATGCACGAACTCTTCGTCTTCGGCGGCGTCGCCGACCATATCGCCGACCGTTTCGGCACCAGGGGCTCGCCGATCTCGCTCTCGACCGCCTGCTCGTCCGGCGCAACCGCGATCCAGATGGGCGTCGAGGCGATCAGAAGGGGCGATACCCAGGCCGCCCTCTGCATCGGCACCGACGGCTCGATCCATGCCGAGGCGCTGATCCGCTTCTCGCTGCTCTCGGCGCTGTCGACCCAGAACGACCCGCCGGAAGGCGCTGCCAAGCCGTTCTCCAAGGGCCGTGACGGCTTCGTCATGGGCGAGGGCGCAGGCGCCCTGGTGCTGGAGGATTACGACCATGCGCTGGCGCGTGGCGCGACCATTTTGGGCATCGTTGCCGGCTGCGGCGAGCGCGGCGACGGCTTCCACCGCACCCGCTCGAGCCCGGACGGCAAGCCCGCGATCCTCGCCATGCAGGACGCGCTGGCCGATGCCGGGCTGACGCCCGACGACGTCGACTATATCAACGCCCATGGCACCTCGACGCCCGAGAACGACAAGATGGAGGCGATGAGCTGCGCCGCAGTCTTCGGCGAGCGCATGGCGAGCCTGCCGATCTCCTCGAACAAGTCGATGATCGGTCATACGCTGACGGCCGCAGGCGCGGTCGAGGCGGTGATCTCCTTCATGACCATCGCCAACGGCCTGATCCCGCCGACCATCAACTACGTGAATCCCGACCCGGCGATCGCGCTCGATGTCGTGCCGAACGAGGCCCGCAAGGCGAAGGTCAGGACAGTCATCTCCAATTCCTTCGGCTTCGGCGGTCAGAACACCTGCCTCGTGCTGACGGCGCCTCCGGAGGCTGCATGACAAAAGTTCTCGTCACCGGCGGCGCCAAAGGCGTCGGCGCCGCGATCGTGCGCGCGCTCGCAGCCGCCGGCCATGATGTCGATTTCACCTTCCGCTCCTCTGCCGACCAGGCGAAGGCGCTGGCGCAGGAGATCGCGGCGAGCCATCCCGGCCGTGCCATCACCGCGCTGCCGCTCGACCTCTCCGACAAGGATGCGCTCGACGCGTTCTGCGAGGCGCGCGAGGGCGAAAGCTATTTCGGCCTCGTCCACAATGCCGGCCAGCCCTATGATTCGCTGGCCGCGATGATGGCGCAGGACAAGGCGGAAGCCGCGATGCAGGTCAATTTCTGGGCCTTCACCCGCCTCGCCAAGAGCCTGATGCGCGCCATGATCCGCGCCCGCGCCGGCCGTATCGTGGCGATCGGCTCGGTCGCGGCCTTGCGCGGCAATCCCGGCAACGCCGCCTATGCTGCCTCCAAGGGCGCGCTGATCTCCTATGCCAAGACGCTGGCGGTCGAGACCGGCAAGCGCGGCGTCACCGTCAACGTGATCGCGCCGGGCTTCGTCGACACCGACATGATGGCGCCCTACGCCGCCTATCGCGACAAGATGCAGGGCCAGATTCCGGCTGGCCGCTTCGCCAGGCCGGAAGAAGTCGCCGGCCTCGCTGCCTTCCTGATGAGCGAGCCCGCCGCCTATATCACCGGCACCGTGCTGCCGATCGATGGCGGCGTGACGGCCCAGCTCGGCGTGCATCGCTGACACGATTGTTCTGAAAGGTCGAAAACCGATGCGTTCCCTGCAGCTTCATGGCGACCGCGACCTGCGCCTGGAAGAGATCGAGCCGCCGCCGCCGCCCGCTCCGGGCGAGGTGCAGATCCGCATCAAGGCGGTCGGGCTGAATTATCTCGACCTCTGGGGCTTCCGCGGCATGGCCTTCGCCAAGCGCAAGATGCCCCAGGCGGCGGGCGTCGAGGCGGCAGGCGAAATCGTCTGCGTCGGCGAGGGCGTCACCGGCTTCGCGCCCGGCGACACCGTCACCGCCTATGGCGCCGACACCTGCGGCCAGTGCAAGGCCTGCCGCGAAGGCCGCGACAATCTCTGCGAGAACGTCGCCGGCATCATGGGCTTCCATATCGACGGCTTCGCCCGCGAATTGCTCAACCGCCCGGCCCGCCTCACCATCAAGGCACCGAAGGGCGTCTCCTTCGAGGATGCCGCCTGCGCCCCGATCGGCTTCGGCACGGTCCAGCACATGCTGTTCGACAATGCCAGGCTGGAGCCCGGCGAATCCGTGCTCGTCCATGCCGGCGGCTCCGGCATCGGCACCGCCGCGATCCTGATGGCCAAGGCGATCGGCTGCACCGTCTACACGACGGTCGGCGACGACGAGAAGGGCGCCAAGGCCAAGGCGCTCGGCGCCGATCACGTCATCAACTACCGCGAGGACCGCTTCGAGGGCGTCGTGCGCAAGCTCACCGGCCGCAAGGGCGTCGACGTCGTGTTCGAGCATGTCGGGGCCGACACCTGGAACGGCTCGCTGCTCTGCCTCAAGCGCGGCGGCCGGCTCGTCACCTGCGGCGCGACCTCCGGCCCCTCGGCCACGATCAACCTGATGCAGCTCTTCCAGCAGCAATACCGCATCACCGGCTCCTTCGGCTGCCGCATCGAGAATATCGCGCAATCGCTGGAGAAGATGGCCGGCGGCATGAAGCCGGTGATCGATTCGGTCTTTCCGCTCGCCGAATTCGAGAAGGGCCTTGCCCGGATCGAGGGCCGCAAGGTCTTCGGCAAGGTCGTCATCGCCTTCTGAGCTCTATGCTCTGCCGGCTTGGGCTTGACGCAGGCGGCGTCCTGCCCCAGATCGCCTTTTCAAGGCCCTGTCTTGCTCTCGGCACGGGCGATTGAGGCAGGACCGACCTTGAGACGATTGAAGGCTATCGCCGCGCGCGCCGGCGCCGCGGTGATGATCGGCGTGATCCGCGCCCTGTTCGGCTTCCTGCGCCTGCTCGGGCCCGAGCGCGCCAGCGATCTCGGTGGCTGGCTCCTGCGCAGCGCAAGCCCGCTGATCCCGGTCAACCGCATCGCACTCGCCAATATCCGCGCAGCCTTCCCCGAGAAGGACGAGGCCGAGGTCAAGCGCATCGCGCGCGGCGCCTGGGAGAATCTCGGCCGCGTCGCCGGCGAATACGCCCATCTGAAGACGCTCTTCGACTATGACTACCACGACCCCGACAAACCATCGCGCGTCGAGGTCAAGGGCATCGAGCATTTCATCGCGCTCAAGGACGACGAGAAGCCGGGCCTGATCTTCTCGACCCATCTCGCCAACTGGGAGCTGCCGGCGATCTGCGCCCAGGCCTACGACCTCGAGACGACCGCCGTCTTCCGGGCTCCCAACGACCCGGCAATCGCCGCCGTCGTCCACGAGATCCGCTCCGGCGCGATGGGCGGGCTCGCCGCAGCGAAGCAGGGCGCCGCCTTCGCCATGCAGGGGGTGCTGGAGAATGGCGGACATCTCGGCATGCTGATCGACCAGCATTTCACCCGCGGCGTCGTGGTGCCGTTCTTCGGCCGCCCGGCGCTGACCAACCCGATCATGGGCAAGTTCGCCAAGCGCTTCGAATGCCCGGTCCATGGCGTGCGCGTCATCCGCCTGCCGAACCATCGCTTCCGGCTGGAGCTGACCCCACCGCTCGACCTGCCGCGCGATGCCGATGGCGAGATCGACGTCCAGGGCGCGATGGCGATGATGACCGCCGTCGTCGAGGGTTGGGTCCGCGAATATCCCGAGCAATGGCTCTGGATGCATCGCCGCTGGCGGCCCAACATGATCTCGGCTGCCGCGCGCGACGCCTTCGATCACGCTCGCGCGACCGTGCCGGTTTTCAAGGCAACGTGATTTCCCTCGTGACGGGATTGCGGGCTTTGGTAACCTCCGGAAAAGAAGTCGTCCGCAGAGTCCTGATCATGTCCCCTCGCCCGCGCCATCTCGCAGCGACCGTCGCCGCCTTTGCCCTCGGCATGGCGGCGGCCCAGGCGCAGACGCCCGCGAAGCCTCCCAAGGCCGTGATCGAGCTCTTCACCAGCCAGGGCTGCTCGTCCTGCCCGCCGGCCGATGCGCTCGTCGTCGAGCTCGCCAAGGACCCCGAGCTGATCGCGCTCACTCTGCCGGTGACTTATTGGGACTATCTCGGCTGGAAGGATACGCTCGGCAAGGATTCCTTCGCCAAGCGCCAGAAGTTCTACGCCAAGGCCCGCGGCGACGGGCAGGTCTACACCCCGCAGGTCGTCATCAACGGCGCCGCCCATGCGATCGGCTCGGAGCGGGCCGAGATCGAGAAGGCGGTGAGCCAGTTCGCGACGACGGGGTTCGCTGCCCGGATTGCCTTGAAGGAAGAGAACGGCGCGCTCCGGATCCAGGTCGCTCCAACCGGAGGCGAGAGCGAGGCCACAGCCGGCATCTGGGTATTGCCGACCACGCATCAGGCGGCCGTGCCGATTGCGCGCGGCGAGAACCAGGGGCGCACGCTGTCCTACGCCAATGTCGTGCGCGGCATGGTGCGCGTCGGCGACTGGACCGGCAAGGAGACGACCGTCACCGCGCCGCTCGCCGCGACCGAGGCGCCTGAGGCCGACGGCTATGTCGTCATCGTCCAGGCCGAGCGCCCCGGCAAATACGGCCATATGATGCCCGGCGCGATCCTCGGCGCCGCCAGGGGGCCGGCGAAGCGCTGAGCTTCCGCGCGCTGCGATCTAAAGCAGGATCACCTTGTTCGAGAGCTCGTCGACATCGCCGGGCACCGGCGGCACATGCTGTCCCAATACCGTCCCGACCGAGCCGACGGCCGCGATCAGCCCTTCGGTCAACCGATCCTCCCGCGCCGCCGCGAGCAGCGGCTCGATGATGCCGCGCCAGGTATCCTTCTCGACCAGCCCGTCGATGCCGGTATCGGCGAGGATCTCGGCATAGCGCTCCTGCAGGGCGATATAGAGCAGCACGCCGGTGCGTCCCTTCGTCCGGGTCAGCCCGCGCGCCGTGAATTCCCGCAGCGCCACGTCATGCGCGCGCCCGCGCTTGACGAAGCCGGGCACGAAGCGTCCGCCGCGGCCGTACCAGAGCAGGCTCGCCAGCAGACCGACGGCACAGAGCAACTGGATCAGGAAGATCCGCTGTGCGCTCATCACCGTCAGCGACAGGAGTGGCCATGGCACGACCAGCGCCAGCGTCAACGCCAGCATCACCGGGATATTGCGATAGCTCGACGCCGCCCGGTCGATCACCACAACGATCTCGCCGGCCGTCTGCAACTCGGCCCGGCGCACGGCCTCCGCGATCGCGTCCCTGTCGGCTGCGTCCATCACCAGTCTCCCGAAGCCCCGCCGCCGCCTGACGAGCCGCCGCCACCTGAAAACCCGCCGCCGGAGCTCCAGCCGCCTCCGCCGCCGCTCCAGCCCGAACTGGAACCCGAACCGGTGCTCCAGCCCGTGCTCTGCGGCAGCGTCACCCATTGCCCGTTGCGCAGGCGATGCCGACGCACGCCGCCCTGCCGGCTCAGGCCACGCAGGAAGGCGACGATGAACAGGAAGATGAGGATCATCGCGATGATCACCGCGATATCCTCGCCCAGCGTGCTCTCGTCCGAGCGCACCTCGGCGCGGCGCTGCCAATCCTCGGCATCACCCGCGAGAATGGTCAGGATGGCGTCGACCCCGGCCTCGATGCCCCCCGCGAAATCGCCGGTCTTGAATTTCGGCGCGATCGCCGTGGTGATGATGACCTTCGAGAGCGCATCGGTCAGAGCGCCTTCCAGCCCGTAACCGACCTCGATGCGGACCTTGCGTTCCTTCGGCGCGACGATCAGCAGCGCGCCGTTGTTCTTCGCCTTATCTCCCAGCTTCCAGTGCCGGAAGAGGCCGTTGGCGAAATCCTCGATGGTGACGTCCTGGAGCGAGGGCACGGGCGCGACGACGACCTGGTCGGAAGTCTTGTCCTCATGCGCCTTGAGCTTGTCTTCAAGCTTCTGTCGGACGTCGGGCGTCAGCAGGTTGGCGCCGTCGACGACCCTGCCGGTGAGCGCGGGATAGGTCGGCTCGGCGGCAAGTGCGGGAAGAGCGCAGAGCAGGAAAAGGAAGAACGCGGAAACACGACCTAGAACCCCTCTCCTGTAAGGAGAGGGGTCGGGGTGAGGTGTCGGCCGTTGGACCATTGGAGTTTCGAGCCAACCGATGCTGCGGCAAGGGCTCGGCCAGAACGTTTCCCGTCCTTCCCACACCCCTGCCCCTCTCCCACACGGGAGCGGGGGTCCCCCTGGCTCTTCCCGCAAGGTCGTCCCAACCTCAGAACTTCACCGCGGGCGGCCGCTCGGCGCCAG
>JAEWKP010000279.1 GCA_023393655.1 Pseudomonadota bacterium | reverse complement strand
GTAGAGACCCGAGCGGAAATAGGTGTCGATGAAATTCAGGCCGATCGCCCGATTCCGGATCAGGATTTCGCCGGGGCCGGGCTGCGGCAGGGTGACGTCCTCGAACTGCAGGACCTCGGGGCCGCCGGTCTTGTGGGCGCGAATGGCTTTGACCATGAAAGGCATCTCCTAGGGATGGATGCCCCGACCATAATTCATCGGGCGGGAAAGGCACCCGTGCCCAACGCAGAACGCACCTTGCGACTTTGCGGCCCGTGGCCAAGACGCCGCGCATCGGCTAGCCAAGGGCGATGAGCACGGACATTGCCGATCAGGTCGATATCGCCGTCGTGGGCGCTGGCGCCGTTGGCCTCGCGGCCGCGCTGGCGCTGAGCCGCGAGGGGCGCAAAGTCGCCCTGCTCGGCCCGGTCGCGACGCCGCGTGACGGACGCACCGTCGCCCTGCTCGACGGCTCCTGGCGGATTCTGGCCGATCTCGGCGTTCAGGACGCCTTGCTGGGAAAGGCCGCGCCACTCGAGGTGATGCGGCTCGTCGATGACAGCGGCAGCCTGTTCCGCCAGCCCCCGGTGGAATTCCGGGCGTCCGAGATCGGGCTGGAGGCCTTCGGCTGGAATATCGAGAATGCCGACCTGACCGGGATTCTCGCCGAGAAAGCCGGCGCGCTATCCGGCCTGCGCATGATCCCCGGCTTTGTCCGGACCATCGAAGCGGAAGCGGATGGCGTGCGCCTCTCCGGCGAGGGCTTCGCATCGCTGAAGGCCCGGCTCGTCGTCGGCGCGGACGGGCGCAATTCGCAGGTACGCATGGCGGCGGGGATCGAGACGCGTGACTGGCGCTATCCGCAGATCGCGCTGACCGCGATCTTCGAGCACCGGCGCGATCATCAGGAGACCTCGACCGAGTTCCATACGCGCAAAGGGCCGTGCACGATCGTGCCCCTGCCCGGCCGGCGCTCCTCGCTGGTCTGGCTCGTCGATCCGGAGGAGGCTCCGGCCCTCGTTGCCCTCGATGATGCCGCCTTCGCCCTGCGGGTCGAAAAGCAGGTGCAGTCGCTGCTCGGCGCGATGACGGTCTCGGGGCCGCGCGGCAAGGTGCCGATGGGCGGGCTCTCGGTCGAGCGCTTCGGCGCGAGTCGCATGGCGCTGATCGGCGAGGCCGCGCATGTCTTCCCGCCGATCGGGGCGCAAGGGCTCAATCTGGGCCTGCGCGACGTCGCAGCGCTGAGTGAGGCCCTGGCAGGTGCCACGGATGCCGGTGCGCCCAACGTCATCGCCGATTACGACAGGGCGCGGCAGGCCGATGTCCGCCTGCGCACGGGCGCGGTCGACATGCTCAACCGCACGCTTCTGACTGATCTACTGCCGGCCGACCTGATGCGCGGCGCCGGATTGCTCGCGCTGTCGCGGATTGGTCCGCTCAGGCGGCTCGTGATGCGGCAGGGACTGGCCGGCGGCGCTCGCGCCTGAGCGAGTTACTCGCCGAGTATCTTCCGCGTATCCGCTCCGTTCGTCGCGACTTTGCGCAATCCGGCCGCCTGCTCGCGGAAGACCGGAGCCAGCGGCAATGGCGTCGAGACGAGGCGACGGCCACCCGGCTCCTCGACCTGCGCATCGAGCAGGCCACGCGCCGACATCTGCGGATCGGAGACGGCCTCCTCCAGTGTCCGCACCACCGTGCAGCAGCAATCCAGCGGCTCGACGAGCGCGCGCCAATAAGCGGCGCTCTGACCGGCGATGATCGCGGCGATGCCTGCGCGCGTCGCCTCGGGGTCGCGCCGGTCGTCACGCA
The DNA here is from genome assembly GCA_023393655.1 of Pseudomonadota bacterium. Classification (GTDB taxonomy): domain Bacteria; phylum Pseudomonadota; class Alphaproteobacteria; order Rhizobiales; family Beijerinckiaceae; genus Allobosea. Next base: position 1,686 of record JAEWKP010000279.1, on the reverse strand, counting down.
GCTTCTCGTCGAGCCCGATACCCTCGCAGAAGCCTTGCCAGAATTTCGGCTCGATCGCGCCGACCGCCAGGAACCAGCCATCGGCCGTGGCATAGAGCCCGTAGCGCGGGCTCGCGCCGGTCAGCAGCCCTTCCCCGCCATCAGGAAAAGAGCCTGTCACCTGTCCCTGTGCCAGCCCGTACCAGGCGAAGGTCGGCATCGCATCGGCCATGGCGATGTCGAGATGGCAGCCTTCGCCCGTCCGGTCGCGCTGGCGCAAGGCCAGCAGGATATTGAGCACGGCCGGCATGGCGCCTCCGGCAATGTCGGCGACGAGAGGCGGCGGCAAGGGCGGCGCCTCGCCGCGCTTCAGGGACTGGCCGAGCAGGCCGCCGAGCGCCTGATAGTTGATATCGTGCCCGGCCTCCTGCGCCCGGGGGCCGTGCTGGCCATAGCCACTGATCGAGCAATAGATCAGGCGCGGGTTGATGGCTTTCAGTGCGTCATGGCCGAAGCCGAGCCGGTCCATCACGCCTGGCCGGAACTGCTCGATCAGGATATCGGCCTTGGCGATCAGCGGCGTCAGGCGCGAAAGCGCATCGGGCGCCTTGAGGTCGAGCTCGACGCTCTCCTTGCCGCGGTTGAGCACCGCAAAAGGCGCCGCCGTCTCGCCGAAACGCGGCGGAAAGCCGCGCATGTCCTCGCCGCCCGGCCGCTCGACCTTGATGACGCGCGCGCCGGCTTCGGAGAGGAAGAGGCTCGCCAATGGCCCCGGCAGGAGCGTCGAGAAATCGAGGACCAGCAGATCGTCTAGCGGCAGCATCGGCATCCTTAGATTCTTTGTTTCAACGCATTTTCTTCACGCGAACCGGCGTCCACTTCGCTCGAAAATGCTTCAGTGAAACAGATCGGCCGCTATCCTGCCCGTCTTCACCAGCCACAGGAAGCCCGACAGCGTGACCATCGACACGATGGTGCCGACGAGGATGCAGGCCGAGGCGCGCTCGATCCCGACCTTGTACTGCGTCGAGATGACGAAGATGTTCAGCGCCGGCGGCAGCGCCGCCATGATGATCGCGGCATAGATCCAGTTGGTCGGGATGCCGCCGAGCGCCGAGAGCAGCACCCAGACCATGAGCGGGTGCAGCAGGAGCTTGATGAAGACCAGCGCAGGCACTCCGGCCGGCATCGTCTTCATCGGCCTGAGCGCCACGGTGACGCCGAGCAGGAAGAGCGCACAGGGCGCCGCCGCCTGCGACAGCCACAGAACCATCCGATCGAGCGCCACGGGCAATTCGAACTTGAGATAGCTCGCCAGCACGCCGGCCAGCGTCGCGACGTTGAACGGATGAGTGACGACCCGCCAGGCCACCTCGCCGGCGGTCGCGAGCAGGCTCTTCTTCTCGACGCCCGCGACGGCCATGAGCAAGGGAACGAGCGATAACAACAGCACGCTGTCGAAGACGAAGATCAGCACGACCGGCGCGCTCGCCTCCGGCCCCAGCGCCGCCAGGATCAATGGCGGGCCCATATAGCCGATATTGGAATAGGCCCCGGCGACGCCTTGCATCACCGCCTGCGGCAGGTCGCCCTTGGCCGCCTTCAGCCCGATCGCCAGCGACAGGCTGAAGGCGCAGAAAGTGGCGAAGGTCGTGCCGGCGATGAACTTCCAGTTGGCGAGCTCGCTCAGCGGCTTGTCGGCGATCA
>JAEWKP010000266.1 GCA_023393655.1 Pseudomonadota bacterium | reverse complement strand
GGGTACACCTCATCCATCGCGCACGACCCCGACCCAATTGCGACCGAGAGCTCAAGGAGGAACCTAGCGCGATGTCGCGAGGAACTCTTGCTTGCCGAGAAATTTGATCAACTTCGCCCATCCGCTTCAATTGCTCAGACGACAAGCGGGTCATAGCTTTCTGTGATGGGACACGCCCCTTTTGGGCTCGGTGTCGGGCTCACCGGGCTAACCTCGCGGCCTGATACGCGCTGAGCGAGTTTGGCTGCGAGATGACATGTCGGTCTGCCGAACAATCCGGCGGGATTGGTCGCGGGATGCGTTTCGAATTTTTCTGCCACCGCTTGCGATCAGTGGGGCGGGTGTCTTTGATCAGTTTGACGAAACGAACTCAGGCTCCACGCAGTGATGGATGATCGGTATTGCGCAACCCTTGTCGCTTCAGCTGTGCTGATGACGATGGTCGGCTTCTTGGCCTTGGCGCAGTATGCAAATGCGGCCGACCGGCGCCCCTCCCTATGCAAGCGCGACGAAGTCGCGATATTTTCGTGCAATCTTGGCAGCAAGGTCGTTTCCTTGTGCGCCTCGCGAGACATCGCTGAAGCGGCGGGGACTATGAGCTATCGATTTGGCAGGAAGGGCGCCATCGAGCTTGAGTATCCCGCGCCCCCCATGCATCCGCGAATGGCTTTCACCGCAGGGATCGATTCTGCCGAACGCGGCGACTTCGTCCGCTTTTCCAAGGGCGAGTTCAGCCAATAAAGCAGAATGAAGCTCTTGAGCTCACGCCGGCCGGACGCTGGCGGATCACCTCCGTAACTCCTGGAGCGCCTTCCCTTGGGGATCTCCTCCCGCACTGGATCGACCTTCTAGCTTCTGTGCCACTGGCGCGACGTGCTGCGGTTGCAATATTGGCCTTCGCCTTTGACGCCGAGACGCGTCGTATGACCTTCACAGTCTTTCCGTCGGCGTGACTATCCGACGAGGGACCGGATGTAAGCCTTCAAGGACGTACAGCCCTTCTCCGTCTCGCCTTCTGGCGTAGCCGGGCCATCAATTGCTGCCGCCGTCATACGAGCATAGGCATCGGCGGCGGGCTCAGAGAAGCCTTGGGACCTGAAGGCCTCCACCCATTTGTCTCGCGGAGTGGTCGCAACGACGACCTCGGACCCTAGGACGTCGGCGAAGGCGTCTGCGACGTCGCCGAACGTGGGGCGCCTGGGGCATTCGATCGAGACAATGCCGACATCGTCCAAGCCGGAAGTCAGGCGGCGCAAGGCGACTTTGCCGAGATCTTCGGGCGCCACCATCCCAACCGGAAGTCCGCAGGGAACATTGTTTGAAGTTTGCCGGTCTCGCGCATCTAATCAATCTGCATCTCGAAGTTCGACAGGTAATAGGCGCCGCGATTAATTGCAGCGGGGATCGGCTGGGAGCTCAGCGCCTGCTCGAATTCGTACAGCACGCTGGAATCGCCGGTGCGAGGCTGGAGCACCGGGCCCGCAGCGGCCCCCATCGTCGAAGCCGCGACGATTTTCTCTAGCCCCGAACCGTCCATGGCCTCCAAGATGGCTCGAACGGTGGCTGTCTCCTCCGAGTCTGTGTCCGTCGAGGGAGCAGCTGGCGGGTTGAGCACGAAAGCGCGGCGGCCGCGCTTGAATGCCGCCCTCAGAGCATCGGGATCGCGTGCGTCGACGACGAAGATATTCGCTCCCTTACTCTTCAGGTTGGCTGCTTTCTCCGGGGAATGGATCAGAGCCAGGACGGCTTCCTTCCTAGCAAGAAGGTCCGCGACGATAACCGAGCCAATGTGACCCGTCGCACCCATCACCACGAACATGAGAGCCTCCTGATTGCCGATGATGAGAACGGGCTCGGCAACGGCATGGTTCCGGCACAGCGGGAGGCCCCCATGCCGATAAACCTAGCAACGGTCCGGCTAATTCTTGCGCTGACTGACCAAGCCGGGATCGCTTATCCGGGGTGAATCGGGTGTTGCTCTTGCCGTGCTGAATTGCGCCCCTCCTTGGAAAAGTAGGCCAGGAAGTACGAGTTTCGACCGGAGTCGGCCCGTTTGAGCGACGCGAAGGCAATGCCATCTCTACGGAGCTTACAAAGAATCCGAAAGGCCAACGATCCTGCAAAATCTGGGAGTCTTTCCATCGTTATAGCCAGATGGATATAGCGTACCCTTTAATTAGACGAATTTGGAACTGCTTTGCTTGGCGCCGAGTTGGAGGCCCATCGCACCATCGTGTGCGCAACCGGAGGAACCAACATGAACCGTAAGATTCTTGGAATGGTCGTTGCCTCGGCGCTGGTTGCCAGCTCGGCTGTTTTTGCTCAGAACACCACCGTCACGATCAGCCAGCCCGAGCGGACGAAGATCAAGGAATACGTGGTCAAGGAGAAAACGAAGCCGGTCATGATCAAGGAGAAGATCACGATCGGCGCCACGCTTCCGGCGGACGTCGAGCTGCGCGCCGCTCCTGCTGATTGGGGCACGAGCGTCAGCAAGTACAGTTACGTCTATACCGACAATCACGTCGTTCTGGTCGAGCCTTCCAGCCGGAAGATCGTTCAGATCATCGAGTGATCGTTGTTGACGAGCCAGGCAATGCGCCTGGCTCGTCTCACCGCGGATCTCTCCGGCGACGCATCCAGCGCAGTGTTCCGTGAGAATCGGCGCCTCTCAACGCCGAGCTGGCGATATTTTGCGCCGACGCGCGAGGTAATCCCCTTCCCACACGTCGGCGACATCCAGTTCGGCATCTACTCTCATCAGGGAGGATGTCACATGAAAAAATTTGCAGGCGTTGCGTTAGCCGCCTTGGCACTACCGGGGGTCGCCTGGGCCCAACCGATCGTGATCGAGCAAGACCAAGCCCCGCGAGCGAGGTCCGAAAGGCCGATGGAGCGGCAGGTGCCGACGCGAGGTCCGGAAGCCGAGCGCGGTCCTCCGGGCCGCTCCGAGATGCCGGTGCAAGAGCGGCGGGACGTACAATCCGGGCCCTCACGTGGTCAGGACGCCGAGCGTCCTCAGGCTCCGAAACGCGAACAGGCTCAGAAGGAGTCGCCATCCTCTATCGAACGGTCTCGAAGCGGTCACGACGAAAAGGAGGCGGAGCGGAATCGGGCTGCGCAGCGTGAACAGCCTTCGCAGCGTGACACGAACCGCTCAGGCGAGCGAGCACAGCCGAATAGTGACGCGGATAGGTCAACGGGCTCAGCGAGGTCGTCGCAGCCAGAGAACAGGACCAGCCCGAGCAACGCCCGTTCAGCGCAGCCCGAGCCGCAGATTAATCAGCCTGGAACGGCGTCGACACCAGAGAAGCCTGCTGCTGGGCCCCAAACGGCTCAGCCCGACCAGCGTGATACAAGCCGGATAGCGGAGACCGTCAGGCAGAGTATCGACCGAAAGGAAATCCGGCCAGTCAAGGACTTCGGTGTTTCCGTGTCGGTCGGCGCACAACTGCCGACACGCGTGGATCTTCGGCCCCTACCGCGGGAGATTGCGTCGATGCGCCCGCAATATCGCGACTTCCGATATACGGTATCGGACAGCGAGATTGTCATTGTCGACCCGTCGAGCCGGCGCATTGTCGAGGTCATCGAACGCGATGGACGAAGTGGCGGTGGCGCGAACCTTTATGCGGTGTTCGAGCAGAGGCGTGACGTCAGGCGCTGGCGCAGACCTGACACGGTCGTATTCCAGACGGGTGTCATCCTCCCGCGCGAAGCTCAGCTATATGCATTGCCCGTTGAGGTGATCGAAACCCATCCGCAATGGCGTGGCTATCAGTACGTAATGACCGAGACCGACGAAATTGCTGTCGTCGAGCCACGCTCCCGTCGCATCGTCGAAGTCGTCGATCGAAGCAGTAGCCACAGCGGAACCACTACAGCCGCGGGACCGGCTCCTGCTGCAACCCAGGCAAGCGCGTCACTCACCGACCGGCACGAACTGGCCAAGCTCATCTTGCAGGATTCCAAGCCCGGCGAGATGCAGAGCCTCGACGGTCTCAAGGGCGCGGTTCTGCCGAGCGAAGTCGTAATCCGGCCATTGCCTTCCGAAGCAGAGCAGCGTGAGCCGCAACTGCGGGGGATGCAGTACACATTGATTGGCGACGATGTGCTGATAGTTGATCCTCAATCGAGGCGCATCGTGGACGTCTTCGAATAGCGGCTAACGAAATGCGCTCCGTCGGCTTTGGCCGG
>JAEWKP010000156.1 GCA_023393655.1 Pseudomonadota bacterium | reverse complement strand
TCCTCGTAATATTCCGGGATCGAGAGGCAGCCCTCCTCATAGGCGCTGAATTCGTCCGAGGACCAGGTGACTTCCGGGTTGATGAAGACCTGCGGCTTCTTCGGCTCGGGCTCCTCGCCCTCCTTCGCCTCGGGCTTCGACAGGTCGATCGTCACCACGCGCAGCGGCACGCCGATCTGGATCGCCGCGAGCCCGATGCCGGGCGCGTCGTACATCGTCTCGAACATATCCGCGACCAACGCCCTGATCTCGGGCGTGACGGCCTCGACCGGCTTCGAGACGAGGCGGAGCTGGGCGTCGGGCAGGATGACGAGCGGGCGAATGGCCATGGGAGTCCAGGGAAAAAGAGCTGTTGAGCCCGGGACATAAGCATTTGTGGAGGAGCGGTCAAACTGTTCCGCTTTCGTTCGCTATTCAAAATCGAATCGGTTAATCTCCCCGCATGAACGAGATCGCCTTCTCCCTGCTGGAACGCCCGGTGACCTGGGCCGAGGCCGCGCTGGGCTTCGGGGCCCTGAGCCTTGCTCTGCTGCTGATGGCGGTGATCGCCGGCTGGCGCGGCGGCAAGAGCCGCGCGATCGAGGCGGCGATGGCGGCCGAGCGCGCCCGCGAGATGGACGACAAGGTCGCAGAGATGAACCGCCAGCAGGCCGAGCTCGCCGGCCGGATGCAATCGATGGCCGAGATCCTCTCGACCCGGCAGGGCGATCTCGCCCGCCTCGTCGCCGACCGGATGGACGGCCTCAGCCATAAGGTCGGCCAGGGCCTCGAACGCAATGTCCAGCAGACCACCGAAAGCCTCGGCAAGCTGCAGGAGCGGCTGGCGGTGATCGACAGCGCTCAGAAGAACCTGACCGACCTGACCTCCGAGGTCGTGACGCTCAGGGACGTGCTCGCCAACAAGCAGGCACGCGGCGCCTATGGCCAGGGCCGGATGGAGGCGATCATCCGCGACGGCCTGCCCGCCGCCTTCTTCGCCTTCCAGCCGCAGCTCTCGAACGGCAAGCGGCCGGACTGTCTCGTCACCCTGCCCGGCGACGGGCGCGGCCTCGTCATCGACGCCAAGTTTCCGCTGGAGAGCTTCACATTGCTGCGCGAGGCACGCGGCGACGACGCGAAAAAGACCGCCGGCCAGCGCGTGCGCAGCGATGTCGGCGTGCATGTGAAGGATATCGCCGAGCGCTATTTCCTGCCCGGCGAGACGCAGGATGTCGCCCTGCTCTTCGTGCCGTCCGAGTCGATCTATGCCGACCTGCACGAACATTTCGACGATGTCGTGCAACGGGCGCACCGGGCGCGCATCATGATCGTCTCGCCCTCGCTGCTGGCGCTGGCGATCCAGCTCATGCAGTCGCTGGTGCGCGATGCGCGGATGCGTGAGGAAGCGCAGGTGATCCAGAGCGAGGTCGGCAAGCTGCTCGACGACGTGCGCCGGCTCGGCGAGCGCGTCGACAAGCTCGACAATCATTTCCGGCAGGCACAGGACGATGTCGGCCAGATCAAGACTTCGGCCGGCAAGGTGACAAGCCGCGCCGAGAAGATCGGTGCGCTCGATTTCGACGACGAGAAGAGCGAGCCGAAGCTGCCCTTCGCCAAGGGGCTGGAGCTGAAACGCGCGGCCGAATAGTCCCGGCACCTCCGCGCCCGCTGGCCTGCCGTTACGGCACACGCTTCTTGCGCTTTTGATTTCTGCACTTGCGATGCGAACGCCGCTCGGCCCGGTCCGGCCACTGCAAAAGTACGCATTCACGCCCGGGCAGCACGCTGTTGCGGCATTAGAACAGTTTTAAGCCTTATCTGGAAGAAATTCAGGCGCTACCCAGCACTCAATACGATCGAATGCCGGCCTGGACTAGGCATCTCGACCACGCCTGCAGCCTAAACCTATGCGTTGCCGGCGGCGCGCACTCCATAGCTGCCATACCGCGTCGTTCTTCCCGAGAGATGGCCCTTCATGCTGAAACTGCCTTTTCTGCGACTTCCGATCGCGACACGTCTGGCGATATTGGCCGTATTGATTGTCGGCGTTGCCGTGGCGGCCTCGGTTGCGGTGTCCCTTCGCGCAGCCGAGAAGGCGATGCGGGAGCGGGCCCAGTCGAGCCTGACGGTCAACATCAACCTTCTGCGGGATATCCTTCTCGCCAAGGGCGAGCCGAGATTCGATGGCGGCAAACTCATTTTCGGCAGTGAAAGCGTCAACGGCAACTTCGCCGCGGTCGACAAGGTGAAGGAGCTTTCCGGCGGTACCGCCACGGTCTTCATGGGCGACACACGCGTGACGACCAACGTCATGAAACCGGACGGCACACGGGCCGTCGGCACCAAGCTGGCACAGGGCCCGGCCCATGATGCCGTCTTCAAGGAGAAACGAACCTATTCCGGCGCGGCTGACATTCTCGGCGTGCCCTATTTCACGATCTACGAGCCGATCATCCAGAAATCGGACGGCAACGTGATCGGCATTCTCTATGTCGGCATCAAGCAGGAGGAGTTCCTGGCCGTCATCGGAGAGATGATCCGCGCCAACATCATTGCCGGCCTGGCGATCGCAGCCGTCGCGGCGGGTCTGCTGTTCTGGCTCGTACGCCGCATGATGAAGCCGCTCGCGACCTTGAGTGCGGCTCTGAAGCGGCTCGCTCAAGGCGATCTGGACACGCCGGTTCCCGCTTTCGGCGGCGACAGCGAGTTCGGTGCCATGGCCAACGCCGTCGAGGTGCTGCACCATGCATCCATCGAGAAGATCCGACTGGAGCAGGATGCCGCCGCGCAGGCCGAGCTGATGGGCGAGACCCGCCGCCAGACAGAGGCGCAGCGACAGGCGGCGGCGCGCGAGCAGATGGAGCAGGCTCAGGAGCTGGAACGGGTCGTCGAAGCGCTCGCCAAGGGGCTTGCCGCGCTTTCGGAGGGCGATCTGCGCCACCGCATCGAGGCAGACATGCCCGCCGCCTACGCCAAGCTGCGCGACGACTTCAACGAGACGGTGGATCGCCTCTCGGACACGGTCGCGACGATCCAGACGACCTCGGCCGATGTCGGCCTCGCCGCGCGCGAGATCAACATGGGCGCCGACGACCTGTCGAAGCGCACCGAGGAACA
>JAEWKP010000071.1 GCA_023393655.1 Pseudomonadota bacterium | reverse complement strand
CCCGAACTCGACGGACGGATTCTGGCCGGTGCCATATCCTTCAAGCACGGCACCAATTCATCCAATCTGGTCAACAGCCCGGAGCTGGAACGCATAGAAGCGGTCGCGGACCGGATCGCGCGATTTCTGAGGCTCCGCTCAACGCCACGACGGGAGCGCAAGCTGGTGTTGATCCTGCCGGATTATCCGAGCGCCCCTGGCCGAACCGGATATGCCGTGGGTCTGGATGTACCGCAAAGCGCCTTGGAGATCCTCCACATGCTACGGGACGCCGGCTATCACGTCGACGACCTGCCCCTATCGCCGCGTGATCTGCTCGACCAGTTGGAGAAAGGCGGCCCGGGGCTCTCGCTGGCAACCTACCGGTCGCGGCTTGCCGCCTGCCCCCCCGATGCTCGTGACGCGGTGGAAACTGCCTGGGGACCGGCCGATGAGGATCCGGACCTGACCGGGGACTCCTTCCACCTTCGCGGCGCCTGCTTCGGTAACATCGCCGTTGCGCTGGCGCCGGATCGCGGGCGCAATGCCGATCGCCGCGCCGACTATCATGATCCGGCTCTCTCCCCGCGCCATGCGCTGTTGGCCTTCGGCTGGTGGATGACGGATGGCTGGGGCGCTCACGCCATCGTGCACATAGGGGCTCACGGAACGCTCGAATGGCTGCCGGGCAAGAATGTAGCGCTTTCGCGGAACTGCTTCCCAGAGATCGTGACCGGCGGTGTGCCGGTCATCTATCCTTTCATCGTCTCCAATCCTGGAGAGGCCGCCGTTGCCAAGCGACGGATCGCAGCTGTCACCCTTGGCCACCTGCCCCCCGTCCTGACCGACGCTGGGTTGTCCGGCGATCAGAAGAAGCTTGAGCTGCTGGTCGATGAGTACAGCCAGGCAGACGGGCTCGATGGTCGCCGTCGGGACCGCCTGGCAAGGCTGATCGTCGAGCAGGCTAACGAGATCGGCCTCGCAGCGGACGTGGGCATTTCCCCCGACGACGATCCAGACAGCGCCCTCACCCGTATCGACGCCTTCCTCTGTGACCTGAAGGACCTCGCCATCAAGGACGGCCAACATGTCTTTGGAGCCGTTGCTCCGGGAGACGACGACCCTCTGCGGGTCGAAAGCGCGGCGAGCGAGCGGGAGGGGCTCCTTGCTGCCCTGGATGGCCGGCATGTCCGGCCCGGGCCGTCCGGTGCCCCCTCGCGCGGCCGCCGGGATGTGATGCCAACGGGGCGAAACTTGTTTGCCAGCGATCCCCGCACCTTGCCGACGCCGACGGCCTTTGAGCTCGGCAAGAAGGCCGCAGATGAAGTCCTTCGGCGCTATCTTCAGGACCATGGGGAATGGCCGACGAGCCTCGTCTTCGACCTCTGGGGCAGCGCCTCGCTTCGAAGCGGCGGCGAAGAGGTCGCGCAGGTGCTCGCGCTCATGGGTACGAGGCCTGTCCATGACGCCGCGACCGGTCGTGTCACGGGGATCGAGGTCCTGCCTCCTGCTGCGATCGGTCGTCCGCGCATCGACGTGACATTGCGCATTTCCGGTCTCTTCCGGGACATGTTCCCGGCGCTGATAGCCCTTCTGGACGCGGCCATGCGCGCGATCGCGGACCGAGACGAGGCGCCGGGCGACAATCCCTTGGCTGAAGACGCGCGTCGTCTTGGCCATGTGCCTCTGCGCATCTTCGGTTCCGCCCCCGGAACCTTCGGGGCCGGCATAGAGGAAAAGCTTTCCGACGGCACATGGGGCGAGCGGGAAGAACTTGGGCGTCTTTATCTTGACGCCACCAGCCACGCTTACATGGGCGCCGACGGCGAGGCGACGGAGGCGCGCGGACAGTTCGCAAGCCGGGTGGAAGCAGCAGACCTGCTCGTTCACACGGGCGATGACCCTGGACGCGATCTTCTCGATGGCTCGGCAGACGTGGCGTTCATCGGCGGCTTTGCGGCCGCCGCCGCCGCACTTGGGAACAACGCCGAGGTGATTGCGCTCGACACGACCGATCCGGCACGGCCCCGCGCTCGCTCGATCACGGAAGCCATCACGCGCGTGGTGCGTGCCCGAGCCGTCAATCCGCGCTTCATCGCGGGACAGATGCGCCATGGTCCGCGCGGTGCGGCTGAACTCGTGGAAGCCGTCGACCGCCTGATCGGCTTTGCGGAGACGACCCAGGCCATCCCGCAGTCGCTGATCGAGGCGCTCTATGACGCCTACCTCGGCAGCCAAGAGGTGCGCGACTTCCTGCTGACGCAGAATCCCAAGGGCGCTCGCTTCATGGCCGAGCGTTTCAGATCCGCCCTGCGTCGCGGTCTCTGGCATCCTCGCCGGAACGCCGTAGACGCGGAACTCGAAATGCTGCTTGCGGAGCGCGTGTCATGACCCTGCTCGCAGCTGAAGCTGACAAACGCGACCTTCGCAGAGGAGCCTGCCCCGCATTATCCGCCCCCATGCAGACGGGCGATGGGCTGCTTAGCCGCATATCCCTTGGTGAACCGATCCGCCCGGCCGAACTGGGGACGATCTGCCGCCTCTCCGAAGCACACGGCAACGGCGTGATCAACATTTCCGCGCGTGGAAATCTGCAGGTCAGGGGCCTGACCGCCGAAACAGCGGGGAAGTTTGAGCGCGACATCAGAAGCCTCAACCTGCCGCTTCGGGAGGGTCTGGCGGTCGAAGTACCTCCCCTGGCGGGCCTCGATCCGGCAGAAATTGCGGACCCCCGCCCACTGGCCGGGGCGATCCGCTCCGGAGCGCAAGGTCTGAAAGGGCTCGCGCCAAAAATGTCCGTGGTCGTGGACGGCAGCGGCCAGATGCGCCTTTCTAAACTACTGGCCGATGTCAGGCTCGTCGCGACAAAATCGGCCAACAACGTGGGCTGGCAGGTCCTTTTAGGAGGCACGCAAACCGATGGTCGTGTCCATGGAACATTCCAGGCGCAGCAAGCCGTAGACGAGGCACTGAGCCTGTTGCAGAGGCTTTCAAGCCTCGGCCCCACGTCCCGTGGCCGCGATCTTGTGACCGATGCCATGTCGCCATGCGCAATGATGGAGGACGGCTTCTCATCCTTGGGTCTTACGCTGCTTGAACGGGACGAAGCCGCCGTCGGCATCGAGCTCCCGTTCGGCCAGATAACAGCCGTGGAGCTTGCGGCTCTATGTACCGAGGCCGAGGCGCAGCAAATCCGTGCCGTCAGACCGGCCTTCGGCCGCGCGCTGATCCTGTTCGGTGACCGTTCTGCCTGCGAAACCATACAGGTGTTTGCCGGCAGATGCGGTTTCATCACCGAGTCCACCGATCCTCGCGGCATGATTGCCGCCTGCCCTGGCAGCCCTTCCTGTGCCTCTGCCGCCATCGACACTCATGGCCTGGCGCATCTCGCACTGGAGCACCTCGAAGACCTTCTCGACGGGTCCTTCAACCTGCATGTGACCGGCTGCGCCAAGGGATGTGCCCATCCCCAGGCGACGTCACTTACGCTATGCGGCAGCGGAAGCGACATCTCCTTCAT
>JAEWKP010000044.1 GCA_023393655.1 Pseudomonadota bacterium | reverse complement strand
TCGCGCGCGACGACGGCGGTGTCGATTGGGACTTCGGGCGGAAGCGCGGGCTCGGCCTCTAAACTTGACTAGAAAAGGAACATCGCCATGTCCGCGACGAAAATCCTTTGGGGGCAGATCATCGTGGTCTTCCTCATTGTCCTCTCCACCACTTGGGGCGCGACCCAGTATGTCGCGTGGAGCCTCGGGTTTCAGGCGCAGCTCGGTCCGCCCTGGTTCGTGCTGGCCGGATGGCCCGTCTATCATCCCCCCGCGATCCTGTGGTGGTGGTTCTCCTACGACGCCTATGCGCCAGCGATTTTCCAGACGGGTGGGATGATCGCCGCATCGGGCGGCTTCATCGCTATTGCGGTCGCCATCGGCATGTCCGTCTGGCGAGCGCGCGAAGCCAAGCATGTCGCGACCTATGGTTCTGCGCGCTGGGCGGAGAAGACCGAGGTCAAGGCTGCGGGCCTGCTCGATCCCGACGGCGTGGTACTCGGCCGCTACGAGCACGAGTATCTGCGCCATGATGGGCCGGAGCATGTACTGTGCTTCGCACCGACACGCTCGGGCAAGGGTGTCGGGTTGGTCGTACCCTCGCTTCTGACCTGGCCAGGCTCGGCCATCGTGCATGATATCAAGGGCGAGAACTGGCAGCTCACCTCCGGCTTCCGATCACACCATGGCCGCGTGCTGCTGTTCGATCCGACCAATCCGAAATCCTCGGCCTACAATCCGCTGATCGAGGTCCGCCGCGGAGAATGGGAAGTTCGCGATGTCCAGAACATCGCCGATATACTCGTCGATCCCGAGGGGAGCCTGGACAAAAGGAATCACTGGGAAAAGACCAGCCACTCACTTCTCGTCGGCGCGATCCTGCATGTCCTCTACGCCGAGCAGGAAAAAACGCTGGCGGGCGTCGCCAACTTCCTCTCCGATCCGAAGCGCCCGGTGGAATCGACGCTGCGCGCCATGATGAAGACCGCTCATCTCGGCGAGGCCGGACCGCATCCCGTCGTCGCGAGTGCTGCGCGCGAGTTGCTCAACAAATCCGACAACGAGCGCTCCGGCGTGCTCTCCACGGCCATGTCGTTTCTGGGCTTGTACCGCGATCCCGTCATCGCCGAGGTGACGCGGCGCTGCGACTGGCGGATCAGCGATATCGTTGGCGGCGAGCGCCCAACCACGCTCTATCTCGTGGTGCCGCCCAGCGACATCAATCGGACCAAGCCGCTGATCCGTCTCCTGTTGAACCAGATCGGCCGGCGTCTGACCGAGGATCTGCAATCGGGCGGCGGCCGCCATCGGCTGCTCTTGATGCTGGACGAGTTTCCGGCTCTGGGACGTCTCGACTTCTTTGAATCGGCACTCGCCTTCATGGCTGGCTACGGCCTCAAGAGCTTTTTGATCGCGCAATCGCTGAACCAGATCGAGAAGGCCTACGGGCCGAACAATTCGATCCTCGACAACTGTCATGTTCGCGTGAGCTTCGCCACCAACGACGAGAGGACCGCGAAGAGAGTCAGCGACGCTCTTGGCACTGCGACCGAAATGAAGGCCATGAAGAACTACGCCGGGCACCGGCTGTCGCCCTGGCTCGGCCACCTCATGGTGTCGCGCTCGGAGACGGCTCGCCAGTTGCTCACGCCCGGCGAAATCATGCAGCTTCCGCCGACCGACGAGATCGTCATGGTCGCCGGCATTCCGCCGATCCGGGCGAAGAAGGCGCGCTATTATGAGGATGCCCGCTTCCGTGAGCGCCTGCTGTCGCCGCTCGACCTGAAACGCCCGGATCAGATTCGCAAGGACGACTGGAGCAGCCTGCCGATCCCGGCGCGTCCAGAAGCGCTCGATGCGCAACCGGCAGGCCGATCCGACGACGAAGACCCCACCGAATCCGAACGGCGGCTGCAACCCGAACTCAGCCGGGCGAAGCCGGTGAAGAAAAAGGCGCCAATCGAGAACGAATTCGAGATCGAGCCGCCGGACGACATCGATGAGGACGCCATTCGTAATCGGCGCATGATCCGGCAGATGCAGGGCGTCGCGCGGCAGGTGGCGCTCGATCCGAATGACGGCATGGAGCTGTAGGCGCCATGACCACTCCTCGCCGGAAGAAGATAAAGACCACGATCTATCTGGACCCTGATGTCGAGAAGACCCTGGCGGATTTCGCCGCCCGCCGCGACCAGTCGCAGTCCATGATCGCGGAGGCGGCAATCGCGTCGTTCCTCTCACCGGACGATGCGGAGCGGCGTGAGGCAATCGTCGCCAAGCGCCTCGACCAGATCGACCGCCGCATGACACGGCTTGAACGGGACGTCGGCATCGCCGTCGAAACGCTCGCGGTGTTCATCCGTTTCTGGATCACCACAACGCCCGCCTTGCCGGAGCCGGCTGCCCAGGCGGCTCGCGCCAAGGCGAGCGAGCGGTATGAGGCGTTCGTCACCGCGCTCGGCCGCCGCCTGGCGCAAGGGCCGAAGCTGCGGCAGGAGATTTCCGAAGATGTCCCCGAATCGGACGCCTGAATGTCTCGCGCGCGGCATCTGGGAATGGATGCGGCCAGTTCAAGAACAGGGTCGCACCGCCGTTTTCCTGTATTTGCACGCCACGCTACTACTACGACCGAAATTTGTTGAATCGGCCTGATTTCGGGCTCTTTTAATCATCCCCGATCCGGGGATCATCTGTTGCGTCCCCACGAAATACGGGGACGACATGGTAGCCACTCACCATAGACAGGAAGCGATCCAGCGCGGTACGCGCATGCTGCGTACCGCGCTCGGAGCGGCTATCGCCCGGTTTCTCGAAGATCCGGCCGTCGTCGAGGTGATGCTGAACCCCGATGGCCGCATCTGGGTGGACCGGCTTTCAGAAGGTCTGGCCGACACCGGCGAGACGATGACGGCCGCCGACGGCGAGCGCATCGTGCGTCTGGTCGCGCACCATGTCGGTGCGGAGGTTCACGCGCGATCCCCTCGCGTCTCAGCCGAGTTGCCGGAAACGGGTGAGCGTTTTGAGGGTCTGCTTCCCCCCGTCGTAGCGTCACCCGCCTTCGCTATCCGCAAGCCTGCTGTCGCAGTCTTCACGCTGGACGACTATGTGGCCGCCGGCATCATGACGGCCGGCCAGGCGGTGAAGCTGCGCGCGGCAGTTCAGTCCCGCGCCAACATACTCGTCGCCGGCGGCACTTCCACCGGCAAGACCACGCTGACCAACGCGCTGCTCGCCGAAGTGGCGAAGACAGCGGATCGCGTCGTCATCATCGAGGATACCCGCGAGCTGCAATGTGCAGCGCCGAATCTTGTCGCGATGCGAACCAAGGATGGTGTCGCCACGCTCTCCGACCTTGTTCGGTCCTCGTTGCGCCTGCGGCCTGATCGCATTCCCATCGGCGAGGTCCGCGGCTCAGAAGCCCTGGACCTTCTCAAAGCCTGGGGCACTGGCCATCCGGGCGGCATCGGCACCATCCACGCCGGCTCGGGCATCGGCGCGCTGCGCCGCCTGGAGCAACTCATCCAGGAAGCCGTCGTCACGGTCCCGCGCGCCCTGATCGCCGAGACGATCAACTTCGTTGCTGTCCTATCCGGCCGCGGCTCGTCGCGCCGGCTGGCCGAAGTCGCGCGAGTCGACGGCATCGACCCCGCCACCGGCGACTACCGCATCACCCCCGCAACCACCCCGAACGGAGAAGCTGAATGAATTCGCCCGTCATTCCAAATGTGACCAATCCTCCCGTGCTGTCGACTGTGTCCGTCGATCTAAAACTGCCCGCCGGCTCGATCATTCGTGGCAGCTACAAGCGTCTCGCCAGTTCGACCGCGCTTTTCACCATCATGTTGCTGGCGGCCACGCCGCCGGCCCATGCCTCCGGCTCCTCCATGCCGTGGGAGCAGCCGCTTCAGCAGATACTCCAGTCGATCGAAGGGCCGGTCGCCAAGATCGTGGCGGTGATCATCATCATCGCCACCGGCCTGGCGCTCGCCTTCGGGGATACCAGCGGCGGCTTCCGCCGCCTGATCCAAATCGTATTCGGACTGTCGATCGCGTTCGCGGCCAGCTCGTTCTTCCTCAGCTTCTTCAGCTTCGGCGGCGGAGCGCTCGTCTGATGGCGGCCGTCCTCGAACAGCTCGACGCCGTGCCTGGCTTTTCGGTGCCGGTCCATCGCGCCTTGACCGAACACATCCTGCTTGGCGGTGCGCCGCGTTCCATCGCGATCATGAACGGCACGCTGGCCGGGGCTGTGGGTCTCGGCCTGCGCCTCTGGCTCGTCGGCCTCGCCATCTGGGCGATCGGTCATTTCGTGGCCGTCTGGGCGGCCCGTCGCGATCCGCTCTTCGTCGAGGTCGGGCGCAGGCATCTGCGCATTCCGGCTTTCCTCGCGGTGTGAGGAGGCGGGCCATGATGAATCTTTCCGAATATCGCCGCACCGCCGCTCGCCTCGCCGACTATCTGCCCTGGGTCGCCCTGGTCGCACCCGGTATCGTGCTGAACAAGGATGGCTCGTTCCAGCGCACGGCCCGCTTTCGCGGTCCCGATCTCGATTCCTCCGTCGCGGCCGAGCTGGTTGCCGTTGCAAGCCGCATCAACAACGCTTTCCGCCGCCTCGGCCTGGGCTGGAGCATATTTGTCGAAGCACAGCGGCACGAGGCTGCGACCTATCCGGACAGCATCTTTCCCGATCCGGCTTCAGGTCTGGTCGACGCCGAGCGCAAGGCCGATTTCGAAGAAGCCGGCGCACACTTCGTATCGAGCTATTTCCTCACATTCCTGTTTCTTCCGCCGGCCGAGGAAGCTGCGCGCACCGAGTCCTGGCTTTACGAAGGCCGCGAGCGCTCGGGCGTCGACCCGCACGAGATCCTGCGCGCCTTCACCGACCGCACCGATCGCGTGCTGGCGCTGCTCGACGGCTTCATGCCGTCCTGCGGTTGGCTCGATGACAGCGAGACGCTGACCTATCTGCATTCCTGCGTGTCGACGAAAAGGCATTGCGTCCGCGTGCCCGAAACGCCGATCTATCTCGACGCGCTGCTCGCCGACCAGCCGCTCACTGGCGGTCTGGAGCCGCGTCTTGGCGACCAGAATCTGCGTGTGCTGACCATTGTCGGCTTCCCGACCACGACGACGCCGGGCCTGCTGGACGATCTGAACCGGCTGGCATTCCCGTATCGCTGGTCGACGCGCGCGATCCTCCTCGACAAGACCGACGCGACGAAGCTGCTGACCAAAATCAGGCGGCAGTGGTTCGCCAAGCGGAAGTCGATTGCCGCGATCCTCAAGGAGGTAATGACCAACGAACAATCGGTGCTTGTGGACACCGACGCCGCGAATAAGGCCGCTGACGCGGACATGGCTTTGCAGGAGTTGGGCGCAGACGTCGCCGGCATGGCCTATGTCACCGCCACGATCACGGTCTGGGACGCCGATCCCCGCCTTGCCGACGAAAAACTGCGGCTGGTCGAGAAGGTCATCCAGGGCCGCGACTTCACCGCCATGATCGAGACGGTGAACGCCGTCGACGCCTGGCTCGGCAGTCTGCCCGGCCATGTCTATGCAAACGTACGCCAGCCGCCGATCTCGACGCTCAATCTCGCCCACATGATCCCCCTCTCTGCCGTGTGGGCGGGGCCGGAACGGGACGAACACTTCGACGCGCCCCCGCTGCTTTACGGCAGAACCGAAGGTTCGACCCCGTTCCGGCTGTCTTTGCATGTGGGTGACGTCGGCCACACGCTCGTCGTCGGCCCGACAGGCGCGGGCAAATCCGTGCTGCTCGCGCTCATGGCCTTGCAGTTCCGCCGTTATCTCCGCAGCCAAGTCTTCGCCTTCGACTTCGGCCGCTCGATCCGCGCCGCCGCGCTCGCCATGGGCGGCGACTGGCACGATCTCGGCGGCGGCCTGACCGAAGGATCGGACGCCTCGGTATCGCTCCAGCCGTTGGCCCGCATTCACGATACCTATGAGCGTGCCTGGGCCGCTGACTGGATCGTCGCGACCCTCCTGCGGGAAGGAATCAAAATCACCCCGGAGGCAAAGGAGCACATCTGGACGGCGCTGACCTCGCTCGCCTCGGCACCCGTCGGCGAGCGCACGATCACCGGCCTCAGCGTCCTTCTCCAGTCCAACGATCTCAAGCAGGCACTCCGCCCTTACTGCGTCGGCGGTCCCTATGGCCGGCTGCTCGATGCCGAAGCCGAGCATCTCGGCTCGGCGGACGTGCAGGCATTCGAGATCGAGGGGCTGGTCGGCACGGGCGCTGCGCCGGCTGTACTGGCCTATCTCTTTCATCGCATCGGCGACCGGCTCGACGGGCGGCCGACGCTGCTCATCATCGACGAGGGCTGGCTTGCGCTCGATGACGAAGGCTTCGCCAGCCAACTCCGCGAATGGCTGAAGACGCTCCGCAAGAAAAACGCCTCGGTTATCTTCGCCACCCAGTCGCTCAGCGATATCGACAATTCGGAGATTGCCCCGGCCATCATCGAAAGCTGCCCGACGCGACTGCTCCTGCCGAACGAACGGGCCATTGAGCCGCAGATCACGGCCATCTATCGCCGCTTCGGTCTCAATGACCGTCAGATCGAAATCCTCGCGCGGGCGACGCCCAAGCGCGACTACTACTGCCAGTCGCGGCGTGGCAACCGCCTGTTCGAACTGGGCCTGTCCGAAGTCGGGCTCGCGCTCTGCGCCGCTTCCTCGAAATCCGACCAGGCACTGATCGCCAATCTCGTCGCTGAGCATGGCCACGAGGGCTTTCTCGCGGCCTGGCTCAAGGCTCGCGACGCCGGCTGGGCCGCAGATCTCATCCCAACTTTTCCGTCCCTGGTCCCCGAAGACGAAAAGGAAATGTAAACATGAAGACCCGTTCCGTCCGCTCGCCTGCGGTGCTTCTCGCAGCAACCATGCTTGCCACCCCGATCGCGCTTTCGCCGGTCGCGACCACGCCTGCCTACGCCTGGAGAATCGTCTTCGATCCCAGCAACTACGCGCAGAACGTGCTCACGGCAGCGCGAACGCTCGAACAGATCAACCACCAGATCACCTCGCTTCAGAACGAGGCGACGATGCTGATCAATCAGGCCCGCAATCTTGCGAGCCTTCCGTTCTCCTCGCTCCAGCAGCTTCAGCAGAATGTTCAGCGCACGCAGCAGCTCCTGACCCAGGCCCAGAACATCGCCTTCGACGTGCAGCGGATCGATCAGGCGTTCCAGCAGCAATATGGCAACGTCTCCATGTCGGCCACGGATCAACAGCTCGTCTCCGATGCGCGCTCGCGCTGGCAGAACACGGTCGGCGGCCTGCAGGACGCAATGCGCGTCCAGGCGGGTGTCGTCAGCAATATCGACACCAACCGCACGCAGATGAGCGAACTGGTGAACCAGAGCCAGGGCGCGACCGGCGCGCTTCAGGCGACGCAGGCCGGCAACCAGCTTCTGGCGCTTCAGTCGCAGCAACTCTCCGATCTGGTGGCGTTACTTGCGGCTAACGGGCGCGCAGGCGCTTTGACCGAAGCCGAGCGCACAGCGGCTGCCGAACAGGGCCGCGAGCAGCGTCGTCGCTTCCTGACGCCCGGTTCAGGCTACCAGCCGGGCAACGCGCAGATGTTCAACGGCAACTGAGGGCGAGCTTATGGACGGCAAGATGCTGGCCCGGCTGGGCGCTGTTGTGTTCGTCGCCATCGCCATCACGGCGGCGGTCGTCGAGATGACCCGTAAGGAGGAGCCGTCAGAGGATTTCTCCACGCGCACCGTCGAACCTCGGCGCGATCCGCTGCGTGAGGCACAGCGCCGGTGCCAGCAGCTTGGGGCAACGGCCGCGAACGACGCCGAATGCCTGCGCGTCTGGGCGGAAACCCGCGATCGTTTCCTGCGTCCGTCGCCCGCGCCAGCGTCGCCGTCCTCCAGCGAAGGGCGGTGAAGCATGGGCGGCTCGGGCGTCATCGACACGTTCCTCGACACCTTCACCCGCTATATCGACTCCGGGTTCGGTCTGCTCGGCGGCGAGGTGGCGTTTATAGCCACAACGCTCATCGTGATCGACGTTACCCTTGCTGCGCTGTTCTGGAGCTGGGGGGCGGACGACGACATCATCGCGAGGCTGGTCAAAAAGACTCTGTTTGTCGGGGTATTTGCCTACCTGATTTCCAATTGGAACAACCTCGCCAAGATCGTTTTCGAGAGCTTCTCCGGTCTTGGCCTGAAAGCCGCCGGCACGGGGTTCACCGCTCAGGATCTCCTGCGCCCCGGCAAGGTCGCCCAGACCGGCCTCGATGCGGCGCGTCCTCTGCTTGACGCGATCTCGCCCTTGATGGGCTGGATCGCGGTCTTCGAGAACCTGATCCAGATCGTCTGCCTGCTCTTTGCCTGGGCGCTGGTCATCCTCGCCTTCTTTATTCTGGCGATCCAGCTCTTCGTGACGCTGATCGAGTTCAAGTTGTCGACGCTCGCCGGCTTCGTTCTGATCCCCTTCGGCCTGTTCGGCAAGACCGCCTTCATGGCCGAGCGCGTGCTTGGCAACGTGATCTCCAGCGGCATCAAGGTGCTCGTGCTCGCCGTTATCGTCGGCATTGGCTCCACGCTGTTCAGCCAGTTCACGCAAGGTTTTGGCGGCCAGACACCCAGCATCGATGATGCCATGGCCATCGTGCTCGCGGCCCTCTCGCTTGTCGGTCTTGGCATCTTCGGTCCAGGCATTGCCTCGGGCCTTGTCAGCGGCGGTCCCCAACTTGGCGCAGGCGCCGCGATTGGCACTGGCTTCGCGGTCGGAGGTGCAGCACTTGCCGCCGGCGGCGGCGCGGTGCTTGCCGCGAAGGGTGGTGCCGCTCTTCTTTCCGGCGGCGCCGCTGCCGCGCGAGACGGAGCAGCGGCGGCCGGCGCGGCATCGTCCGCCTACACGCTTAGTTCCATGGGACGATCGGGAGCGTCCGGCGTCGCGTCCGGCCTCGGAGGCGTAGCACGCGCCGCCGGCTCTGCCTCCGTTTCGCCATTGCGCCGTGCCGCTTCCCGCGCGTCCGAGAGCATGAAATCCAGCTTCTCCGACGGCGCGCGTGCAGGTGTCAGCGCCACCGGCGGCTCCTTCACCTCGGGCGCAGCAGCCGGCGAATCCGAACCGGCTTCCGTCGCTCCCGCCGCCACGCCCGACCAGCCTCCGGCCTGGGCGCAGCGCATGAAGCGCGGCCGGCATGTCTCTCACGGAGTCAGCGCCGCCGCCCATGCCGTTCGCTCGGGCGACAGTCACGGGTCCGGCGCATCCGTCAATCTCTCTGAAAGTGACCGCTCATGAATCTCTTCAAACGACCCGCCGTTCACTACGGCAAGACACCTGAGCCAGAAACGCCCTACCAGAAGGCCGCACAGGTCTGGGATGAACGCCTCGGCTCCGCTCGCCTGCAGGCGAAGAACTGGCGCTACATGGCGTTCGGTTCGTTGATCCTCTCGGCCGGCTTCGCGTCCGCATTGGTCTATCAGTCCGCGCGCGGGACGGTGGTGCCATGGGTGGTCCAGGTGGACAATCTGGGTCAGGCCCAGGCCGTCGCGCCCGCCACGGCAGACTTCCGCCCGACCGATCCCCAGATAGCCTGGCATCTGGCGCGCTTCATCGAGCAGACCAGAAGCATTCCCGCCGATCCGATCATTGTCCGCCAAAACTGGCTCAGGGCCTATGAATGGACGACCGATCGCGGCGCCGCCGCGCTCAACGACTATGCCCGCGCCAACGATCCTTTCACGAAAGTCGGCAAGCAGCAGATCGCGATCGAGGTTTCCAGCGTCATCCGTGCTTCTCCGGACAGCTTCCGCGTGGCGTGGACGGAACGGCATTTCGAGAACGGCCAACTCTCCACGACCGAACGATGGACGGCGATCCTGACGATCGTCATCCAGCCGCCGCGTGATGCGGAGCGGCTCAAGGTCAACCCGTTGGGAATCTATGTGAATGCGATTTCGTGGTCGCGGGAGATGAGCCAATGAAATCGGCTTTCTGTAATCCCGCCATTCCGGCTTTCCGTAAATCCGTTCTTCCGGCTCTGCTGCTTTCCGCCTCCACGCTGGCGGGTTGCGCCACGCCGCAGAAGCCGCCCGAAATCAGCTACGATCGAAATGTTCCGGCTTTGCCGGCCGTACCCGCTTCAGTCACAGACGATCGGCCCCGTCCGATTCATATCCCTCCGGCGTGGACGCCCGCAAAAGGCGGGACGGCAGCCAGCACCCCTGTCGGACGCGTCGAGAATGCCAACGCCGCCGCTCGGGTTCAGCCGCGCCGGGAGGGGTACTTCAACGCGATCCAGATCTACCCCTGGTCGGAAGGAGCGCTCTATCAGGTCTATGCCGCACCCGGCCAGATTACCGACATCGCGCTGGAACCCGGTGAGTCGCTGACCGGTGCTGGACCGATTGCGGCCGGCGATACCGCACGATGGATCATCGGGGACACCGAGAGCGGCAGCGGCACAACGCGGCGCGTCCACATCCTCGTGAAGCCGTCCCGGCCGGACATCACGACCAATCTCGTCGTGACCACCGACCGGCGCGTTTACATGATCGAGCTGCGTTCCGGAGCGAAGCCCTATATGCCCTCCGTCGCATGGTCCTATCCGCGGCCGCGCGCCGGACAAGGCCAGAGCATCCCGGCGACGCCGGTCATCCCGGTCGTCGCGGCGCGCAACTACCGCTACGGTTTGACCGGCGGGAATCCGCCCTGGAAACCCGTCTCCGTCTATGATGACGGCCGCAGGGTTTACGTCGAGTTCCCGCGCGGGATCGTCCAGGGCGAAATGCCGCCGATCTTCGTCATCGGTCCGGACGGCGAAGCGCAGCTCGTCAACAGTCGTATCCACCAACACATCCTGATCGTCGATCGCTTGTTCGGCGCGGCGGAGCTGCGGCTCGGCGGCGGCGACCGTCAGCAGGTCGTCAGAATTGTCCGCACCGACCGGAGACCCGCATCATGAGTGAGGACAAAACTAACACTGCATCTTCCATGCGTCTGCGCGCCGAGGCACCGCGCGTTACCCGCCTTTCGCGGAAAGTGCTGGCAAGCGTTGCGGCCGTCGGGCTCGTCGGCATCGGCGGCGCGCTGATCTACGCCCTCCAGACCCGCGACGGAGGTCAGGGCGGAGAGGAACTTTACTCGACCAACAACCGCCAGACCGCAGATGGCCTCGCCGGCCTGCCGCGCGATTATACCGGACCTGTGCTAGGTCCGCCGCTGCCCGGTGATCTTGGGCGACCGATTCTTGACGCCCAGAACAGGGGCCAGCCCGTTGTTCCGCCGACGATCGCGACGCCGACCGTCGACGAAGCCGAACAACGCCGTCGAGCCGAAGAAGAGGCGGCCCGCACCAGCCGCGTCTTCTTCCAGACCCAGCCAAGTGCGACACCCGGGACGCCCGGTGGCGCGACCACGCCAAACGTTCCCGGCTTCGATCTCGCCGGCTTGACCGGGCAACTCGGACAGCAGACCGCGCAGGATCGGCAGCTTGCGTTTCTGAATGCGCCCGTCGATCGCCGGACCACATCGTCGGATCGGGTCGTGGCTCCGGCTTCGCCGTTCATCCTTCAGGCAGGAGCGGTGATTCCCGCCGTGCTCATTACTGGCATCCGCTCCGATCTGCCCGGCCAGATCACGGCACAGGTGACGGAAAACGTCTACGACAGTCCGACCGGCCGCATTCTGCTCGTGCCGCAAGGCACCCGGATTATCGGTCAGTACGATAACAACGTGCAGTTCGGTCAGAGGCGAGCGCTCCTGGTCTGGAACCGGCTGATCTTCCCGAACGGCCGTTCCATCGTGCTCGAACGTCAGCCGGGCGCCGATACCCAGGGCTATGCTGGCCTTGAAGATGGCGTCGATTACCACTGGTGGGATCTGGCCAAGGCGGCGGGATTGTCCACGCTGCTCGCGGTCGGCACAGAACTGGCGGTCAGCGACGAGGACCGCTTGGTGCGCGCCATCCGTGATGGAGCACAGGACACCATCAACGACGCCGGCCAGCAGATCGTCCGGCGCCAGTTGCAGGTTGCGCCGACATTGACCATCCGACCGGGCTTCCCCGTCCGCGTTATGGTCACCCGCGATCTTGTCCTCGAACCCTATAGAGGCTGACCATGGCAAAGCTGAAACTCGGACCGATCGTCGACGACAGGCCCGTCAAGGTGACGGTAGAACTACCTGCACAACTGCATCGTAACCTTGTGGCCTATGCCGAAATCCTGGCCCGAGAGACCGGCCAGCCCGTCGCCGATCCCGTGAGGCTCATCGTGCCCATGCTGGAGAGGTTCATCTCGACAGATCGGGGCTTTGCGAAAGCTCGGCGCTCCACGCAATTGTCGACGGCGCAAGTCTGACGGCCATTGCTCTCGCCATGGAGAGGAATCGCCTGAAGGCGGGATTGTCGTTGCTGGCGGACCAGACCGCGGAGAAGGGAAGATCCTCGTTGCTGATCGGCCGGTAGGCCACACCTGGGAACCGTGCGACGGTCATCGCCTCGCTCACCAGCGTCAAACCCCGCCCGATCGCCACCAGCGGCAGGAGATTGTCCCGACCGACCGATTGCACCTGGATCTCGGGATGCTGGCCGAGCCCGGCCAGCTCCCGCACCAGATAGTCATGGATCTCCTGACCCGGCGCCGCCTCAGTCACGATGAAGGGCTCATCCATCAAATCCTGCCAGGCGAGCTCGGAGCGAGCCGTGAGGTGGTGGTGATCCGGCAGCACCGCAAAGATCCGCTCCGACCACAACGCCGCGCGTTCGCAGGCCAGCCAATCCCTCGTCCCCGTGATGAAGGCGACGTCGAGGCGCAATTGCCGGATGGCCGCGACGTGCTCGTCGGGGTTGCCGTCGATCAGTTCGATCCGGACCGTGCCATGTCGTTCGCTGTAGTCACGCAGCAGGTCGGCCAGGAAGCCCGAGGCGATGGAAGAGTAGATGCCGATCCGGACGCGCCCGTTCTCGGATCGGCCCGCCGAGGCCACGTCATATGCACCTTCGCCGATGGTCCTGATGGCCTTGCGCGCTCGCCGCAGGAAGCGCTGTCCGGCATAGGTCGCCGATACGCCCCATGTATGCCGATGAAACAGGGACGCGCCGATTTGGTCCTCGAGGTCGGCGATGCATCGGCTGATTGCCGCCTGCGATCGCCCGAGGGCAGTTCCCGCCTTGCGGAAGCTGCCGTGCTCGGCCGCAGCCACGAAATAGCGGAGGTGGCGAAGTTCTATTGAATCGGGATACTTCGTCACCTCCCGCATCACACACCCTCCTTGCACCATGACGGCTGGGCGATGGCCGAGCGAAGACAGCTCGGAGCCGCGTGGTCCGTTCGGAAGGCTCGCCGTCGCTGGCGCTTGGCGACCGGGAGCGCTGGGATCAAGGCGGCCATAGGAGTCCGGTCTCCGGTCAGGTGAGGCGACCGGCCGGGGGAGACATGTTTGTGCTTCCACCGCCACATCGTTCCTACCCCTTTGGCCAGATTGGATGATGGTCATCGATGACAAAAGGGTGGGCGTGACGGACCGGCCCATGGCGATGGCCGCGCTTCGCGTCGGCCTCGCCGGAGAGAGGCGGCGCATGATCGACCCCGGCTTCAAGCGGATGGCTGTGCTCGATTTCGTGGTGATCGTGCTCGATGATATCGGGATCATGTGCGGGCCAGAGTCGCACGGCAGCAATCGCGCCAGCCCCAGCCGCGATGGCCAGCACCGCGAAAGCCGTCGTCATCCCGAAACCTGCTCCGAGCCAACCCGCCAGCGGATAGGTCACGAGCCATCCAGCATGCGACAGCGCGAATTGCGCGGCGAAGAGCGACGGCCGATCCTCCGGGTGTGCGGAGCGACGCAGCAGGATTCCACCTGGCGTCATGACAGCGGAACCGGCGGCGCCCAGCAAGAACCAGAGAACCAGAATGGACCACCAGCTCTGGTAAAACGCGGCAATCGCGAGCAACACCGGCAAAGCTACTGAGCCCGTGATCATGACGCTGCGCGGTGATCTGCCTTCGAGGAGTTTGAGCAAGGCGAAGGCGACGACCATGGAACCCGCCCCATAAGTAGCAAAGAACCATGCAACATCGCCTTCCGTGCCCCCGAAGCCTGCGCGAACGATGACCACCGTGTTCACGATCACCATCGCGCCCGCCGCCGACGAAGCAAAGCTGAGGGCTAGCAACCCGCGCAGGCGCGGCGTCGCGAAATAGATCCGGCTTCCGCGTGTCAGCCGTTCAAGGAAGGGGCGCTGCACCGTCTTGGCGACCGGCAGGGCGACCGAAAGGACCAGCAGGCCCGAGGCGATGAAGCCGATGGCATTGCCGAGGAACAGCCAATGAAAGCTGATGAGCGTGAGCAGAAGGGCGGCCAGCAGTGGGCTGAGCAGGGATTCGAGGTCATAGGCCAGCCGCGACATGGAAAGCGCGGCGGTATATTCCTTTTCGTCGGGAAGAACGTCGGGAATGGTCGCCTGGAAAGTCGGCGTGAAGGCAGCCGAACAGGACTGGAACAGGAAGACCAGCGCATAGATTTGCCAGACCTCCGTGACGAACGGCAGTAGCAGAACCATACCGGCACGCAGGACATCGAGCGTCACCAAAAAGGCGCGGCGCGGCACCCGGCCCGCCAACGCGCCCGCGAAGGGCGAGACGCCGACATAGGCGATCATTTTGACGGCGAGGGAGATGCCCAGCACTTGACCGGCGTCGGTGCCAGCCAGATCATAGGCGAGCAGGCCGAGGGCGACCGTGGTGAGACCCGTGCCGATCAAGGAAAGGACCTGCGCGGCGAAGAGATTACGATATGTCCGGTTGACGAGGATCGAAACCATGGCGATCCTATTGGCTGGTGAAAAATTCGCGCTCGGCCGGCCCAAACTGGACCGCGTCGAAGCGCACGCAGGTCGTGCCTTCGACCGGCGGGCCGGATTTCGTTTCAACCGACAAGTTGTTCTTCACCAAAGCGTGCATTACCGTCTCCTTACCTTCGTCAATCGGGCCTCAGACAGAACTGTGCGGTCTCCAATGGTTGGAAGGTCAAGACCCGATTTCATCTGATTCCCGGCAAGCCGACCCAAGCTCGCGCGCCGGACTGAACGCGGCGAGTTCAATCTTCGTAGTACGGCTCAGACACGAAGCGAGGCGATGAGTTAGCCGTGCGGAGCCAAGGACGCAGGTGCCGAATTCACATCGTGTTTCGGATGGCGCCGCTGATTTTACCTAGTCATCAGCATGGTCTTCGTGGATATGGAACGCCATGTCGATCAGCATGTCGCTTACATGGCTGTCCGCCACTTCGTAGAAGACCTGCTTTGACCGACGCTCCCCTCTGACGAGCCTTGCACCTCTGAGCAGCCGCAAATGATGGCTGACCAACGTCTGCGATAGCTCCAGATTCTCAACAATCTCGCCAACAGACCTTGGACCTGGCAGGCAAAAGAGCAGAATTCTCAGTCTTGTGGGATCGCCCAGCAGGCGGAAAGTCTCTGCCAATACGGTTACGTCGTGCTGCGTCAAGGATGGGGCTTGTTTCAATGCTCATGCTCCTGTTAGGCGTGGACGTGCTCATGGCCATTGTCATGGTCGTGTCCATCCCCATGCGCGTGGCCCGTCGGGACAGGGAATTGGGACAGGCTGCATGCTTCCGCTTCGTCATTCCAGTCGATAGCGATAGTCGCATGTTCGATCGTAAACTGTGACTTCAGTTCATTCTCGACTCCGCGCACGACCGAGCGAGCATCGACATCGGCAGCCGGTCGCACATGCATCGTGGCCAAGGTCCGCCCGGAGGTGATCGACCAGACATGGATGTGGCTAACGGACGCCACGCCAGGGATATTTTCGACGAGATGACGTTCAATCTTTTCCGGCGTCGCGTTGTCGGGCGCACCTTCGAGCAGGATATGGATCGACTTGCCGAGAAGGCCCCAGGCGCTGCGCAGGATCAGCAGGGAGACAACCACCGACAGAATGGGATCGATCGGGGTCCAACCCGTGTAAGAGATCACAATGGCTGCTGAAACCGCACCCACGGAACCGAGCAGGTCACCCATGACATGAAGGGCGGCGCCCTTGATGTTGACGTGCTCGCTATCGCCGCGCGTCAGAATCCAGAACACCAGAATATTGATGAGAAGGCCGGCGATGGCAACGCCGAGCATCGGTCCCGCCAAGATCACGTGCGGTTCCTGGAAGCGCTGCCAAGCTTCATAGACAATCCAGACGACGATCGCGAACAGCGTGATCGCATTGATGAAACCGGCAAGGACCTCGAAACGCAGATAACCGAAGGTTCGCTTGGGGTCGGCCGCACGCCGTCCGAACCGAAAGGCCGCATAGGCTAGCGCCAGCGCAGCCGCGTCGCTCAACATATGTCCGGCGTCGGCCAGCAGCGCCAGCGATCCTGAGATCAGACCGCCGATCACCTCCACGATCATGAACGTGAAGATCAGGAAAAACGAGAGAAGAACCTTGCGCTCATTATCGCTCGTGACGGTCGGCGCATGGGAGTGATCGTGGGAATGGTCATCGTGAGAATGACCATGGCTGTGTGAATGGGACATTTCAGGGCTCATCCGTTTGACATATAACACATGAATAGATGTTCATATGTTGGATGTCAACCACCCCGCTAGCAATCCGCCCCAGCGGGCAGGGCCTACGGCGGGGTAGCGGGTCACCGTATCGCGCCGGTAGGCTTGATCACGGTCCGGTCAATGGACCGGGATGGGGTCGGGGGAAACCTGTCCCCTGCTGGCATTGACCAGCACCGCCGCAATGACCGCGGCAATCACGAGGGCAGCTCCAGCGCCCATAAGCGCAGGACCATAGCCGAAGATCAGTGCATCACTGGCAGATCTCTCCACATCGCCACCGCCGGCCTCGCGCGCGATAGAGCGCACCGAGTGCATCCGGCAACCTGCTCGCCGTGACCGAGATGGAAATGGTCGAAAGGACGGCCAGCCCCAACGCAACGCCGACTTGCTGCGAAGCGTTGAAGAGTACCGAAGCAATACCAGGAGGGGGGTCCGGCCGCCGCTGAGGTTCGATGTCCGCCGCCTCCGCATTGTGATCCGCGACGCATCGGCAGTTGTTGACCTGCGTAGTCGGCAATGGCCCGTCCCGTTTCTGGCTCATCCATCCTTGGATCTCACTGGACAGATCATATCTTAATGACGTGCTGGCATTCTCTCCGAGGCGCGGGAAGCTTACCGATAGCCAGATAAGCTTCAGACAGTGGCTTGTGAGAAACTGCGGCACCAGTCTCTCGCGCATCAATCAGTTCAAGGGTCTGCAAAAGCTTCTCGGCAACTTCCATGTCGCCGTCGGAACAGGCCCGTTTGAACAGGTGCAGGATTTCGCGGGCGAGGATCATAGCTACTGCTCCCTGGCGCCATAGCTGCTTCTTTTTGCCTGTGCCGAAACAACGGGGCCGAGGTGCTCGAACTTGTTACCCGTCGCTCCAGAACGACGGCGAGTCTTGGGCGTCCTGTCCGACTTACCATCCGCCGAGAGTTCGTCGATGATCGGGCAGTCCGGTCGGGCATTACCCCGACAGTTTTCGGCCAGATGCTTGAGCGTCATGCTCATCTCCTGGAGTTCGCGTGCCTTCCGCTCAAGCTCTTCGACATGCTCAAGTGCAACACGCTTGACGTCAGCGCTCGCCCGGCCTCGGTCTCGCCACAGGGCAAGCAGTTCCGTCATTTTCTCGACCGAGAAGCCGAGATCACGCGCGCGCCTGATAAAGCGCAACGTATGCACGTCCTTGTCGGAGTAATCCCGGTATC
>JAEWKP010000009.1 GCA_023393655.1 Pseudomonadota bacterium | reverse complement strand
CGGGCGGAGCAGGGGCGCCGGCGATCGTCGCCGTCAGCATGAGCGCCAGCCCCGACGTGAACAATCGCTCGACGCCGATCGCGATCAGCATCGCGCCCGGTGGGCATGTCACCAGCGAGCAGGATGCGGCGATCCTCGCGATCAGCGAGTTCTATACGCGCGTCGACAATGCTGGCGTGATCCGCGGCAAGGTCGCCGCGCGTTCGACGAATGGCGGCCTGTCGATCAGCAACAGCGGAACGATGACCGGTGATATCCTCACCGCCGGGGATCCCTTCAACAGCGACGTCGGCAACCGGCCCGGCGGTGTCCTCGCGATGGGTGCGCAATATCAGACGCGGCTTTTCAACTCTGGCACGATCAATCCGGGCGGTGCTGTGGGGCACGGCGGAAGCATCGCCACGACGCGCATCGCCAGTGTCTTCCAGCAGCGTCCGGACGGGATCTACCAGGCCGACGTCGATTTCGGCGCCGGCACCGCCGACATGATCTCCGTCGCCAGTTCGGGGACGGCGCCGTCGCTGGCCGGCCAGCTCGAACCGCTGCTCCAGAATCCCCGGCCTAGCGTCTCGCTGCAGGTCGCGCATTTCGACGATCGGCCGGCGGGCGCTTTCTCGATCAAGAGCGGGACGACCGCCTATAGCTACCGGATGCACCAGAGCCCGGACGGGCGCGACCTGTTCCTGACGGTCGATGGCAATTTCGGGCTCGCCAATGGCGTTCTGAGCGCCGACCGGTCGCGCGTTGCGCAGCATATCCAGATGCTGTGGGATAGCGGCGACATGCGGGCAGGTCCGCTGTTCGACGCATTCACGGGGGTTGAATCGGTCGCGCATCACGGCAGCGTCGTCGATGCGATCGCCAATGACGGGGCGGGCGCACGGGCCGCCAACCAGATCAACGAATCGTTCGGCTTCTTCAACCGGCTGATGAGCTGTCCGGCCTTCACGGGCCCCGGTGCGGCGCTCACTGAGGGCGACTGCAACTGGGCGCGGGTCGGTTCGAACTGGACGCGTCGCGGCAGCAGCGCCGACGATAGCGGCTTTCGGATCAGGCAGACCACGCTGAGCCTCGGGGCACAGCGGGAGTTCGCGCCTGGCTGGTTCCTCGGCGGCGCGGCGAGCTATGGCTTCGGGCGGACCAGCACGGCGGCCGGCGCGACGGTCGACAATGACAGCTTCATCGGCGGTCTCACGCTGAAGCGCCAGCTCGGCCCCTGGCAGTTTGCCGCGGCGGTGCAGGTCGGCCGCGACATGGCGAAGACGTCGCGGCGGGCGTTGGGAGGCATCGCCACGAGCGAACCGCAGCTCGATTTCGGCGGTGGCCGCCTGCGTGCCGCCTACCAGATGGATTTCGGGAGCTGGTACGCCAAGCCCTTCGTCGATCTCGATCTCAACTACACGGTGCAGCGCGGCCATCGCGAAAGCGGGGCCGGCTGGTTCGATCTCGCGGTCCATCGCAGCGACCGTTTCACGGTCATGGCGACGCCGAGCCTGGAGATCGGCATGCGCCACGACCTCGAAGGCATGACGTTGCGGTCCTATCTCTCGGCGGGCGTGAGCATCCTGCCGGCCAGCGACTGGACCTCGAAGCTGCATCTCGCTGCTTTCGAAGCAGCCCCCTTCACCCTCGTGACAGGGCTGCCGAAGACCTATGGCAACGTCTCGGCCGGGCTGGAGCTGGTCACTGCGAAAGGCTTCGAGCTCCGCGCCGAATACACGGCGCGCGCTGCCAGCCGCTATCTCGACCAGTCGGCGACCCTGCGCGCGGCTTACCGGTTCTAGGTCCTGCATCCGGCGCCACATCAGGATGAAGCGGAGCGATCATGACATTCCTCGGCAAGGCCGGCGCCGCATTGGCAGCGCTCCATATCCTGACGGCAACGGCAGGTGCGCAGTCCAGGGACCTCGCCTTGAGCGACGCCGTTTCCATGGCTGCTACGGCGATGTTCCTGAATTCCGGCGCGCCCGGCCTGGTCGTCGCCGTCGTCCATGGTGACGAGACCGAGATCGCTGGCGTCGGCGAGACCGCGCCGGGCAGCAAAACCGAGCCGGACGGACGCTCGATCCTGCGGCTCGGCTCGATCTCGAAAGTGTTCACGGGCGATCTCCTGGCCGACATGGCGGCGCAGGGCCGCGTCGGCCTGAGCGACCCGTTCACACGTCATGTCCCGCCGGGGGCGGTCGTCAAATCCTTCGGCGGCCGGCCCTTCACCCTGCTCGATCTCGCGACGCATTCGGCGGGACTGCCGCGGGAACTGCCCGATCCGGCCGTGAAGGGGGAGGGCAACCCGTTTGCCGCCTACAGGGCCGAATACTACTGGAGCTGGATGCGGCAGAACGCGCCGGCTTACGCACCGGGCACGACGGCGATCTACTCGAATGTCGGCTTCGGGCTGCTCGGCGAGGCTCTCGCCCAGGCCGGCGGCAAATCCTTCCCCGACCTGCTCCGCGACAGGATCACCGTGCCGCTGGGCATGGCCGATACGGTCGCCCGGCTTTCGGACGCGCAGAAGCCGCGCCTGATGACGGGGCTCGACCCGTTCGGCAATCCCGACCCGAACTGGGAGGCGACGCCGATCATGGCGGCCAGCGGTGGGCTCTACTCGACGGCCGACGACATGGTGCGCTGGATGCGCTGGCACCTTTCGGGCGAGGCACAGGCGACGATGGCGCTGGCCCATGCGCTCTGGCGCCCGCATGACGGCTTGCGCCGCGCCGTCGGCGTCGAGGTCACGGATTCGGAAGGCATGGGGCTCGGTTGGGTCGTCAGCCGCGCGCGCGACGGTGTGCCGCTGCTGCTCGGCAAGAGCGGGGGGCTCGGCGGATTCATGACCTATGTCGTGCTCGCGCCCAATCGCAAGCTCGGCATCTTCGTGGCGGCAAGCCGCGTCAATTTCGCGATGTTCGAGGGTATCCGGCAATCGGTCCGAAATCTCGCAGCCGAACTGGCTCCCGCAGGCTCCCGGGCGCCGGCTCGCTGACGGCTCAGTTGATGCCGAGCAGGCGGATCAGGCCGAGGCTGACGATCGCCAGGATGATCAGGGAAATGGTGACTGCGGCGGTGACGCGCCCGCCAGCCCTGGCAACGACACGGACATCGACGCCCAGGCCAAGAGCCGCCATCGAAATGATGGTCAGGACGGTCGCGATGTGTGAGATTGGGCCGAGCGCGGCCTCCGGGATGAAGCCATGCGTGCGCAGCGCTGCCATCGCCAGGAAGGCGATGATGAACCACGGGACCAGCTTGTTGAAGGCGATGCGCTGCCGCGTGGCGCTGTTCCCGACTGCGCCTGCCGGAGCCGTCTCGGCCGCGTCGTCCTGCAGCCTGTGCCGCAGCAGCGACAGCACCAGGACGACAGGCCCGAGCATCAGGACACGGACGAGCTTGACGAGTGTCCCGATCTGGACGCTGGCGGTGGCCACAGGCGCGGTCGCGGCCAGAACCTGCGGGACGGCATAGACCGTCAGCCCGGCCAGGACGCCGTACTGGGTTTCGGACAGCCGGAGCAGCGGGACGAGCAGCGGCAGGCCGAGCACGACCAGGACGCCCAGCACCGCGGTGAAAGCGATCGAGGCGGCAACGTCCTTGCCGTCCGCGCCGATGACCGGTGCGACCGCGGCGATAGCGGAGTTGCCGCAGATCGAATTGCCGCAGGCGACGAGGACCGCCATGCGCTTCGGCAGGCCGAGCGTCCGCCCGATCAGGAAGCTGAAGGCGAGGGTCAGCGCCACCACCAAGGCTATGCCGGCGATCAATGCCGGCCCGGCGGCGACAATCATCGCAGCGTTCAGCGACGCGCCGAGCAGGACGATGGCAATCTCCAGGACGGTCTTCGCCGAGAATGCGATTCCCGCGCGCCAGGTGTCGGAGGGCGTCCAGATGGACCGGACGGCGGCGCCGATCAGGATTGCCAGTACCAGGGCTTCGAGCCAGGCGCGGCCCGTGGCGGCAGCCTCGGCGTGCTCCAGCGCGAAGGCGATCGCGCTGATGCCGACGCAAAGACCCAGCCCGGGCAGGATTCGCCCCAATCCTCGCGATATCGAGCCGGGAGACAGGGGCAAAGGATTGAAAGAACGCATGGTAGCCATAGGGAAATTGTCCTCTCCGCTGACCTAGCCGGAGAAGAAATGAGCTGTCCATCGCATTATTCCGACCGTTTCGTTTCAACGGATCGAACGATGGGCGCTCGGCGATACCACCCGCTTCTTTGGAAGTGCCGGTCGGCCACGGTCGCGAGGCCGCAGGGCGGCGTTCGAGGCCCTCTTTCGAGGGGCCCCATTGTTCAGGCTCGCAAGATTTCTGCCGTCCTCGCTCGTCCCATGTCATGCGAACCCTCCGGCTCCGGCACTTGAAATCAGAACAATTCAAGTATCTCGTAGGCCAGCTTGTCGACGCCGTTGCATCGCAAGTGGAATCGGCTCGCCAGCGAGCGGAGGATTGGACGTGAAGACAGGCCTGTCCCGCAGAAGCTTTCTCAAGGCCGGAGCAGCCGGCGTTGCCATCAAGGTTTCGCTGCTGCCGTCTCCCACGCAGGCGGAGCTGATCCAGACGCCGCCCCGTCCCGGTGCCGATTGGCTCGCGGCCGGCGGCAAGCCGAAATACCGCCTCGACGCGATCGCCAAGGTGACCGGCGGCAAGACCTTCTCGCGCGATTACCGCGCCCGCGACCTCGCAGGCTGGCCGAAGGAACAGGCGCACGCCTTCACGCTCAAGGCGACGCGGGTCGACCGCGTCTTCGACAGCGTCGATCTCAGCCTGCTCGGCGAGGACCTGAAGCCCGACCGGCTCGTCCTGCATGAGGATCTCGTTGCCGATGGCGTCGCGATTCCCGTGCCTGGCTTCTATGGCGACGTCTTCTTCGTGCCGAAGGGGCAAACGGCTCGGCTGCTCGGCCAGCCCGTCGCGATGCTGATCTATCACGACTTCGCCCGCTACGACGCGGCCAAGCGCAAGCTGCGCTTCAACGACAAGGTCGTGCGCTATGGCGCGGAGGGGCCCTCGACCACACCAGGCCCGTACGGGGCGGCGCGCTATATCCGGATCGATGGTGGGACCCCCGACGCCGAGGATCGTTACTCGTCGCTCAAGGAGACGACGATCCGCGCCGGCTTCAAGGGCGAGGAGCCGCAATGGCCGGCCGCCGGCGACGGTGATGCGATGGCCCGCGGCATGGCGGCGGCAGCCGAGATCGAGCGCGGGATCGCCGCTGCCGGCGATGACGCGCTGGTGCTCAGGCGTTCCTTCACCAGCCAGTCCGCCGATGCCTCGGCCATGGAGGCCGATAACGGCAATGTCTGGTACGACCGTGCCAGCGGCCTGCTGCATGCCCTGATCGCCACCCAGTCGCCCTATGAGGTGGCGGAGATGGCGGCTCATATGGTCTCGAAGTCGACATTCCCGCTGAAAAGCATCGACCTCAAGGTCGGCTACACCGTCGGCTACGGCACCAAGGACCACGCGATCTTCCCGTTCTATTGTGTGCTCGCCGGCCTCTATGGCGACGGTCGCCCGGTCAGGCTCGCCAACGACCGCTACGAGCAGTTCCAGACCGCGCTGAAGCGCCATGGCTTCCAGATGGAGAAGGTCATGGTCATAGACCGCAAGACGGGGCGGTTCCGGGCGATGACCGGGCGCTACCGCACCGATGGCGGCGGGCGCGAGAACTTCTCGGTCTCTGTCGGCACGGTCGGTGCGACGGCGGCGCAGTCGATCTATTACCTGCCGAAGAGCGATTTCTCGGCAACGATCGTCTCGTCGCGCGCGGTCGATGCCGGTTCGATGCGCGGCTACGGCACGCTTCAGACGATGGCGGCGACCGAGATGATGGTCGACGAGGCCGCCGAGGCGCTCGGCCTCGATCCGATGGAGTTCCGGCGCCGCAACGCGCTGCAATCGGGGATGAAGAATTCGCAGGGCGCGATCCCTTCCGGCGCCATGCGCCATGGCGAGATCCTCGACCGGGCCCAGAAGCACCCGCTCTGGGCGAACCGGCAGAAGCGCAAGGCCGAGTTCGAAGCCGCCAATCCCGGCAAGAAATACGGTGTCGGCTACGGCCATGTGCACAAGGATTACGGCACCGGCGCCGAAGCCGCGCTCTGCGCCATCGAATTCGATGCGGCCGGCCGCTTGAAGCTTTCGCATGTCGCGCATGAGATCGGCACGGGCGCGACGACCTCGCAGGCGGTGATGGCCGCCGCCATCCTCGGCCGCCAGCCCGACGAGACCGAGTTCGGCAAGGTGCGCTGGCCGCAGATGCCGCTGGAGACCACCGACGAGCCCTACACGCTCTCCCAGGAGGAAGAGGACAAGCGCAAGGCCAATCCGCGCTGGACGCCGAGCTTCACCTCGCCGATGAGCGCCTCCAACAGCGTCTATTATCTCGGCCACGCGACGCGCGAGGCCGCCCGGGCGCTGGTCGATCTCGCGATCTGGCCGGCGGCGCGCTCGCTCTGGTCGCGCGGCATCGGCGGCGGCCAGATGGCACCGGAAGCGGTGCGCCGCGAGGATTTGCGCATCGTCGATGGCAGGATTACCGCTGCCGCGATGCAGCCGCTCGCCTTCGCCGAGATTGCGGCGGAAGCGCACCGGCTCGGCCTCGTCACCGGCGTTACGGTGCACAGCTTCAACCGCTGGCAATGGGCCGAAGCGGAATTCGATTTGCCGGATAGGGGGAAGCAGCGCTTCGCCATCGATGCGCTTGCGGTGAAATACGGCGAGGACGCCCCGGCCGCGCGCAAGGCGCTGATGACACAGGAGGGCTGGCATTTCATCGAGCGTGCCGCGGTGTTCTATCCGCCGGCGCAGCGCAACAATGCCGGCGTCACCTATTACGCGCCGATGGCGACTTTGGCCGAGATCGTGGTCGATACCGGCAGCGGCGAGATCAGCTTGCTGTCGCATCACTCGATCCTCGAATGCGGCAACCAGATCGTGCCGGAGCTGGTCTCGGGTCAGATCCAGGGCGGCATCGCCATGGGCATCGGCCACGCGCTGAAGGAGTATCTGCCGCTGCACGAGGATGGGCCCGGCGACGGCACCTGGAACTGGAACCGCTACGAATTGCCGGTCTCGAAGGACGTCGCCGTCTGGTCGCAGACCGCCGAGGTGCTGCCGCCGCTCTCGGACACCGATCCGCCCAAGGGCATGGCCGAGGTGGTGATGATCGCGGTCGTTCCCGCGCTCGCGAATGCCGTCGCCCATGCCATCGGCAAGCGCTTCTACAGCCTGCCGATCACGTCCGAGAAGATCCGGGAGGCACTGGCATGACCATCGCGATGAAGCCGCTCTCCCTGACCATCAACGACAAGGCCGTCGGTCCCATCGACGTGCCCGAGACGATGATGATGCAGGATTTCCTCTTCGAGTATCTCGACCTGACCGGCTCGCGCATGGGCTGCGGTCAAGGCATCTGCCATGCCTGCACGGTGGTGCTGGAGAAGCCCGATGGCTCGCTCGAGGAGATGCGCACCTGCATCACCGGCGCGCACTGGTTCGCCGGGCGCAAGGTCAGGACCGTTGAAGGACAGGCCCAGCGCGATGCCAGCGGGACCATCACCGCGCTTTCGCCGGTCCAGCAGGCCTTCATCGAGCATTTCTCGTTCCAGTGCGGCTATTGCACGCCCGGCTTCGTCACCGGCGCGACCGTGCTGCTCGACCAGCTGAAGCGCAATCCGGTGAAGCGCGAGGCACTGGAGCAGGTGATCAGCGAGGCGCTCGACCGTCATATCTGCCGCTGCACCGGCTATGTCCGCTATTTCGAGGCCGTGCGCGACCTCGCCCTCAGGACTCCCGGCTTGGTGAAGGCTTAAGTGCATGGCGAGGAAGCTGCTTCTGGCGGTGCTGACGATCGCCGTCCTCGGGGTGCTTGCGGCGGGCGCCGTCTTCCTCGGCCTGTTCGAGCGCAGCGTTGTCGCGAGCGACATCGAACAGCCCCTGTCGGCCGAGCAGATGAAGACGCTGGCCAAGCGCGGCGCCTATGTCGCCGTCGCCGCCGATTGCTATGCCTGCCACGTCACCAAGGGCGGCGCGCCCTGGGCCGGCGGGCTGCCCTTCGAGACGCCGTTCGGGACGATCTATTCGACCAATATCTCGCCGGACAAGAAACACGGCATCGGCAACTGGACGCGGGCCGAGTTTCATCGCGCCGTGCGCGACGGTGTCGGCAAGAACGGCCATCTCTACCCGGCCATGCCCTATGCCTCCTATCGCAAGCTGACGGCGGAGGACGTCGACGCGGTCTATGCCTTCCTGATGAGTCGCGAGCCGATGAAGGTGGCGAACAAGGCCAATCACCTGCCGTTTCCGCTCAACATCCGACAGGGCCTGACTTTCTGGAACCTGGTCAACCTGTCTTCCGACACGAAGACGGAGGTCGCCGGCCGCTCGGCTCAATGGAATCGCGGCCGCTACCTGACCGACGCGCTCGCCCATTGCGGCGAATGCCATACACCGCGCAACCTCACGATGGGGATGAAGGACAGCGCCTATCTTCAGGGCG
The DNA here is from genome assembly GCA_023393655.1 of Pseudomonadota bacterium. Taxonomy (GTDB): domain Bacteria; phylum Pseudomonadota; class Alphaproteobacteria; order Rhizobiales; family Beijerinckiaceae; genus Allobosea. The sequence continues at coordinate 5,625 of JAEWKP010000009.1, read as the reverse complement.
CGGAACTCGAAGGCGTCGTCGCGCCCGATATCACCAAGGCCGGGCTGACGCGGATGGGTTTCGACCCGCTGGTCTTCGCGAGCTTCATGAAGTCGGGCATCTCGGCGCAGGGCGCGATGACCAACCAGATGTTCGAGGTCGTCCATTTCTCGACCCAGTATTTCACCGCCGACGACCTCGCTGCGATGTCGGCCTATCTCTTCGATCTCGACAAGCTGCCCGAGCGCGCAACCCCGCCTGCACCGCCCGCTCCGGTCGCGGTCCCGGCCGAGACCGCGGCCTCGGCGCGCGCCAGTTACCTCGCCGTCTGCGCCAGTTGCCATGGCGGCGAAGGGCAGGGCATCCCGCATGTCGTGGTGCCGCTCGCGACCAATGCCTCGCTGCGCCTGGCGGATGCGCGCAGCCTCAACAAGGTCATTCTCTCTGGCATTCCCGCCCAGCGCTTCCCCGGGCTCGAGCGCATGCAGCCAATGCCCGGTTTCGCCGCGCATCTCACCGACCAGCAGGTCGCCGATCTCTCCAACTGGCTGCGCGCAAGCTGGGGCGGCCAGCAGCCGACGGTCACCGCGGAGGAGGTCCGCAAGCAGCGCTGAGGGGAACGAGGGAGGGAGCATCGCCCATCCCCTCCGCCGCGGCGAATGCATTCCCCGTTCTCCCGGGTTGCGCCCCGCAGTGGCTGTGTTCTCTGGGGAGACCTGCTAGGGGGAGGATATTCTCCGTGTTAGCCGGCAGGGTCTCATGCAGCCTTCTCCCAATTTCGACGAGCGGATCGATCGCCGCGGCACCCATTCGGCCAAATGGGACAAGATGGAAACCGTCTATGGCGTGCCGGCCGATGGCGGCATTGCGATGTGGGTGGCGGATATGGACTTCCGCCCGCCGGCCTGCGTGCAGGCCGCCCTCGATGGCATGAACGCCCACGGTATCTACGGTTATTTCGGCGATGACCGGGCCTATCTCGCGGCGATCCGCTGGTGGATGCTGAACCGGCATGGCTGGGAGGTCGAGCCGGCCTCGATTTTCACCACGCATGGCCTCGTCAACGGCACCGCTCTCTGCGTCGAGGCCTATACCCAGCCCGGCGACGGCGTCGTGCTGATGACGCCGGTCTACCACGCCTTCGCGCGCATCGTGACCTCGTCCGGGCGGCGCGTCGTCGAATGCCCGCTGGCGCTGGAGGAGGGGCGTTACGTCCTCGACATCCCCGCCTGGGATGCCGCGATGACCGGTAACGAGCGCATGCTCATCCTCTGCTCGCCGCATAATCCGGGCGGGCGCGTCTGGACGCGCGACGAATTGCGCGCGATCGCCGATTTCTGCAAGCGCCACGACCTCATCCTGGTCTCGGACGAAATCCACCACGATCTCGTCATGCCCGGCCAGAAGCACATGGTGATGCCGGTCGCAGCGCCCGAGATCATGGACCGCCTGGTCATGATGACGGCGACGACCAAGACCTTCAACATCGCCGGCGCCCATATCGGCAACGTCATCATCCCCGACGAGCGGTTGCGCGACCTGTTCCGCGGGCGCATGGACGCGCTCGGCATTTCCCCGAATTCCTTCGGCATGGCGATGGCGACGGCCGCCTACAGCCCGGAGGGCGCGGCCTGGGTCGATGCGCTCAACCTCTACCTCGACGGCAACCGCCGCATCTTCGATACCGGGATCAATGCGATCCCGGGCGTGCGCTCGATGCCGCTGGAATCGACCTATCTCGCCTGGGCGGATTTCTCGGGCACGGGGATGGACGCGGTCGAGTTCACGGCGCGCGTCGAGAAACAGGCCAGGATCGCCGTCAACCATGGCCCGACCTTCGGCAAGGGCGGCGAGAGCTGCCTGCGCTTCAATCTGGCGACGCCGCGTGACGTCGTCGCGGAAGCGGTGGAACGCCTGAAGCTCGCCTTTGCCGACCTGCAATAAGGCGGAACGGCAAGCTTCCGGAAGGAAAGGTCCGTGCTGCCGATTGACGGGAGCAGGGCCGCGTGGAACATCATCGGAACGATCTAACAAAAGGGGATGGAATTATGAAGCTTAGCCTGGCGCTTGCCGCTGCTGTCGTCTGCACCATGTCGGTTTCGGCGCAAGCGCAGACCTTGAAGACCATCCAGTCGCGCGGGGTCGTGAACTGCGGCACCGGCACGAACCTCGCCGGCTTCGTCATTCCCGACGCGAACGGCGTCCCAACCGGCATCAATGCCGATTACTGCCGCGCTCTCGCTGCCGCCGTGTTCGGCGACAAGACCAAGGTCAAGTTTGTCCAGCTGTCGTCCAAGGACCGATTCACGGCGCTCCAGTCCGGCGAGACCGACATGATCGCCGCGACCACGACCTGGACGATGAGCCGCGACACCAATCTCGGCCTCAACTTTCGCGCGACCTATTACTATGACGGCCAAGGCTTCATGGTGAAGAAGTCGCTCAACGTCAAATCGGCCAAGGAGCTCAGCGGCGCCTCGATCTGCATCCAGCAGGGCACCACGACCGAACTCAACACCGCGGACTATTTCCGCAAGAACAACATGAAGTTCGAACCAGTGACCTTCGCCACCAACAACGAGGCGACCGAGGCCTACGAGAGCGGCCGCTGCGACGCCTTCACCACTGACCAGTCCGGCCTCTACGCCGAGCGCATGCGCTTCAAGGCGCCGAACGACCACATCGTGCTGCCGGAGACGATTTCGAAGGAGCCGCTCGGCTACGTCACCCGCCATGGTGACGACCAGTGGTACGACATCGTCACGTGGCTGCATTTCGCCCAGGTCACCGCTGAGGAACTCGGCGTCACCCAGGCGAATGTCGACGAGATGCGCGAGAAGTCCGACAATCCCGAGATCCGCCGCCTGCTCGGCAAGGAAGGCACTTTCGGCGAGGCGCTCGGCCTCAAGAACGACTGGGCCTATAACGCCATCAAGGCGGTCGGCAACTACGGCGAGATGTTCGAGCGCAACCTCGGCGAGAAGTCGCCGCTCAAGATCGCGCGCGGCCAGAATGCGCTCTGGACCAATGGCGGCCTGCAATACGCTCCGCCGATCCGCTGATCACGACGCGATCCGGTTGATGGAATAGGGAAAGGCCCGGCAGCGACGAGCAGCCGGGTCTTTCTGCATCTGGCCAAGCGTGCGGCGCTTGCCGGCAATCCGCGAAAACCCCTTGCGATCGTTCGCGGACCATCGGAATGAGGGAAGGGCTGTTTCAGTCCGAAAGGGTGAGGGTGAAGGCGATGACGGCTCCAGTCGTTCCGGCAAGCGAAGCTGTGACCGAAAGCGAGGCGTTCCGCCCGCATACCTCGCATTGGGGCGTGTTCTCGGCCCGCATGAAGGAAGGGCAGCTCGAAGTCCGCCCGCATGAGGGCGATCCCGACCCCAACGAGATCATCCAGAACTTCCCCGCTGCCCTGCGCCACCGCGCCCGTATCGCGCAGCCCATGGTCCGGCGCGGCTGGTTGGAGAACGGTCCCGGCCCCGATGATCGCCGCGGCCGCGACGAATATGTGCCGATGTCCTGGTCGGCCGTGCTCGACAAACTCGCCGGGGAGTTGCGCCGCGTGCGTGACGATTTCGGCCCCGGCGCGATCTTCGGCGGCTCCTATGGCTGGGCCAGCGCCGGGCGCTTCCACCACGCCCAGAGCCAGATCCACCGCTTCCTGAACACCTCGACCGGCGGCTATGTGAAGTCGGTCAACAGCTATTCCTCGGGCGCTTCCTCCGTCCTCGTGCCGCATATCATCGGCGACTACGAGGATCTGGTGAAGCGCAACGTCTCCTGGGAGCAGATCGCCGATCACAGCGAGATCGTGCTCGCCTTCGGCGGGATGGCGCTGAAGAACAGCATGGTCGCCGGCGGCGGTACCAGCCGCCATGTCGAGCGCGGCGCGATGGAGCGGGCGCAGGAGCGCGGCTGCGAATTCGTCCTGGTCAGCCCGCTGCGCGGCGACCTGCCGGCCGGAGCCCGCGCCGACTGGGTCGCCAACAAGCCGGGCAGCGACACCGCGCTGATGCTGGCGCTGGTCCACACGCTCGTCGTCAACGGCCTGCACGACCGCGCCTTCCTCGACCGCTATACCGCCGGCTGGCCGATCTTCGAGCGTTACCTGCTGGGCGAGACCGACGGACAGCCCAAGGACGCGAATTGGGCCGCCCCGATCGCCGGCCTGTCGGCCGAGGAGATCGTCGCACTGGCGAAGCGGCTGCACGGCAAGCGCGCCTTGATCGTCGTGGCCCATGCCCTGCAGCGCGCCACCCATGGCGAGCAGCCGGTCTGGATGGGCATGGTCCTTGCCGCGGCGCTCGGCCAGATCGGCCTGCCGGGCGGCGGCTATGGTTACGGACTCGGCGCGATCGCCTATTACGGCCGGCGCTACAATGCCGTGCCGATGCCGACCTTCTCGCAAGGCAGGAACCCGATCAGCGACTACATCCCGGTCGCGCGCATTTCCGACATGCTGCTCAACCCGGGCACAACCTATCGCTATAACGGCCAGACCCGGACCTATCCCGAGATCAAGCTGGTCTATTGGGCCGGCGGCAATCCGTTCCATCACCATCAGGACCTGAACCGCCTGCGCGAAGCCTTCGCCCGTATCGACACGCTGGTCGTGCACGAACTCGCCTGGACCGCGACGGCCCGCCATGCCGACATCGTGCTGCCCTGCACGATGACGCTGGAGCGCGAGGATATCGGCGGCAACCCCAACGACCCGCTGCTGGTGCCGATGCATCCGGTGGTCGCGCCCTATGGCGAGGCGCGCGACGATTACGCGATCTTCGCCGATCTCGCCGAGCGCCTCGGCACGGGCGAGGCCTTCACCGAGGGCCGCACCGCCCGGCAGTGGCTGGAGCACCTCTACGAGCCGACCCGCACGGCTCTTGCCGAGAAGGGCCTGCCGGCGCCGAGCTTCGCCGAGTTCTGGGCCGGCGAGGGCTTCGACCTGCCGCAGCAGCCCGACGATGGCGGCAAGCTGCGCGCTTTCCGGGCCGATCCGGCGGCTGCGCCCTTGCCGACGCCATCCGGCAAGCTGGAAATCTTTTCGGAGACCATCGCCGGTTTCGGCGAGGCGGATTGCCCCGGCCACCCGACCTGGCTCGGCGCCAGCAACGTGCCGGATGAGACCAATCCTTATGTGCTCGTCGCCAACCAGCCCCGGACCCGCCTGCACAGCCAGTTCGATTTCGGCGGCCACAGCAATGACGCCAAGCATCGCGGCCGCGAGATCGCGCACATGCATCCGGACGATGCGGCCCTGCGTGGCATCGCCGATGGCGACATCATCCGCCTCTCGAACGAGCGCGGCGCCTGCCTGGCCGCGGTCCATGTCACCGATGGTATCCGCAAGGGCGTGATCCAGTTGCCGACCGGCGCCTGGTACGATCCTGCCGATCCAAACGAGGACAAGCCGCTTTGCGTGCACGGCAATCCCAACGTGCTGACCCGCGATATCGGCACCTCGGCGCTGGCGCAGGGCTGCACCGGCCAGCTCACGACGGTGCAGGTCGCGCGCTTCGACGGCAACCTGCCGCCGATTCAGGCCTTCGATCCGCCGGGGTCGCGCACGGCGGAAGCCGCTGAGTAAACATCGAAATCCGCGATCCGCCGCTGGGAAAACCGATGGCGGATCGCGCGCGC
>JAEWKP010000432.1 GCA_023393655.1 Pseudomonadota bacterium | reverse complement strand
AGAGTGTCGTGCGGAGGGCTGCATCCAGCCCCCCGCTTGGTTTTCGTGGAGAGGCTAGCTCCAGAATCCTTCCTGATGTTCGCGAGGCGAGAACGTATCTTCGTCCTCCCGTTGTTCCTCGCGCTTGTCCTCGTCGCGCTCCGCTTCGAGCGCAGAACAGGAATCGTGCCGTTCCAGCATGGATCTCTCCTTTCGATGTCTGAGGGAGGTGCTTCAGGCAACCGTCAACATATGAACTTATGCTGCAACGCACAAGTTCCCGCACGAAATTCGTTCCGCCATGCGTAGCCGGCATATCGCCTTCAGCAGCGCCACGTCCCTCCGAGCAGCTAGCCTACCCGCTCCCGCAGGACCGGCAACCGCACCGGCGCCCGGTCGAGACGACCGGTCAGCGCGATCGCCCTGGGCATGACAAGCCCCGCCGCGAGCCCGCGTCCGGGCAGCGAGAACACGAGCCTTTCGCGCAAGGACGCGAAGGCCCCCTCCAGAGGAATCAGGGCCGGCTTTGCCGCCGCGACCAGCAGATGGCGCTCCACCGCCTGAACCCAATGGGCCTGCGGCACATCGCCGGATTCGAACAGGACGAGGCGGTCTCCCCGTGCCTGGGCCGCGCCTTCCCGCCAGGCTTGCTCATGGTTCGTGCGGAGGTAGCGGGCGCCCGTGGCGTCCGCAGCGCGCTCGGTATCGCTCGCGCCGACCGTGTCGACGAGAACCGCATGGCCGAGAAAGCCCTCCGCGACCGCGGGAATCAGGACAGCCAGGGTCGCGGCAAGCGCCTGCTGGGAACCATCGCTGCGGATCACGGCTGTGAGCATAAGCGAAATCCTATGCCGCAACGCAGCATGTCACAATCCCGCCACTTGCCTTTTGTTCTCTATATGTTCACTCTACATGAGACCAGAAGGTGCCGATTCCCGGCGCGCGACGCGGTTCGACAACCATGCCCCAGGCCAGACCCACTTCACGGCCCTTCCCGGCGGCCCAGCCCCTGCGGCGGTTCGACCGGGAGCCGAGCGTCTCCGCGCCGGTCGTCGCACCCGCCGATCCGATGGCCTATATCGGCCATCAGATCGATCGGGACAGGCGGCGCGGACGCGGTGCCACGATCAATCCCGGCGGCCGCTACGAGGCCGAGCAGCGCGTCGCCGAGGACGATGGCTGGGGCTCGCTGGAGGAACTCCCGCCGTTCTCGACCGAGATCGCCTATGAGAAGGCGCGCAGCATCATCACGCGCAACGACTCGCCCGATATCTCCTTCGATCGCTCGATCAATCCCTATCGCGGCTGCGAGCATGGCTGCGTCTACTGCTTCGCCAGGCCGACCCATGCCTATCTCGGCCTGTCGCCGGGGCTCGATTTCGAAAGCAAGCTGACGGCGAAGCCCGATGCGGCGGCGCTGCTGGAAAAGGAACTCTCCTCCCCCTCCTACCAGCCGCGGACGATCGCCATCGGCACCAATACCGACGCTTACCAGCCGATCGAGAAGAAGCTCCGGATCATGCGCCAGATCCTGGAGGTGCTGGCGAAATTCAACCATCCCGTCGGCATCGTCACCAAATCGGCGCTGGTGCAGCGCGACATCGATATCCTCGCGCCGATGGCGGAGAAGGGACTGGTCAAGGTCGCGCTCTCGGTCACGACGCTCGACCCGAAGACCGCACGCGGCATGGAACCGCGCGCCGCCTCCCCTGCCAAGAGGTTGGAGACGATCCGCAAGCTCTCGGAAGCCGGCATCCCGGTGACGGTGCTGGTCGCGCCGATCATCCCGGCGATCAACGAGCACGAGATCGAGCGCATCCTCGACGCGGCCAAGGCGGCGGGTGCCGAGGCCGCCGGCTATGTCCTGCTCAGGCTGCCGCTCGAAGTGCGCGATATCGTGCAGGAATGGCTGCTGACGCACCATCCCGACAAGCTCCGGCATGTGATGTCGCTGATCCGCTCGACGCGCGGCGGCAAGGACTACGATTCGCAATGGGGGCAGCGCATGGTGGGCTCCGGCCCCTATGCCTGGATGATCGGGCGGCGCTTCGAGATGGCGGCCGAACGCATCGGCTTCAACACGACTCGGCGCCGGCTGCGAACCGATCTGTTCGTGAAACCGGAGAAGGAGAAGGCGCAGTTGAGTTTGTTCTGAGGCGTTGGGCGGCGGCTCTCGCCGGCATGCTCGCCCTTGTGGCGAGCATCCACGCCTTGGACACCGCATTGTAGGAAAGAAGACGTGGATGGTCGCGACAAGCCCGACCATGACGATCAAACGCGATTGCGTGGAGCGAGGAAAAGACGGCTCTGGCCCCGCGCCATGCTCTGCTGCATAACCTCGCCATGCCCGCCGATTTCAACCGCGAGACATCCGCCATTGCCAACGGCCGCTGGCCGCTGGCCGGCATCGACGAGGTCGGACGTGGGCCGCTGGCCGGCCCGGTCGTCGCGGCCGCCGTGATCCTCGATCCCGAGCGCGTGCCTCACGGTCTCGACGATTCGAAAAAGCTCTCGGCCGCGATCCGCGAGGACCTCTTCGGCGAGATCATGGAGCGGGCGCTCGCCGTCTCCGTCGCCAGCGTGACGGCCGTCGAAATCGACGCCATCAATATCCGCCAGGCGACGCTTCTGGCGATGCGCCGGGCCGTGGCTGGGCTGCCGCTGGCACCGCTCCATATCCTGGTCGACGGGAACGACCCGCCGCAATTCGCCTGTTCCTGCGAGGCGATCATCCAGGGCGACGGACAGATCGCCTCGATCGCGGCGGCGTCGATCGTCGCCAAGGTGACGCGCGACCGGATGATGGCGCGGCTGTGCAAGCGCTATCCGGCTTATGGCTTCTCCAGCCATGTCGGCTATGCGACGCCGCAGCATCGCAAGGCAATCACCGCGCACGGTCCCTGCCCCGAGCATCGCTATTCCTTCGCGCCGGTGAAGGGCATCTGGTTCCGGTAGGTTTCCGCCCGCGCCACCCATCATTGCGAGGAGCGAAGCGACGAAGCAATCCAGGGGATTGCGCGAGCCGTTCGACCCAGTCCCCCTGGCTTGCTTCGCTGCGCTCGCAATGACGTGCAGCGGCCGCCCGAGTGATGCTCCGGAACGATGCCCTGAGCCCACCCCAACACCCGCCGAACTGCCGTAACGGCACCTTGAGACGTTAACCGGCGTTTACGAATTTCCCTTCATTGCCAATGGGCTAGGCAAAATTTGCAGCCCCAGAATGGGACGCATTTTTTTCAAAGCGGAAACCCGACCTTTACCCTGTCCGACCAAGATCGCCCTCGTTGAAGTTGCGTAACGGTCTTGGCGTCATGGGTATTTTGCGTACCGGGACCGCCAGTGCTCCCGTCCGGATTCAGGTTTCGCGTACCGGACGGCCTGCACTGGGGGCTCGGATGAAGGCCAAGGGCCTTCCCGAACAAATCGGCACCCCGCGGGAGCTGCCGCTGGATCAGGTCCTCGTCGGCGATTGCGTCGCTGCGATGAACGCGCTGCCACCGGCGAGCGTCGACCTGATCTTCGCCGATCCTCCTTATAACCTCCAGCTCGGCGGCGATCTGCGCCGGCCCGACGACAGCCTCGTCGATGCCGTCGACGATGACTGGGACAAGTTCGCATCCTTCTCCGATTACGACCGCTTCACCCGCGACTGGCTTGCAGCCGCGCGGCGCGTGCTGAAGCCGGACGGGGCTTTGTGGGTCATCGGCAGCTATCACAACATCTTCCGCGTCGGCGCGACGCTGCAGGATCTCGGCTTCTGGATGCTGAACGACATCGTCTGGCGCAAGGCCAACCCGATGCCGAATTTCCGCGGCCGGCGTTTCACAAACGCGCATGAGACGCTGATCTGGGCCGCGCGCGGCGAGAACTCGAAATACACCTTCCATTACGAAGCCCTGAAGGGCGGCAATGACGACCTGCAGATGCGCTCGGACTGGTATCTGCCGCTCTGCACCGGCGATGAACGGCTGAAGGACGACAGTGGCGCCAAGGTTCACCCGACCCAGAAGCCGGAGGCGCTGCTTGCCCGCGTGCTGCTCTCGGCCTCGAATCCCGGCGACGTGATCCTCGATCCGTTCTTCGGCACGGGCACGACCGGCGCCGTCGCCAAGGCTCTGGGCCGTCATTTCATCGGGCTCGAGCGCGATCCGGTCTATGCCAAGGCAGCGCGCGAGCGCATCGCAGCGGTGACGCCGCTGGCGCCGGAAGCGTTTTCGACCGCGCCTTCCAAGCGCAGCGAGCCGCGCGTGCCGTTCCTCAGCCTCGTCGAGGCCGGACTGGTGAAGCCCGGCGAGACCGTCCATGACGAGAAGCGCCGCCACAAGGCCGTGATCCGCGCCGACGGCACGCTGATTCTTGGCCCGGCGGTCGGCTCGATCCACAAGGTCGGCGCGCTGGCGCAGGGCCTGCCAGCCTGCAATGGCTGGACCTTCTGGCATGTCGAGCGCCAGGGCGGACTGACCGTGCTCGACGCGCTGCGCGGCGAGATCAGGGCTCAGATGGCGGCGGCCTGAGCTGCCGCCTCGCACACCCTGCCCTATCGTCATATGTTCGTAGGATGCGCACCCGCCATCGGCGCGCGCATCCTGAACCTATGACAGCGAGGGCGGCAGCATGGCGACGATCCTCAAGACCGGTTCCCGTGGACCCGAGGCCAAGACGCTTCAGGAAGCGCTGAACGCCAAGCTGAAGCCGATCCCGAAGCTCGTTCCCGACGGCCAGTTCGGCAACTTCACGCACAACGCGGTCCTGGCCTTCCAGCGCAAGAACTGGCTGGTCGAGGATGGTCAGGCGGGGCCGGCGACCCAGGCTTGCCTCTACGACACCGAGGCCTTCGCGCCAATCCTGCACAAGGTCCCCTTCATCGCGCAGCCGACCAACACGACCTGTTGGGCGACCTCGACGGCGATGATGAAGAAATCGACCGTGCCGATCATCATCGCCAGGACGCCGCCGGACATGATCGCCTCCGATGGCGGGCTGCTGAACTCCTCCGAAAGCGACCAGGCGATCGTGACCGGCCAGCGCTATGGCCGCATCCATGGGCTGCGCTGCAACGCGCCCCAATCCTGGTCGGTCGAGCAGCTTCGGCAGGCGGTGGCCCGTGGGCCGCTGATGTTCGACATGCTCTGGCGCGTCGATGAATACACGGCCGGTCGCGGCAGCCCCGGCCACATGATCGTCATCGTCGGCATGCGCGGCGACGGCAATCCGGACGGCACCGGTACGACGCTGCGCATCCACGATCCCTGGCCGCCGAACCGCGGCAAGATCTACTCGAAGGGCTATTTCAAATGGTCCGTCGAACTGCCGACGATGACCTATCGCGTCTTCGAATTGTAGAGCCCGGCGCGCTCGACGACCTTCAGCATGAGGCTCGGCAGCGGCTCGCCGGCGAGATTCGCCAGCTTCGTGAAGCGCATCCCGGCCGGAGCCTGCGTGCGCTCGGGAACGCTGCCGGTGAACACCGTCAGTTCCAGCGGAAAATGCGTGAAGACATGGCGCACCGGTTCCGCAAGCTGCATCCAGCTCAGCGGCAATGGCGCGTCCTGCGCGGCGCCGTCGAGTTCGTAGTCGGGCCGCCATTCGCTGGTCGGCACCTCGGCCATGCCGCCGAGCAGGCCCTTGGCCGGCCGCGTGCGCAGCAGGATAGCGCCATCCTGCCGGGTCAGCACGAAAGCCGCGCCATAGCGCGTGACGCCGGCCTTCTTCGGCGCCTTGCGCGGAAAGCTCTCCTGCGTACCGGCGATCCGTGCCCGGCAGGGCTCGCGCCAGGGGCAGAGGCCGCAGGCCGGATTGCGCGGCGTGCAGATGGTGGCGCCGAGATCCATCAGCGCTTGCGCGAAATCGCCCGGCCGATCGTGCGGCAGCAGCGCCAGGACCTTCTCGCGAATCAGGGGGCGGGCGCCGGGCAATTCGTCCGTAATCGCGAAAAGCCGGCTCATCACGCGCTCGACATTGCCGTCGACGGCGGCAGCCGGCCGGTCGAAGGCGATCGCCGCGACGGCGCCGGCCGTATAGGCGCCGATGCCCGGCAAAGCGCGCAAGCCCTCCTCCGTATCGGGAAAGCGACCGCGATGGCCCTCCATCACCGCCTTCGCGCAGGCGTGGAGATTGCGGGCGCGGGAATAGTAGCCGAGCCCGGCCCAGGCCTGCATGACATCCTCTGACGGCGCCTCGGCAAGAGCCTTCACGGTCGGGAAGCGGGTCATGAAGCGCTCGTAATAGGGCTTCACCGCCGTGACCGTGGTCTGCTGCAGCATGATCTCGGAGGCCCAGACGCGATAAGGGTCGGGCCGCTCGCCCGCATTCGCACGCCAGGGCAGCGCCCGGCGATGGCGATAGTACCAGACGAGAAGATCGGCGGCGCGGGCCTCGGCGGTCATGATCCGGATGTAGCGCAGTCATGGGTGACCGCAAGCGGCTTCATGCACCGCTTGCAGGCTACCGTCCCCGCGCCCACAATAAAGCCATGTCCGCCAAACCCCTCGCAGAGCTGATCGACGACTGCATCGCGCCCGCGCTCGCCGCGCAGGGCTTCGCGGGACGCGCCATCGTCTCGCTCTGGCCGGAGATCGCAGGCGAGCGGCTGGCGGCGCGCTCGCGTCCGCTCAAGATCGACTGGCCACGGCGCCGGCCGGCACCGGGCGAGGTGTCCGAGCCGGCGACCATGGTGGTGCGGGTCGAGAGCGCCTTCGCGCTGGAGATGCAGCAGCTCGGGCCGTTGCTGGTCGAGCGCGTCAACACCCATCTCGGCTGGCGCGCCGTCGGCAAGCTCGTGCTCAAGCAGGGACCGGTCGCGGCGCCCGTCACGTCGAAGCCGGCGCCCAGGCTGGACGGAGCGACGGCGGCCCGCGTCGAGGCGCAGGTTGCCGGCGTGGCCGACGAGGGCCTGCGCGAGGCGCTGGCCCGGCTCGGCCGGGCTGTGGCGCTCAACGCGAAAACGCGAGGCGACGACACGGCTTCGTGAGCAGCGCGGTGCGCGGCAGGATGCGCTCTTGCCACAATCGCACTGACCACTATAGCTCCAAGCGACTTTGACCTTCCGAGGATCTTTCACGATGACGAACAGGCGACAGCTCCTGACCGGCGCAGCCGGCATCGCCGCTGCCGCGCTCGCCGGTGGCAACACCGCGCGGGCCCAGACCAAGCTGCCCGATCCCGGCCCCCTCGGGGACGTCTGGCTCGGCCCGGCCGATGCCAAGGTCACCATCGTCGAATATGCCTCGATGACCTGCTCGCATTGCGCGCATTTCCACGAAACGACCTGGCCGGAGCTGAAGAAGAAATACATCGACACCGGCAAGGTGCGTTTCACGCTGCGCGAATTCCCGCTCGATCCGCTGGCGACGGCTGGCTTCATGCTCGCCCGCTGCAACGGCAACGACAAATACATCCCGATGACCGATCTGCTGTTCGCGCAGCAGCGCAACTGGGCCTTCACCGACAAGCCGGTCGACGCTCTCTCCGCGCTGGTGAAACAGGCCGGTTTCACACAGGAATCCTTTGAAGCCTGCTTGAAACGCCAAGACATCTATGACGCCGTCACGGTGGTGAAGGATGGTGGGGCCAAGGCTGGCGTGGATTCGACGCCGACCTTTTTCATCAATGGGCAGAAGCGATCCGGTGCGCTCACGATCGCCGAATTCGACAAGATCCTGGAGCCGCTCCTCGGTAATTGAGGCGGCGGCTTTCCGGTCGCGCGTCTGCAGCGTGCGTTTCATCACAGCCCTTGTCTTGAGGACCCGCACAGCGGCTTCCCGTAGGACGAGGGCTGCGTTGTTTCGAGCCGGCGAGGTGCTGCCATGCATCTGACGCGCCTCAAGCTTGCCGGCTTCAAGACCTTCGTCGAGCCGACCGAGTTCATGATCGAGCCCGGGCTGACCGGCGTCGTCGGCCCCAATGGCTGCGGCAAGTCCAATCTCGTCGAAGCCCTGCGCTGGGTGATGGGCGAAAGCTCGTTCAAGAACATGCGCGGCTCGGGGATGGACGACGTCATCTTCGGCGGCTCGAACGAGCGCCCGGCCCGCAACATGGCCGAGGTCTCGCTCACCCTCGACAACAGCGATCGCAAGGCGCCGGCCGCCTTCAACGAAACCGATGTGCTGGAAGTCACGCGCCGGATCGAGCGCGAGGAAGGCTCGACCTATCGCATCAACGGCAAGGAGGTGCGCGCCAAGGACGTGCAGCTCCTCTTCGCCGATGCCGCGACCGGCGCGCGCTCGCCGGCCCTCGTCCGGCAGGGGCAGATCAGCGAGATCATCTCGGCCAAGCCGCAATCGCGTCGCCGCATCCTCGAGGACGCCGCCGGCATCGCCGGCCTGCACAGCCGCCGCCACGAGGCGGAGCTGCGCCTGCGCGGCGCGGAAGACAATCTGACCCGGCTGGAAGACGTGCTCGGCGAGATCGACGGGCAGATCGACGCGTTGCAGCGGCAGGCGCGGCAGGCGGGGCGCTATCGCAGCCTCGCCGCCGACATCCGCCGGGCCGAGGCGACGCTCGCCGTCATTGCCCTGCACGACGCCCGCGCCCAGGAGGCGCAGGCCGCGCATGTGCTGGAAGAAGCGGTGCGGGGCGTCGCCGACCAGACCGGGCTCCAGGCCGAGGCCGCCAAGCGACAGGCCATCGCCGCACACGAATTGCCGGCCTTGCGCGAGGGCGAGGCGACGGCCGCCGCCGCGCTGGTCCGGCTGAAACGCGGGCTGGACGAACTCGAAGCCGAGAACAGGCGTGCCCGCCTGCGCGCAGAGGAACTCGGCAAGCGCCTCGCCGAATTGCAGGCTGACCTGTCGCGGCAGGAGAATATCGGCCGCGATGCTTCCGACAGCCTCGCCCGGCTTGCGGAAGAGGACGCCGCGCTTGCGGGCGAAAACGATGGCGCCGCCGGGGATGCCGAAGCAGCGGCAACGGCCCAGCGCGAGGCGGAAGACGGGCTCGCCGCGGCCGAGGCAGAGCATGCTTCGGCCCAGGCGGGATTGTCCGAACTCACCGCGCGGCGCGATGCGCTGGAACGCTCGGTTCGAGAGGCAGGCGAACGCCGCAACCGGGCGGCGGCCGAACAGGACAAGCTGCGCCGCGAACAAAGCGCGCTCGATGCGTCCGACACCAAGGTTGCGCTGGACAGGCTGCGCGAAGCGGTGACCGCAGCGGAAAAGGCAGCGCTGGCGGCCGAGGCCGGGACCGTTTCGGCCCGGAGCGCCGTCGCGGCGGCGCGCGAGCGCGAGACCGAATTGCGCGCACCGCTTGCCGAGGCGGATCGGAGGGCGCAGCGGCTCGACACCGAGATCGGCACGCTGCGCAAGCTGCTCGCGCCGGCGGCCGGGGATCGCTGGCCGGCGGTCCTCGACGCGATCAGCGTCGCGAAGGGCTACGAGATCGCGCTCGGCGCGGCGCTGGGCGACGATCTCGACGCCTCCGCCGAGGCCAATGCGCCGGCGCATTGGGACGATACCGGCCCCGGCACCGGCGATCCCGCCTTGCCCGATGGCATCGAAACCCTACTCGGCCATGTCGAGGCTCCAGCGGCGTTGCAACGGCGCCTCGCCCAGATCGGCGTTGTCGCCCGCGAGAATGGCGAGGCCGTTCGCCTGCAATTGAAACAGGGGCAGGTCCTCGTCTCGCGCGAAGGCGATCTCTGGCGCTGGGACGGCTTCACCAGCGCTGCGGACGCCCCTTCGCCCGCGGCGCGGCGCCTGTCGGAGAAGAACCGCCTCGGCGATCTGGAAAAGGAGGCGAAGGCCGCGCGCGCGGCTGCCGAAACAACCCGCAAGGCTCTGGAAACAGCAGGCTCCGTGGCACGCGCTGCCGCACAGGCGGAAACCGCCGCGATCGAAGCGACGCGGCAGGCCCGGCGCGCCGTCGACGAGGACCGTCAGCGCCTGGCCAGCGCCGAACACAAGGCTGCCGAGACGCTGGTGAAACGCTCGACACTGGCCGAGGCGATCAAGCGGCTGGGCCAGGCCGTTTCCGAAGCGACGAGCCTGATCGCGACCCATGAGGCCGGGCTTGCCGCCCTGCCCGCTCCGGCGGAGCTTGAAAACACGTTGCTCAAGGCGCGCGTGCAGCTCGGCGAGCGCCGCTCGGCCGCCTCCGATGCGCGTGCACGCGTCCAGACGCTGGCGCGCGAGGTCGAATTGCGCAGCCGGCGCCGCGCCGGGATCGCCGCTGACATCAAGGCCTGGACGGAACGTGCAGCAGCGAGCCGTCACAGCTCGGAAGAGACGGCGCGCCGGATCGCGGCCGCCCGCGCCGAACAGCGGACGCTGCTGGAAGCGCCCGACACTTTCCTGACCGAGCGGCGGCGCCTCCTCGCCGAGATCGAACAGGCCGAAACGGCACGCCGGGAAGCCGCCGACAAGCTCGCAGCCGGCGAAACCACGCTGGCTGAGGCCGACCGGCAGGCACGGATCGCGCTCGAAGGCCTGTCCGGCGCCCGCGAACGCCGCGCCTCGGCCGATGCACGGCTGGAAGCCGCCCGCCAGCGCGTCGCCGACATCACTCGGCAGACCGAGGATGGTCTTGATACCCATCTCGACGGGTTGCAATCGATCGCCGGCATCAAGTCCGGAGACGCCCTGCCGGAGCCGGAAGCGGTCGAGCGGCGGCTCGCCAATCTCAAGGGCGAGCGCGAGCGGCTCGGCGCGGTCAACCTGCGCGCCGAGGACGAACTGACCGAGGTGAAGGCCAAGCGCGAAGGGCTTGCCGGTGAGCGCGACGACCTGACCGAAGCGATCCGCCGCCTGCGGCAGGCGATCGGCGCGCTCAACCGCGAAGGCCGCGAACGCCTGATCGCCGCCTTCGATGTCGTCAACGGCCATTTCCAGCGGCTGTTCGGCGTGCTGTTCGGCGGCGGCGAGGCGGAGCTCAGGCTGGTGGATTCGGAAGACCCCCTCGATGCCGGGCTCGAAATCTTCGCGCGGCCACCCGGCAAGAAGCCGCAGGTGATGACGCTGCTCTCCGGCGGCGAACAGGCGCTGACCGCGACCGCGCTGATCTTCGCGGTGTTCCTGACCAATCCCTCGCCGATCTGCGTGCTCGACGAGGTCGACGCGCCGCTCGACGACGCCAATGTCGAGCGCTACTGCGACCTGCTCGTCGACATGGCCCGCAATACGCAGACCCGCTTCATCCTGATCACGCATAATCCGATCACCATGGCCCGGATGGAGCGCCTCTTCGGGGTGACGATGGCGGAACGCGGGGTGAGCCAGATGGTATCGGTCGACCTCGCGACGGCAGAGCGCATCCGCGAGGCGGGCTAGGCAGGGACGTGCCACCATGCCCGGGCCATCCCAGGCCGAAGCAGGCTCCTATTGTCTCTTGTCCCGCGATTCTCGGGTCTGCGCTCGGCTGCACCTGAGAATGACGGCCCGGCTGTTGCGCTGCTTTGATGACGAACGCCTTGGGAAAACGCGCCGGCGCCGCTGAAAAAATGCCACATTCGCTCCCGCAATGCGGCGAGATTGTCGCACTTTGCCAGAATTTATAGATATTCCAATGCGTTAGACATTATCCCCCTGTCTTGACAGCGCCGGGGGCTGCCAATAAAGGAGGCCGTGCTGACGACGGCTCGATGCGCGGGTTTGATCGTGGTTATAGTGGTTTTTCGCGGGATCGCGACGTAAACGCGATCAAGACGGAGGCCCAAGACCATGTCCGAACCCGACCCAAACGCCTCAGACTCGGAGTTGCGCGCAAGACTGGGTTCCCTGAAGACCGCGATCAAGCGGGCGGAAGAGAACGAAAAGCCGGGCGCGAGCCCGGTTGGAGAGGACAAGGCGCTTGCGGGCGCGATGTCCTCAGGCTTTCGCGCCGCGACGGATCTCGCAGGTGGCATCATCGCAGGCGCCCTGATCGGGTACCTCGGCGACCGGTGGCTGG
>JAEWKP010000397.1 GCA_023393655.1 Pseudomonadota bacterium | reverse complement strand
ATAGAGGATCGCGGCAGCCGCATCCTTGCGCAGGCTGCGCGCATGGTCGGCGCGGTCGCAGGCGCGCCCCACGGCATAGACATAGGCGCGCGTGGCCTGCCAGGTCGAATACATGTCGGCGAGCTTGCCCTGCATCAGCTGGAAATCGCCGATCGGCTGACCGAACTGCTTGCGCTCGTGCATGTAGGGCACCACCGCGTCCATGCAGGCCGCCATGATCCCGAGCGGGTCCATGTTGAGGCCGTAGGCGAAGTAGAGGGGCATGAGGCCCTCTAGCCTCACTTCGTCTTGTTGAACAGCTCCCTGCCGATCAGCATGCGCCGGATCTCGCTGGTGCCGGCGCCGATCTCGTAGAGCTTGGCGTCGCGCAGCAGGCGTCCCGTCGGGTAGTCGTTGATATAGCCGTTGCCGCCCAAAAGCTGGATCGCGTCGAGCGCGACCTGCGTCGCCTTCTCGGCCGCGATCAGGATGGCGCCGGCGGCGTCCTCGCGGGTGGTCTCGCCACGGTCGCAGGCCTTGGCGACGGCATAGACATAGGCGCGGCAGGAATTCATCGCGACATACATGTCGGCGACCTTGCCCTGGACGAGCTGGAACTCGCCGATCGACTGGCCGAACTGCTTGCGCTCATGGACATAGGGCATGACCACGTCGAGCGCCGCCTGCATGATGCCGAGCGGGCCTGCCGCCAGCACGACGCGCTCGTAGTCGAGGCCGGACATCAGCACATTGACGCCGCGCCCGACGGTGCCGAGCACGTTCTCCTCCGGCACCTCGCAATCCTGGAAGACGAGCTCGCAGGTGTCCGAGCCGCGCATGCCGAGCTTGTCGAGCTTCTGGTGGGTCGAAAAACCCTTCATGCCCTTCTCGATCAGGAAGGCGGTGATGCCGCGCGGGCCGGCCTCCGGATCGGTCTTGGCGTAGACCACCAGCGTCTCGGCGATCGGGCCATTGGTGATCCACATCTTGTTGCCGTTGAGGACGTAGCGGTCGCCCTTCCTGTCGGCGCGGGTGCGCATCGAGACGACGTCGGAGCCCGAGCCCGGCTCGGACATGGCAAGCGCGCCGACATGCTCGCCCGAGATCAGCTTGGGCAGGTATTTCCGCTTCTGCGCCTCGTTGCCGTTGCGGCTGATCTGGTTGACGCAGAGATTCGAATGGGCGCCGTAGGACAGGCCGACCGAAGCTGAGGCGCGCGAGACTTCCTCGACCGCGATGCAATGCTCGAGATAGCCGAGGCCGGTGCCGCCGTGCTCCTCATCGACCGTCATGCCGTGCAGGCCGAGCGCGCCCATCTCCGGCCAGAGGTCGCGCGGGAACTGATTGGTCTTGTCGATCTCCTCGGCGCGCGGGGCGATCTTCTCCTGCGCGAAGGCATGGACGGTGTCGCGGATCGCGTCGGCGGTCTCGCCGAGGTCGAAATTGAACG
The DNA here is from genome assembly GCA_023393655.1 of Pseudomonadota bacterium. Taxonomy (GTDB): domain Bacteria; phylum Pseudomonadota; class Alphaproteobacteria; order Rhizobiales; family Beijerinckiaceae; genus Allobosea. The sequence goes on along the minus strand of JAEWKP010000397.1, from coordinate 1,287 downwards.
GGCGCGGAGCGTTGGCGAGCATGATGTCCTCCCGGCGGAATGTGGAGCTGAGCTCCCTTTGCCATCCTTATAGCGGCCCGAGGCTGGAGCGTCAGTGTGCAGCCACGCCCGGCGCGTGTTGGCGTCGGCGCTGGCAAAGCCAGACGGTTCAGCTCCCGATCACGCCGCGGCGCCTGAGCAGGACAAGGGTGAGCAGGGCTGCGGCGATGCAGGTCAGCGCGACGAAGATCGCGCCGGCCTCCGATTCGACCCAGGGCAGGCCCTTCACATTGATGCCGAACAGGCCGGTGATGAAGGTCGCGGGCAGGAACAGGGCCGTCAGCAGCGAGAGCACGTAGAGCTGCCGGTTGGTGCGGCTGGCCGAGCGGGCGGCGATCTCGTCCTGCAGCAGCCTGGCGCGATCCTGCACCGACTGGACATCGTGATGCAGCCCGTCGACGCGCTGGAGCAGCCGCGACGCCGCGGCCTTGACGGCATCGAGCGCGCTGCGGCCCGACTGGGTCTCGGCGAAGCGGCGGAACAGGACATGCAGGCCGCTGAGCTGGCGATGCAGCCGGACGGCGGTGCGGCGCACGGAGCCGACGCGTTGGGGCCCATCATGCAGCCGGTCCAGCAGGATATGGTCCTCGACGCTGTCGGTCTCGTCGACGAGGCGCACCACGGCGTCTGTGACGTCGTCGATGATGTATTCGATGATCTGCTCGAACAGCTCGGCCGGGCTTCCGGCCGGATCGCCGCGATCGAGCGCCTCGGCGGTCATCCGGATCGAGTGCAGGGCCTCGCGCCGGCCGGTGAGCAGGAATCTGTCGCCGACGATCCAGCGCAATGCGCCGACCTCCTCCGACTTGTCGGCGATGTCCCGGATCAGGTCGTGCGAGACGCCCCAGGCGAGACTGGCGGAGTGGTCGAGCCGCTGGTGAGGTTCGTGCGAGAGGAAGGCTTCCTGCGCCGCGTCCGGCAGATCCTGCTCGGCGATCCAGCTCTGCGCCCGCGTATGGACAAGGTCGAGATGCAGCCAGACGAAGCCTTCGCCGGGGGCAAGCTCCGGCATCTCATCGCGCGGAATGCGCGCGGGCTCTCCGTCCGCGTCGAAGCGATAGGCCCAGATGATGCCGGATCGGGACTGCAGGTCGCTGAGCATGCCGGGCTTCCGCTGTCGCCACAGACATCTCCGGCGGCGCGGCGCCTAAGGGCGCCGCGGATATGACGGCGGCATGACAGCCGGCAAAGCTGCCTCAGTCGCGCCCGATCGAGCCGGTCACGTCGGCGCGGCGGTTATCGGCGGTC
>JAEWKP010000383.1 GCA_023393655.1 Pseudomonadota bacterium | reverse complement strand
CGAGAGCGGCGTTCAAGACGTGGATGCTCGCCACAAGGGCGAGCATGACGGGGTGAGAGCCGTCAGGCGCTCTCGCCAGCCAATCGCCTCAGCGCCTTCTCGCGTCCAATCAGCGGCAGCAGGGCGGCCAGTTCCGGTCCGTGGTCGAGCCCGGTCAGGGCCTGGCGCAGCGGCATGAACAGCGCCTTGCCCTTGGCGCCGGTCGCGGCCGCGACGGCCTGTGTCCAGCTCTTCCAGGTCGTTGCGTCGAAGGGCGCAGCCGGCAGTAGTCCGGCCGCGGTCGCGGCGAAGCCGGCATCGGCGATCACAGGCTCGATCGGCCCTTGCACCACACGCGACCACTGAACCGCCTCGTCGAGCTTCGCGAGATTGCCGCGCACGGCCTGCCAGAACGCCTCGTCGGCCGTGACACCGAGCGCGGCCAGCCGCTCCGACACCGACGCGAGCGGCAGGTGATGCAGCGTGCGGGCGCTCAGCGTCTCCAGCTCGTGCTCGTCGAACTTGGCCGGGGCACGCGAGACATGGGCGAGCTCGACGAGGCCCGCGAGCTCGTCGAGGCTCGCCACCGGGCGCACTGCGTCCGAGGTGCCGACCAGCGTCGCCAGCGCGGCCACGGCCAACGCCTCGACGCCGGTCTCGCGCAGTCCCCGCAGCGAGAGATGACCGAGGCGCTTGGAGAGCCCCTCGCCGCTCGCCGTGGTCAGCAGGTTGTGGTGGCCGAAGGCCGGCAGGCTCGCGCCGAGCGCCTCGAAGATCTGGGCTTGGACCGCCGTGTTGGTGACATGGTCCTCGCCGCGGATGACATGGGTCACGCCGGTCTCAATATCGTCGACGACGGAGGGCAGCGTGTAGAGATAGCTGCCGTCCTCGCGGACCAGAACCGGGTCCGAAAGCGAGGCGCAGTCGACATGCGAGGCGCCGCGCACCAGATCGTCCCAGGCGACCTCGCGCGCCTCCAGCAGGAAGCGCCAATGGGGCTTGCGCCCCTCCGCCGCGAAGGCGGCCTTCTGCTCGTCGGTGAGCTTCAGTGCGGCGCGATCGTAGATCGGCGGCAAGCCGCGGGCGAGCTGGCGCTTGCGGCGGCGGTCGAGCTCGTCGGCGGTCTCGTAGCAGGCATAGAGCCGCCCTGCCCCCCGCAGCCTGTCGGCGGCGGCATCGTAGATCGCGAGGCGGTCGGACTGCCGGATCACCTGATCGGGCATGATACCGAGCCAGCCCAGATCCTCGGCGATGGCATCGGCATATTCCGCCTTGGAGCGGGCGATATCGGTATCGTCGTAGCGCAGCAGGAAGTGGCCGCCGTGCCGGCGGGCGAACAGCCAGTTGAACAGCGCCGGCCGGGCGTTGCCGATATGGAGATAGCCGGTGGGCGACGGCGCGAAGCGAACCAGAGGCCGAATTGCAGCAGACAGTGTCATGGCCGGCTTATGGCGCGTTTGCCGACGGGCGACAATCGCGTCGTTGACCGAAGTTCCCCATCGTTAACCCGACATTAGGGTTACCGAGGCATGAATCATCCCCGGAGCAGGGTGAAACGGGTGGAACCGGACCGTTGCTCGGGGAGATCAGGATGCGCATCCGTTCCATCGCGCTCATGTTTGGGTCTACGGCCCTCGCGACCAGCCTTATCGCCGCACCGACGCTTGCGGCGGACTATCCCGTCCTGCGCGGCTCGCAGATCGAGGACGCGCCTCCGGCACCAAGCCAGTTCACGTGGGATGGCTTCTATGTCGGCGGCTTTGCCGGGCAGGCGCAATCGCGCTTCGAGCGCGACCAAAGCGTCGACAGACTGATCGACTACGCGATGCTGAACACGACGATCGCGAACTCGATCAACGTCTACGACCTGACCCGCACCATGCCGCGCCGCGACAGCGGTGCCATGTTCGGCGGCTATGCCGGCTATAACTGGGCCTTCGGTGATGTCGTCATGGGCCTGGAGGCGGATTACTCGCGCATCGACCAGGAAGCTGCCGCTTCCCGCCTCGAATCGCGACGCGTCGGCAACGAGTACCTCACGGTCGGCCTGAACCAGGGCGCCCGGATCAACGACTACGTCTCGCTGCGTGCCCGGTTCGGCTACGCCTATGGCCGATTGATGCCCTATTTCACGCTCGGCGCCGCAGTCGGGCGCTTCGACACCAATGTCTCGGTCTACAGCGACTGGGGCCCGACCGATGTCAATGGCGTTGCTCTCGGCAGCTATGTCGGCTGGCCGCGCGTGGTCGGCGGCCCCAAGAAGGATGTCTGGGGCTTCGGCGGCGTGATCGGCGGCGGCATCGAGGCCGCGCTGGCCGACAACATCCTCGTCCGCGCGGAATATCTCTATACCCGCTTCAACGATGTCGAGGGCATCACCGCCAGCCTGAACCAGGCCCGCGTCGGCGCCGCCCTGAAATTCTGAGCGACCATCGACGGACTGCAAAAAAGGCCGGGGCGAGAGCCCCGGCCATTCCTGTTTGTGTGCTAGCCAAGCGCCTTACTCGGCCGCTTCGACCTCGGGCCGCGCCCGGCCGGCGCGCTGGCGCTTGACCAGCTCGGCGACGATGAAGGCGAGTTCCAGCGCCTGCTCCGCGTTGAGGCGGGGATCGCAGAACGTATGGTAGCGGTCGTTGAGGTCCGCATCGGTCATGCCGCGCGCGCCGCCGGTGCATTCGGTGACGTTCTTGCCGGTCATCTCCAGATGCAGGCCGCCGGCATGGGTGCCCTCGGCCTGGTGGACGGCGAAGAAGTTCTTCACCTCGCCCAGGATCAGATCGAAGGGCCGGGTCTTGTAGCCGCTCGCCGCCTTGACCGTGTTGCCATGCATCGGGTCGCAGGACCAGACAACGTTGCGGCCTTCGCGCTTCGTCGCCCGCACCAGCGCCGGCAGATGGTCGAAGACCTTGTCGGCGCCGAAACGCGCGATCAGCGTCAGGCGGCCCGCCTGGTTCTGCGGATCGAGCACGTCGATCAGCTTGAGCAGGCCGTCGACCGTGGTCGAGGGGCCGCATTTCAGGCCGATCGGGTTCCTGATGCCGCGGAAGAACTCGACATGGGCGTGATCGATCTGGCGCGTGCGGTCGCCGATCCAGACCATGTGGCCAGAGGTGGCGTACCATTCGCCGGTCGTCGAATCCGTCCGCGTCATCGCCTGCTCGTAGCCGAGCAGCAGCGCCTCGTGACTGGTGTAGAAGTCGGTCGTGCGCATTTCCGGATGGGTCTCCGGATCGATGCCGATGGCGCGCATGAACTCCAGCGCCTCGGTGATGCGCTCGGCCACCTCCTGGTAGCGATGCGAC
>JAEWKP010000381.1 GCA_023393655.1 Pseudomonadota bacterium | reverse complement strand
AGGCGTGAGGGCGCAGCAGGGGATCGAGTTCTAGCAAGCTGCCTCGCCGACCGCCGTTCGTTTGCCGCAGAACGAACGCGGGCGGCTCTCATGCGTTCATGCCCTCGATCATCGTTTTCGGGGGTGGGGTCATGAGTGGTTTTCTGTGGGGAGAGCTGGATCTGCTGCTCAGATTGCTGGCCGGCATGGCCGCCGGCATCGTCGTGGGCTGGGAGCGGACCAACAAGCAACGCGCGGCCGGGATCCGCACCTTCGGGCTGGTCGGGTTGGGCACGGCCGCTGCCGCGACGATCTTTAGCGAGCCGAACGAGGCTGACGCCGCCAGCCGCGTCGTCCAGGGGCTGCTGACCGGAATCGGCTTTCTCGGCGCCGGCGTCATCGTGCTGCGCCGGGGGCATTCGACGCCGACCGGATTGACCACCGCCGCAGCCATCTGGGTCACCGCTGCGCTCGGTTGCGCTGCCGGGCTCGGCGATCATGCCATCGTGGTGTCGGCCACGCTGCTTGCACTCGTCCTGCTCGCCATCGACCATTCGGTCGAGCGTTGGGCCGGCCGCGACGGAGCGGCCGGAACGGGCGAGGCGCCGCCTTCCTGAGTGCCGGACTGGCTCCCATCCTGACATCAGGACACGCGGGAGGATGCTGTCGGCGACCTGAGTCTCCGGCTGCCCTGCTTTGCCACGCGCCCCAACCGCCGCCCCTTGACGGCTGCAAGCTATCTCTTAAAATTGAATCCGAATTCAAATTCAATTTCGAGGCCGTGTATGGTTGGCACTCAGCAGAAGCAACCGCGCAAGGCAGGGAAGCGCGAAGCGATCCTCGCGGCTGCGCGCGGCATCGTCTCGGAGGTCGGCTTCCACGAAACCTCGATCGCCGCGGTCGCCGCCGCAAGCGGCGTCTCGACCGGCAGCGTCTATTCCTATTTCGCCTCCAAGGCGGAGCTGATGGCTGAGATCGTCGCGGCCGTCTCGTCGCGTGAGCTTTCCGTGCTGCGTGAAATCGCTGCAAGCGACGCCCCCGTCGCCGAGCGCCTGACCGCCGCGGTCGAGGCCTTCGCTCGCCGCGCCTTCGCCAATCGCCGCCTCGCCTGGTCGATGATCGCGGAGCCTGCCGATCCGGCCGTCGATGCGACGCGGCTCGATTATCGCCGCGAGATCGCCGGCATTTTTCGCGCGCTCGTCGTCGAAGGTGAAGCGCTGGGGGCTTTCCGTTCTGTCGATCCCGAAGCCGCCGCCGCGATGATCGTCGGCGGCTTCATGGAGGCGCTGATCGGCCCGCTCTCGCCGGAGCGCCCGATCACGCCCGAGCGGGGTCGCGAGATCGCGGCCGCCCTTGCCGATCTCTCCCTCGCCGCACTGATCTCCCGTGAAGGACGCGCCGCATGACCACGCTCGACGCTTACGGCTACGACACGCATGAAGTGCTGAATCAGGCTCCGGCGCTGGCGGATTATGACGCCTTTGCCGCCGACCCGGCGCTTGGTCGCATCCTCGATGCCTTCGGCGCCGGCTGGTTCCACGAGCAGGCGAGCGTCGTCGGCGGCCATGTCGGTTCGCAAGCCGTGCAGGATCTGGCTCGGCAGGCCAATCGCAGCCTGCCGGAACTGCGCACGCACGATCGCTGGGGCCGGCGCGTCGACCAGATCGAGTTCCATCCCGCCTGGCATGAATTGATGGGGCTCGCCATGCGCGACGAGTTCCATTCTTTGTGCTGGACCAAGCCACGTCCGGGCGCGCAAGTGGCACGGGCTGCCGTTTCCTATCTCTGGAACCAGGGCGAGAACGGCATCTGCTGCCCGCTCGGCATGACCTATTCGGCGATTCCCGTGCTGCAGCGCGACCCCGCCCGCTGGGCCGAATTCGGCAAGCTGATCACCTCCACCGATTACGATGGGCGCCCGCTTCCCGCAGCTCGGAAGCGCGGCGGCACGGTCGGTATGGCGATGACCGAGAAGCAGGGCGGCTCCGACCTGCGCCAGACCCAGACGGTGGCGACCCGCAATGCCGACGGCACCTATTCCCTCACCGGCCATAAATGGTTCTTCTCTGTCCCGCATTCCGACGTGTTCCTGACGCTGGCGCGGACCGAGGAGGGCGTCTCCTGTTTCGTCGTGCCGGGCTGGCTGCCGGACGGCTCGCGCAACCGCCTGCAGATCCAGCGGCTCAAGGACAAATGCGGCAACAAGTCGAACGCCTCCTCCGAAGTCGAATTCCGCGGCGTGATCGCGCATCTGATCGGCGAGCCCGGCCACGGCATCCGCGCCGGGCTGGAAATGAACCACTATACGCGGCTCGACTTCGCCGTCGGCTCGGCTGGCTTGATGCGTCATGCCGTGGCGCAGGCCGCGCATCACACCGCCCATCGCCGCGCCTTCCAGAAGGCGCTGATCGACCAGCCGATCATGACGAATGTCGTCGCCGACCTCGCGCTGGAAGCGGAGGCCTCGGCCTGGCTCGCCTTCCGCTTCGTTCACGCGCTCGACCGGGAGGATGCGAGCGAGGCGGAGAAGCTGATCGGCCGCATCGGCGCGCCCATCGCCAAATACTGGAACTGCAAGCGCGCCACGCCGGTCGTGGTCGAGGCGCTCGAATGCCATGGCGGCAACGGTTTCATCGAGGATCACCTGATGGCGCGGCTCTATCGCGAGGCGCCGCTCAACGGCATCTGGGAGGGCACGGGCAATGTCGTCTGCCTCGACGTGCTTCGCTCGATCCGCCGCTATCCTGATTGCGTGCCGGCCCTGCTCGACGAGTTGCGCGCCGCGCGCGGCAACGATCCGCGTTATGACGCCTTCCTCACGGAGCTGGAAGCCGATCTCGTCGACGTGCTCAGGTATGAGCATCTGGCGCGGCGCTTCGTCGAGCGGATGGCGCTGGCCTTGTCGGCCTCGCTGCTGATCCGGCACGCACCGCATGCGGTCGCTGATGCCTTCGTCGCCTCGCGTCTGGCTGGCGGCTGGTCGGGCCATTTCGGCTCGCTGCCGCAGGGGGCGGATTTGCAGGCGATCGCGCGACGGGCCGTGCCCGTGCCGAACTGAAGCTTAGAGCAGCGCCGCGGCTGCTAGCAACGCCGCGAGCGCCCAGAGCAGGCCGCAGGAGCGCTTGTAGAGCCGGAGCGCCAGGCGGATATCGGCTGCATTGGCCTCGGCCCGGCCATCGCCCATCCAGTGATCCTCGATGCGGGTCTCGCCATAGACGCGCGGGCCGGCGAGGCGCAGGCCCAGCGCCCCGGCCATGGCGGCTTCCGGCCAGCCAGCATTGGGCGAGCGGTGCTTGCCGGCATCGCGCTGCAACGCCCGCCAGGCGCCGCCGGCATCCGCCTCTCGATCACATGCCGCCGAGGCAACCAGCAGCAGCGCCGTCAGTCGCGATGCGGGCAGGTTGACGAGATCGTCGAGCCGCGCCGCCGCCCAACCGAAGGCGAGATGGCGCGGCGTGCGGTGGCCGATCATCGAATCGGCGGTATTGATCGCCTTGTAGGCGGCGATGCCCGGCAAACCGCCAACACCTAGCCAGAAGGCTGGCGCGGTGATGCCGTCCGAGAAATTCTCGGCGAGGCTTTCGATGGCCGCGCGCGACACGCCGGCTTCATCCAGCGTTTGCGGATTGCGCCCGACGATCATCGAGACGGCGCGTCGCCCGCCGTCTAGCCCCTCGCGCTCCAGCCCTTCGGCGACGCGGGCGACATGTTCGTAGAGGCTGCGCTGGGCGATAAGGGTCGAAGCGAGCAGCGCGAGCGGGATCAGGCCGAAGAGCCCGAAGAAGAGGCACAGGCGCTGGATCAGCGCCGACAACGTGACGATGACGCCGAGCAGCAGCGCCAGCGCCAGAACGCCCATCGCCTTGCGTGCCGCGAAGGAAGCTGTTTCCCGATTGAGCACCCGGTCCAGCCAGCCGATCAGCTTCCCGATCCAGGTGACGGGATGGCCGATTGCGGCATAGAAGCGCTCGGGATAGCCGAACGCTGCCTCGATCGTAAGCGCGAGCAGGAGTAGCGGCAGGCTGGCGGAGAGATTCATGCAGGGCGCAAGCAGGGTCGTGGCTGAGGACGGTATCTGGCATGGCGGCGATCTCGCCACTGCCCGCGCGCTCTTTCCGGAGGCACCGCAGCCCTGGGTCGCTCTCTCCACCGGGATCAATCCGATCCCCTATCCGCTTCCGGCGCTGCCGTTAAGCCTGTGGGCGCGCCTGCCCGGCGCCGATGACGAGGCGGCGTTGATTGCGGCTGCCCGCGAGGCCTATCGCGTTCCGGCTCACGCAGACATCGTGGCGGCGCCCGGCACGCAGATCCTGATCGAATTGCTGCCGCGCCTCGCGCCGGCCGGCCCCGTCACGATTCTGGGTCCCACTTATGCCGAGCACGGCCATGCCTGGCGCAAGGCCGGCTTTTCGGTCACTGAGACGGCCGCGTCTCCTGAAGACGCCGTGACGAGCGTCGTGGTCAATCCCAACAATCCCGACGGGCGCGTGCTGCCCCGCGACGAACTGGGCCGGCTCGCCGCGCATTGCGCCGCCCGCGGCGGCCTGCTCGTCGTCGACGAGGCATTTGCCGATTTCACGCCCGAATCCAGCATCATCCCCGAGCTTCCGACAGGCACGATCGTGCTGCGCTCCTTCGGCAAGACCTACGGTCTCGCCGGACTCCGGCTCGGCTTCGCCATCGGTGCTCCGGAGCCAATGGCAAGGTTCAAGGCCGCGCTCGGTCCGTGGTCGGTCGCCGGTCCGGCGCTCCATGTCGGCGCACTTGCGTTGTCCGATGCCGGTTGGCTCGCCGCGGCCGGCCGGGAACGGGCGCAGGATGCCGCGCGTCTCGATGCCTTGCTGGAGCTGCATGGACGCGTCGTCGGCGGCACGACCCTGTTCCGCCTCCTCGAAACGCCGCAAGCGGCGGCGCTCTTCGCCCGCCTCGGCGGTCACGGCATCTATGTCCGCCGCTTCCAGAACGCGCGGGATCGCCTGCGTTTCGGTCTGCCGGTGGACGAGGCCGCGTGGTCGCGCCTGCATGCTGCGCTGGCCGTCGATGCCTCCTGAGCATCGCGATTTGCGTGAAGCTTGCATGCGGCCAGTGCGGGGACAGGAGCCGGCGCGCCGGCTAACGTTGGCTGCATAAGGAATCGGGGAGAGACAACGCATGGCAGTCCTGCCACCGGAAGGCGAACTGACGATCGGCTTCGCCCATGCCGCCTATCAGCTTCGGGACGAGTTCCTCACGCGCGGCCGTGCCGCCAAGAGCTTCGAGGTCAACAGCCTCGACGATCTGCGGGAGCGGGCGCCGGAAGCCGATGTGCTCGTCGTCTCCGGCCTGTGGCGCAACGACCTGCTGCCGCGTCTGCCGAAGTTGCGCTTCATCCAGTCGATCAGCGCCGGTACCGACCAGTTCGACAAGCCGGCGATCGGCGCCGCCGGTATCCGCCTTGCCAGCGCCCAGGGTAGCAATGAGCGGGCGGTCGCCGAGCATGCGATGTCGCTGATCCTGGCGTTGACCCGTCAGATCCATTTCGCCCGGGACAACCAGGCGAAGCAGTTCTGGCGCCCGATGATCGGCGACAGGGCGCTGCGCGAGGATGAACTCGGCGGCAAGACGCTGGTCATCGTCGGGCTCGGCCGCATCGGCCTGCGTCTGGCAAAATTGGCGGCGGCCTTCGACATGCGCGTCATCGGCGTGCGCCGCAGCGCCGAGCCGCAGCCGCATGTCGAGGCGGTTGTCCACCCGGACAAGCTCGCTGATGCGGTGGCGCAGGCCGATTTCGTCGCCCTGACCTGCCCGCTGACGCCGGAGGCCGAAGGGCTGATCGATGCCCGCATCCTCGGCGCGATGAAGCCTTCCGCTTACCTGATCAACGTGGCGCGCGGCCGCGTCGTCGACGAGATGGCCCTGCTCGATGCGCTCGGCAACAGCCGCATCGCCGGCGCCGGGCTCGACTGCTTCCACGAGGAGCCATTGCCGCCGATCTCGCCGTTCTGGCGCATGCCGCAGGTCATCGTCACCCCGCATAGCGCCGGCGAAACCCGTGCCTATGAAGGCAATGTGATTGACATCCTCCTCGACAATCTGGACCGGCTGGCACGCGGCGAGGCGAGCCTGCGCAACCAGATCGTCTGATCGAGGGCAGGGATAGCGGCCATGACTTCGCTGAGATTCGCCCGGCCGGGCGGGCCTTCGCTGATCGTCGCGCTCGGCGTCACGCAGGTCTTTGGCTATGGCGCGCTCTATTACGCGTTCACCGTGCTGGCGCCGCGCATGACCGCCGATTTCGGCTGGGCCCCGGAATGGACCTTCGGCGGTTTCGCGGTGGGGCTGCTGCTGGGTGGTGCGGTCGCCCCCGTCACCGGCAGCCTGATCGATCGCTACGGCACGCGGCTGGTGATGACGATCGGCTCCGGCCTGGCGGGGCTCTCGCTCTTCGCGCTGGCCGAGGCGCGAGGGATCGTCAGCTACACGCTCGCGATGGTCGCCTTGCAGGCGGTGACGACGGCCGTCTTCTACGACGCCGCCTTCGCCGCCTTGACGCAGGCGCGCGGCAGTCAGGCGCGGCGCGCCATCAGCCAGCTCACCCTGATCGGCGGCTTTGCCTCGACCCTGTTCTGGCCGCTCACCAGCAGTCTGCTCGCGATCATGGACTGGCGCGGCGTCTATCGACTCTATGGTCTCTCGCAGATTCTGGTCTGCCTGCCTCTGCATCTCCTTTTCCTGCCGGGGCGCGTGAAGCGGCCGGTGGTCGCCGAGACCGGTATTGCCGTCCCGTCCTCCTCGCAGGAGCCGGAGACGACTTATCTCACGGGGGAGGCTCGTCGCCGCGCCTTCCTGCTGCTGGCGCTGGCCTTCTCGCTGCAAGGCTTCGTCGTCTCGGCCATGGCCGTGCATATGCTGGCGCTGCTGCAGGGTTTTGGCCTCAGCGCCGCCGTCGCGGTCGGCATCGGTGCGATGCTCGGTCCGTCGCAGGTCGCCGGGCGTCTCACAGAGATGCTGTTCGGGCGCTCCGTCTCGCCGGTCACGACCGCCTGGGTCTCGGCCTGGCTCATGCCGCTCGGCCTCGTCCTGCTCCTGATCGGCGGCTCGCTCCCGGTCGTTGCCGGGCTCTTCGCCATCGCCTTCGGCATCAGCATGGGCCTGAGCTCGATCGTGCGCGGCACTGTCCCGCTCCAGCTCTTCGGTCCGGTCGGCTTCGGTGCGACCATGGGCAAGCTCTCGGCGCCTGGCCTCGTCATCAAGGCGACGGCCCCACTCGCCTTCGCCATCGCGCTGGAGCGTGGCGGCGTCACAGTCTCGACGCTGTTGTTAATCGCCTTCTCGGCGCTCGCAGCCGGCGCCCTCATGCTGCTGGCACGCGGCCGCTCGGCCTGAGGCTCAGGCCCGCATCGTTCGCCACCAGTGACGCACGGCATCACGTGTCCGCATCGCCAGGCCATAGGCGGCGGTGGCTCGGACCCAGCCGAGCACGCCGTCGCGAACGCGCACGACCTGCCCCATCACCCAGGCGAACCAGCGATAGCTCAGAAGCTTCTCGCGGCCGGCATGATAGATCCGCTCGACGAAGACGAAGCTCATCAGATGCGCGAAGGCGGTCACCACGAGCCCCGCCCAGAACTGCCCGCGCGCGAAGAGCAGCAGCCCGAACAGCTTCAGCGGCTCGGCAATGGCGAAGGGGATCGCCAGCGCCAGCAGCACGAGCGGGCGCGGCAGCGCGGCGACGCTCTCCTCCAGCCGGCGCATGATGCGCAGTTCCGCGAGCCGGCGCAGCAGCGGCCGGTAGAGCGGCCGCAGGAACTCGTCGAGGATGACGAAGACGGTGATGATGGCGCGCAGGACCGCGAGCAATCCGCGCGTCAGCGGACCGCGTCCGGGTGTAGGCGAGGGCGGAAGGTTATCGGGCATCCCTCCGATTCATAGGTTGCGATTTGCGGCAATTCCATGCCGACCCGGTAGCCGCTAGCGGCGTGCGTCTTCCTTCAGCATCGCCACGCCCTTCTCGGCGATCATCATCGTCGGATTGGCGGTATTGCCGGAGGTGATCATCGGCATCACCGAGGCGTCGATGACGCGCAGGCCCTCGACGCCACGCACCCTGAGCCGTCCGTCGAGGACCGCGCCCGGATCGTCATCGCTGCCCATCCGGGCCGTGCCGACGGGGTGGAAGATCGTGGTGCCCAACTTGGCGGCGGCTTCCAGCAGGGCTTCGTCGGATTGAGCGGCCTCGCCCGGCATATGCTCCTCGGGCCGGAAGCGGGCGAGAGGCTCTTGGGCCACGATCCGGCGCGTCAACTTCATCGCGTCGACAGCGACCTGCCGGTCCTCCTCTGTGTCGAAATAGTTCGGCGAGATGACGGGATTGTCGCGCGGATCGGCCGAGCGCAGATGCACGCTGCCGCGGCTCGTCGGCCGGAGATTGCAGACGCTCGCCGTGAAGGCGTCGAACGGGTGCAGGCCCGAGCCCCAGCTGTCGAGCGAGAGCGGCTGGAAATGATATTGCAGATTGGCCGTGGCGTATTGCGGTGAGGACTTTGCGAAGGCGCCGACCTGTGAGGGCGCCATGGTCAGCGGTCCGGTGCGCAACGCCGCCCATTCCAGGGCCATCAGGGGCCGGCGCCACAGCTTGGCATAGTCGCTGTTCAGCGTCTTGACGCCATGAACCTTGTAGACCGGCCGAATCTGGAGATGGTCCTGCAGGTTCTCGCCGACGCCGGGCGCATTGACCAGCGTCTCGATGCCGAAGCCCTGCAGGCGCGCTCCGCTGCCGATGCCGGAGCGTTCGAGCAGGAGCGGCGAGGCGACGGCCCCGGCCGAAAGCACGACCTCCCCGTTGATCTCGACCTTCAGTCTTTCCTCGCTCGCCGTGCCCAGGCCATGTGTGAACTCGACGGCTTTCGCCCGGCCGTTCTCGAACAGGATGCGTTCGACATGTACGCCCGTCTCCAGCCGGAGATTGTCGCGGTCGTGCCGTTCCAGCATCGGTTTCAGGAAGGCACGGTAGGCGCTGAGGCGTCGCCCGCGCCGCTGGTTCACCTGGAAATAGGAGGAACCTTCATTGTCGCCGGTGTTGAAGTCCGGAATCTTGGCGATGCCCGCGGCCTCCGCAGCATCGCGGATCGCGTCGAGGATCGCCCAGCGCACGCGCGGATGCTCGACGCGCCATTCCCCGCCCGCCTTGTGCAGCCCGCCCGGCGGCGGCGCCATATGGTCCTCGTGCCGGAGGAAATAGGGCAGCACGTCGTCCCAGCCCCAGCCGGTCAGGCCTCGGCGGCGCCAGCCGTCATAGTCGGCCGCCTGGCCGCGCATATAGACCATGGCGTTGATCGCCGAGGAGCCGCCGACGACCTTGCCGCGCGGATAGGCCAGAGCTCGCCCGCCGAGACCGGCCTGCGGCTCGGTCTGGAACAGCCAGTCGGCGCGGGGATTGCCGATCGCGAAGAGGTAGCCGACCGGGATGTGGAACCAGATCCAGTCGTCCATGCCCCCGGCTTCGAGCACCAGAACCTTGCTCTCCGGGTCGGCCGCCAGCCGGTTGGCGACGACGCAGCCGGCGGAGCCCGCCCCGATCACGACGTAATCGAAGCTGCCGATCAGGCGGCGGTCGGTGGAGGCGGGGTCGGGCATGGCATATCCGATAGAGCTATCAAGAGGCCGCCTATCATCTGCGGCCGATAAGCAATCTGGCATAGCTCGGGGAGGGGCGACAGCGCGCGGAAATGCGCCATTCGTTTGTGACCAACGCCGCGCCGAATACCCTGGTAGCAGGGAGTTATCAGGGAGTTCTGATTTAGTAGGAGGATTGAATCCACGTCGTCTTGCGCCTTAAGCGCCTGGAGGTATGGCATTTTGGGGCTCGGCCGTGCTTTTGCGAGCAGGGAGTTCGCTCTCAATTAGCAGGGATAGTGGACAGCGTGAGCAGGGCATGTTGGCGGCGCTTTGGACCGCGTCAATCGCTGCTGATTGCGGCGGTGAGACGATGTCGGCGGCAGCGAGGCTGACAGAGAGACCCTATGATCCTAAGACGCTGAATTCCTTGGGTTGTTCTCTTGCGAATCGCCGACGATCGGGCTATATGACATAGCGTCGTATATTTTCGCGACGCGAACCGAGAACGATCAGATCGTGTCCGGTGCTCCTGATTGAGGCATTTCACTTTTTGTGAGCAGCCCTCGTTAGGCAAGGTTTAGGCCTTCCAGGTGATCTGGGCAGGCCGCGCTTTGCCGCGAGTGCTCGCTTGTTCTGGTCGTCTCCTTGAAAAAGGAAACGATCCTAATGTCCTCTCATTCCCCCAAGCCGCAGGCGCGCGTTCGCCGCCGCGTCCAGCCCGCCGCCGTCGCAGACCCCGAGCTCAAGCGCGCGATTGCGAGTTTCGCGCCGCAGGTGAGCGAGCGCGTGCTGACGGAGCTGGTGCCGTCGGTGCGCAACGCGCGCACGCACTCAAAGAAGCAGATCCATCTGATCGCGGAGAGCATCAAGGAGTTCAGCTTCACGACGCCGATCCTGGTGACCAAGAGCGGCGAGATCGTCGCTGGGCACGGTCGCTACGAGGCGGCGAAGCTGCTCGGCATGGAAACGGTGCCGGTGATCTTGATCGATCACCTCGGCCCGCAGCAGATTCGGGCGCTGCGGATCGCGGACAACCGTCTGGCCGAGTTGTCGGGTTGGGATGACGCGATCCTGAAGCTGGAGCTGGGCGAACTGATCGAGCTCGACTTCGAGGTCGAGATCACCGGCTTCGAGACGGCGCATATCGATGTGCTCCTCGATCCCGGTAAGCCCGTGGCGGCGAAGGTTGATCCGGCGGACGCGTTGCCGGGGCTGCACGATGTCGCGGTGACCGTGCGCGGTGATCTCTGGCTGCTGGGCGACCACCGCATCCTGTGCGGCGATGCGCGCGAGCGGGGCGACTATCAGGCGCTGATGGGCGGGGAACTCGCCCAGATGGTGTTTACGGATCCGCCCTACAATTTGAAGGTGAACGGCCATGTCGGCGGTCTCGGGCGGACCAAGCACCGCGAGTTCGCGATGGCGTCGGGCGAGATGAGCAAGCTCGAGTTCACGGCCTTCCTGCACGAGGTCTTCGCACGGATCGCGGAGGCTTCGCAGGACGGCGCGTTGATCTATAGCTGCATCGATGGCCCGCACCTGCATGAGATGCTGAATGCGGGTTATGGCGTCTTCGATGAGCTCAAGTCGGTGATCACCTGGGCCAAGGCCAATGCCGGGATGGGTTCGCTCTATCGCAGCCAGACCGAGCTCATCACGCTGTGGAAGAAGGGTAAGGCGTCCCACATCAACAACATCGAGCTCGGCAAGCACGGTCGCTATCGCACGACCTTGTGGAGCTATGCGGGCGTCAACGGCTTCCGCAAGGGCCGGATGGCGGAGCTGGCGAGCCATCCGACGGTCAAGCCCTGCGCGATGGTGATGGACGCGATCAAGGATTGCTCGAAGCCGAAGGGGATCATCCTCGATCCCTTCAGCGGGTCGGGCACGACGCTGATCGCAGCGGCCAAGACGAAGCGCCGCGGTTACGGCATGGAGCTCGATCCGCTCTATGTCGATGGTGCGATCCGCCGCTGGGAGAAGCTGTTCAAGGACGAGGCGCGCCACGCCGAGACCGGGCTGACCTTCGCGGAGATGGCGGCGCAGCGCGGGTGTGATGCTGCCGCCCGCATGCTGTCGGACGAGAACGTTGGAGGGGGCCATGTCGCGTGAGGATGATCCCCCGGCCGTAGGCTATAAGAAGCCGCCGCAGCATACCCGCTTCCAGAAGGGACAGAGCGGCAATCCGTCGGGGCGTCGCAAGAGCAAATCGAGCGCCGCTCCAAAGGATGATGACCAGCCCTTCTTATCGAAAAAGGTCAAAGCAAAAATCGCTGGCAAGGAGGTTTGGATCAGCAAGCGCGAGGCCTTGCGTGAGCGCCTCTTCGCGATCGCCATGGACGGCAATGTGCCCGCGTTCGCATTGCTGTTTAGGCTGGACATGGCCAACGACAACAAGCCCGACGCGGAGTCCGGGCTGAACGAAGCTGAGGAGGAAGCGCTCATCGCGCGCTTCCTCGCCAGGAAGCGTTCGGGTGTGACGGGAGGCGAAGATGGCTGAGAAAGCTCTTCTCACCACCGCTCTGCGTCGCGATCTGGCAAGCTTCATCGAGCATTGCTTCGTGGCGCTGGAGCCGGGAAAGGCCTATCAGCACAACTGGCATATCGAAGCGATCGCCTACCAGTTGATGCGGGTCTGGAGCGGCGAGTGCAAACGGCTGATCATCAATGTGCCGCCACGCTCGGCCAAGTCGATCTGCGTCACGATTGCGTTCACGGCTTGGCTGATGGGCCATAATCCGCGCAAGCGGATCATGGCGATCAGCTATGCCAATGAACTGTCGCTCACCCACGCTGCGGCCTTCCGCAGCGTGGTGACCGCGGATTGGTATCGTCGCGCCTTCCCGGACTTCGCGATCGCGGCCAATCGCGGCCAGGAGATCCGCACCACCGAACAGGGCTACCGCTATGCCTCGTCCATCGGCGGTTCGGTGTTGGGACGCGGCGCCGATCTGATTGTGATCGACGATCCGATCAACGGGCTCAAAGAGGCGCTGTCAGCCGCCGCGCGGCGTCGGGTCAAGGAGTTCTATGACGGCACCCTCTACTCGCGGCTGAACGACCGGGCTACCGGCGCGATCGTGATTGTCATGCAGCGCCTGCACGAAGACGATCTGGTTGGCCATGTCCTGGAGAAGGAGGACTGGGAGGTGCTCTCGATCCCCGCGATCGCGCCGGACGATTGCCGCTATCGCATTGGCCATGGTCCGGAAGCGTTCCATCACCGCCGCCAGGGCGAAATCATGCATGCTGGCCGCGATAGCTTTGCCGAGCTCGAGGCGATCAAGCGCAATCTCGGCGCGTTGAACTTCTCGGCGCAATATCAGCAGAACCCGCTGCCGGCCGAAGGGCAGATCATCAAGCGCGACTGGCTGCATTATTACGATGAGGGGCCGGCTGCGTTCGATCTGAAGGTCGCGTCCTGGGACACCGCCTCGACCCAGGCCGAGCATTCCGACTGGTCGGTCGGGATGGTCTGGGGCGCGGTCGGACAGACCTATTATCTCGTTGACGTGGTCCGCGGTCGCTGGGAGGCACCGGAGCTGCGCCGCAAGATGATCGATCTGTCCCGGAAGCATGCGGTTGATGCGACGTTGATCGAGAATACCGAGCTGGGACGGGCGTTGTCGCAGGATCTGCGCCGCTCCGGCACGCTTTATCCGCTGCTGCAGTCATCGCGCATCGAAAAGGAAGCGCGGCTGATGGCGCAGGCAGCACGCTTCGAGGCGGGGCAGGTGTTCCTGCCGCGCGAGGCCAGCTGGCTCGCCGATTATCTCGGTGAGCTCCTGGCCTTTCCGCTCGCGCGTAACGATGACCAGGTCGATGCGACGAGCCAGGCGCTCAAATATCTGACCGCGAAAACGCCGACCGTGCGGGAGCGCCCGCAGCGCATCGTGCGACCCCAGGGTCGTGCCCGCCCGGCCGGGGGGCGCGCTCCTGTTGTTGCTTAGGGGTTAACCGTCACGACCGTCATGCTGTAGCCGCGGCCGGCCATGCAGCCGACCATGATCCGGCTGAGCGCTTGATTGCGCTGACCTTCGAGCATGCCAGCTTCCATCGCATCGGCAAGACTGCGGCCCATGTAGATCGGAGCCGCCATGGCCTGGGCCTTGGCGGCTTCGCCTTTGCAGATGGCGTCGTCCTGCTGGAACTGCGCGACGGCGCCGGCATCGCTGCGTCCGTCGTAACGGTCGAAGCGCATGATGGTGCGAGATGTACAGGCGCTGACGGCATTGACCAGCATGATGGCGGTGATGAGGGAAGGCCAGCGATGGTGGCCGGGATGTCGACAGAGAGCAGGAGAGAACACGGAAGCGAGCTCCTTGAAATATCGGAATTAGCGGTCATCGCGGCGCCAGATCGCTGGCTTGGCGAGCGGGCGGGAGGCCTTCATCTGCGGCGGCGCTCGGTTGAATCCGCGCGAAGCCATTGGCTTGATCCCGAGATGGCGGGCTTCGCGACGCTTGGCTTCGGCGATTGCGGCCAGGTCGCGAGCGGTCTTGGCACCTGGTGCGCGATGACAGCAGTCACGGCCGAGAACACGACCGTCGTCGATTGAAAGCTCTCGCGTCTTGTCGAGGATGAGAGCTTCCGCGATGACATGGTCGAACTCGACGACCTTGCCGGAGACATTGAGCCCGCAGCCCTCGCAGCGGATGCAGCCGCGCTCATCCATGGCTCGCTTGAGCATGGCGACCTTCTGGCTGCGGGTGAACTCGCGGCGCCCACCCATCAGGCCGCCTCCAGCCGGCCGTAAGCGGCGACCTGCGCGACGATCCGATCGAGTTCGTCATTGAACTGTGTGATAGCTGCGCTGAGCTCAGCGATGAACGCTTCGTCGCGATGGGCCCGGGTGATCATGATCGGCAGGCCCGGCCAATAGATCGCGAGGTCGATCCAGTCGCGCTCGGCGATCCAGAGCTGTCCCTGGCACTGCGCCTTGTGCTCCGGCGGGAGCTCGCCCTTGAGAAGCGCCTCGATCAGGAGATGCGGCAGCTTGGTCTTGATCTCGAGCAGGCCGTTCTTGCCGATCAGCGCATCGGGTGAAGCGCCCGCTCGTCCGCGACGCAAGAACCCGATGGTCTCGCAATCCAGGCCGGTGACGAAGCTGTAGGCGCTGCGCGCTTCCTCCTCCCTCAGCTTGCCACGTTCCATATGCGCTGAGGTGAAGCTCTCCATCACTTCGCCGGTCAGTCGTTCGCCGGCGAGTTTGTAGAGGTAGGTCTGCCGGGTTCGGCTCTCAGCGCCGCCGCGGCCCTTGGTCAGGATCGAGGCGAACTCTGATGCTGTTGGGATGCCCAGGCGCGCTTGCGCCCACTCAGGTGAGCCTTGTGTGCAGTTGATGATCTCGAGCATGGTCAGGCCCGTCCCTTCCTGGCGTTGAGCATCACCAGCGCTTGCCGGAAGCGGCGTGCTGGAAGTTCGGCAAAGGCTTTGATCTTGAAGAAGCGCAGCAGGGCCTCGCGCTCGCCGCCGACCTCGTCGATCAGCGCGAGCAGCTCCCGGGTCTGCTGGCGGGTGATGGTCTCACCGGACCCTGCGGCCTTGCCGTCATCGTCATCGGCCGCCGCCAAGCCCAGCGCTGCTTTCAGCGTCATCCGCTGCAGATAGGTCAGCGTCGAGCCGATTGCCTGGATCGCGTTCTTTTCGCCGCTGTGATCAGCTGCGGCCGAAAGGCTGTTCTCTTCACTGTAACCATCGCGATGCGAAATCACGCAGGTCAGCGTCACCAGTTCGCCATCGGTCCTCGACCGGAACCGGTAGGCCAGACCGTGACGACCGAGAACGGGGCCGATCGCGCGGGCAATCTCGGCCAGATCCTCATGCCGATAGTGCTTGATGCCGATGCTGGCGATCTGTGTCTTAGCGATCACCGGAAGCTCGGCCTTGGCCGCCGCGAGCGCAGCCTCAAAAGCGCAGCGCGCATCATCCGCGCGGCTGCGTTCGTGCAGGCCGATCAGCTGAGACAGCACATGTTCATCCGCGCCACGGTCGAGTGCGGAACTCAACAGGCTCAAGGGGGTGATCGTAGGAGCTGGGCGCAACTCGGTCAGCCGAAAACCTGCGGAGGAGCGCCGATGGCGCGATGTGCTCGTCATCGCCTGACCCTCGCGGTGTGATGATCGCGGGATACGGAGCGCGCCGGGCCGAACCACCAGGTTCGGTAGGATTGGGCGAGCTCGGCTGAGCTGAGACGAGAGGTTGAGGGCAGGGGCTTAACCGTCATCTCGCTCGGCGGCGACGGTGAGGTCACGAGCAAACGGGGTGGCAATGTGGAGTTCATGGCCATCCCTCAGTGAAGCTGGCGATAGCCGGAGGCGATCGGGGAGGCCGCGTGCGGCGAAGCGGCCAAAAGGCCCGTGTGGTGGGGAGGCGGCCCGGCATGGCGTTCTGGTACGAGCGCCTGCAGCCGCTGGAAGGCCGCCAGCTCAGCTCGTGCCTCAGCCCATCCGCGCTTGAGTGATTGTGAGAGCAGCTGGCGTCGTTGCGCCTGGTTCTGCGCAGCGAAAAACCCTGGCCCCGCTTGCCGCATGGCGTAGCGCAGGATGCCGGGTTTGTAGAAAATGAGCTTGCGCTCGAACTCCAGGATCAGGGTCATCATCGTCCTCCAGCGACGAAAATCGTCGGTGACGGACGGTTCCCTTCCTTTTGGGCCTGCAGTCAACCGTAAAGGTTTATACTCGACGAAAAGCGTTGATCAGCCTAAGCTCGATGCATGATCACACCAGCCCAGTGCCGCGCTGCTCGTGCGCTCCTCGATTGGAGCCAGCAAGACCTCGCCAAGGCCGCCCATCTCGGCCTATCAACAATCCGCGACTTCGAAAAAGGACGGCGCGTGCCCACGCATCACAATCTGCGGGGCATTAAACTCGCGCTCGAGGAAGGGGGTGTTGAGATTGGGACGGAGAGGTCGAGCGTTGCGTTGGAAGGTAGGTATTGATTCGTATTTCCAATCCAGCGTTAGGTCAAAGATGTCGCATCGAGAAATACATTGGAGTCGTGACAAGCAGAGGTCATTCGGAGTCGTGAGGTAAAACCTAAATGTGATCGATGTCTATTGTGCTTGAACTCGGGTCTTTATACCGCTACGTCCGTAAACGTTTACGGTGACATATTTCGTGTAGCCGCCTCGCGGAAAAGAGGACGGCGCAACCACGACACTTCGTTCCTGACCAGATTTGACGTTCACGCCGTGAACGTGTTAGGCGGCGCGGCATGATCCCAGGATCGAACAGTGCCGCTGCTGCCGTGCGCGACGAGGCGTTGAGCCCGGCCGTTGTTGAAGCCGAGGGGCGCCATATTGCAGGGCTGCTCGCCTTCGTCGAGCGCGATGCGCATGTCTCGCAGCGCGCGCTCGCCAGCGAACTCGGCGTCGCACTCGGGCTCGTCAACACCTACATCAAGCGCTGCGTGAAGAAGGGCCTGATCAAGGTCCAGCAGGTGCCGTCGCGGCGCTATGCCTATTACCTCACGCCCTCCGGCTTCGCGGAAAAGTCCCGGCTTACGGCCGATTACCTGTCGTGGTCCTTGTCCTTCTTTCGTCGCGCTCGTTTACAGTGCTCTGCCCTGTTCGAGGAGGCTCGCGCGCGAAAGTTCAACAGTCTGGCGCTCTATGGCGGCAGTGACCTGACCGAAATCGCGGTGCTTTGCGCGGCCGAGCATGGCATCGCCATCGTCGTGATCGTCGATGGCAGCATGCGCAAGCCGAGCCTGTTCAACATCCCCGTTGTCGCCAGCCTGGAAGCGGCTCCGGCTCGCCCGGACGGCGCCATCGTCACCGGCATCCATGAGGCGCAGCGCTGGTGCGATCTGGCGGTTGCCGATCTCAGCGCCTCTCGCGTCCTGGCGCCGCCGATGCTCTCGGTGAGAACCGGGGAGGCGCGCTCTTGACCCCGATGGCCACGAACGCTCCGGTCGCTGCGCGCTGGTATGTCGTCCAGACACGCCATCTCTGCGAGGCACGGGCGGCGCAGGAGCTCGCCAATCAGGGTTTCGAGGCCTTCCTGCCGCGCTACCTCCGGAAGCGCCGGCATGCGCGCAAGGTAACCTTTGTCCCTGCGCCGTTGTTTCCGGGCTATCTCTTCGTCTCGCTCGATCCGGCGCGCCAGCGCTGGCGCTCGATCAACGGGACTTATGGCGTGGTGCGCGTGATCGCCGGCGAGGACGGGCCGGTCCCGGTCGCTGGCGGCATCGTCGCTGGGCTGAAGGCACGCGCGGATGGGCAGGGCTTCATCGCGCTGTCGCAGCGGCCGGACTTCGTGTCGGGCGAGATCATCCGCATCCGTTCGGGCAGTTTTGCAGAAGCGCTGGGCCTGTTCGAGGGCTTCAGGGATCAGGATCGCGTCGCCGTGCTGCTCGAACTGCTGGGCAGCCAGGTTCGTGTGGTCCTGGGAGAGGAATTGGTCGAAAAGGCCGCCTAGGCGGCAGATTCGGCCGGTCGAATCGTCGTTGTCTGGGCGCTGGTTGCACCCGGACTGCGGTAGCTTGGAAATTTCGTGCGCCGGCGCTGCCGCCGCATCGCCAGCAAGGGGAACGAGCCGTGGAACTCAAGGGAAAGCGCGTCGTGGTGATCGGCGGGGCCGGGCTGATCGGCTCGCACGCCGTGGATCAACTGACCAAGACGGATGTCGGCGAGATCGTGATCTACGACAACTTCGTTCGCGGCACGACGGAGAACCTCGCCGAGGCCCTCAAAGACCCACGCGTTAAGATTTTCGAGGCCGGCGGTGACATCACCCAGACCGACATCCTGGACACCGCTCTCAAGGGGACGGACGGCGTCTTCCAGTTCGCGGCGCTGTGGCTGCTGCAGTGCCATGAATATCCGCGCACGGCCTTCGAGACCAATGTCCGCGGCATGTTCAACGTGCTGGACGGCTGTGTCCGCAACGGCGTCAAGCGCCTGGTCTGGTCGTCCTCGGCCTCCGTCTACGGCGACGCCGTCGAGGAGCCGATGACCGAGGATCATCCGTTCAACAACAAGAACTTCTACGGCGCGACCAAGATCTGCGGCGAGGCGATGGCGCGAGCCTATCACTTCCGCTACGGGCTCGACTATGTCGGCCTGCGCTACATGAACGTCTACGGGCCGCGCCAGGACTATCGCGGCGCCTACATCGCCGTGATCATGAAGATGCTCGACGCGATCGACCGTGGCGAAGGCCCGACCATCATGGGTGACGGCTCCGAGGCCTTCGATTTCGTCGCGGTGGAGGATTGCGCCCGCTCCAACCTCTGCGCGATGCAGTCGACCGCCACCGACAGCTTCTACAATGTCGGCACCGGCAAGCGGACCTCGCTCAAGGAAGTCGCCGAGAAGCTCCTGAACCTGACCGGCTCCAACCAGCCGATCAACTATGCGCCGCGCAGCCAGGCGACGCTGGTGCGCAACCGCATCGGCTCGCCGGTGAAGGCGAGCAAGGAGATCGGCTTCACCGCGCAGATCGACCTCGACGAAGGGCTGAAGCAGCTCATCGAGTGGCGCAAGCTCCATATCGAGCAGGTCGCGCAGCGCCGGGCCAAGGCCCAGATCTGACCCTCATCGAAATCGGCCGGCGAGACATCCCGCCGGCCATCAGTTCCCTGATCGGACCATAACTTCATGTGCGGTATTGCAGGCGTCCTTCACCGGGACGGCAGGCCGGCCTCGCCGGTCGTGATGAAGGCGATGACCGACATCATCGCCCATCGCGGCCCCGACGGCGAAGGGCATTATTGCGACGGGCCGGTCGGGCTGGGCCATCGCCGCCTGTCGATCATCGACCTGACCGACGCCGCGCGCCAGCCGATGACGACGCGCGACGGCCGTTATGTGCTGACCTACAATGGCGAGATCTACAACTTCCATGAGCTGAAGGCGGACCTTTCCGCACGGGGGCACCGGTTCCATTCGACGGGCGACAGCGAGGTCCTGCTCACGGCCTTCGCAGAATGGGGCATCGCGGCACTCCAGAAGCTCAACGGCATGTTCGCATTCGGCATCTGGGATCGGCAGCATAAGACGCTGACGCTCGCGCGCGACCGCTTCGGCGTGAAGCCGCTCTACTACACCGTGGTCGACGGGGCGGTGCTCTTCGCCTCGGAGATCAAGGCGTTCCGCGGCTTCCCGGGTTTCCAGGCGCGGATGAATGTCGGCGGCCTCACCGAATACCTGACCTTTCAGAATTTCTTCTCGGACGACACCGTGTTCGAGAACGTCAAGCTCCTGCCTGCCGGCTGCTATCTCCAGGTCGGCCCCGGCGAAAGAGCGTTCGAGCCGCAGCGCTACTGGGATTTCCACTTCCAGGAGCCGGAGCACGCGCCGGACGAGAACGAAGCGCTGGATGAGCTCGACCGGCTGTTCCGCCAGGCCGTCTCGCGCCAGATGATCTCGGATGTCGATGTCGGCTCCTATCTCTCAGGCGGCATGGATTCCGGCTCGATCACGGCGCTGGCGGCCCGGCAGCTGCCCTTCATGCGCACCTTCACGGTGGGCTTCGACCTGAATTCGGCCTCGGGCGTCGAGCTCGGCTATGACGAGCGCTCGAAGGCCGAGCACATGTCGTATCTGTTCAAGACCGAGCATTACGAGATGGTGCTGAAGGCCGGCGACATGGAGCGCTGCCTGCCGCGCCTCGCCTGGCATCTCGAGGAGCCGCGGGTCGGGCAGTCCTATCCGAACTACTATGCCGCCAAGCTTGCTTCGAAATTCGTGAAGGTCGTGCTGTCGGGCACCGGCGGCGACGAGCTTTTCGCCGGCTACCCCTGGCGCTACTACCGCGCCGTGGTGAACGACGATTTCGACCATTATGTCGAGAAGTATTACGGCTTCTGGCAGCGGCTGGTGCCGACCGAGATCCTGCCGCAGGTGATGGCGCCGGTCTGGGACAAGGCCCGGCAGACCGACCCGATGGCGATCTTCCGCGGCGTCTTCCATGAGCACGCCTCGCAGCTGACGCGGCCCGAGGACTACATCAACCACTCGCTCTACTTCGAGGCGAAGACCTTCCTCAACGGCTTGCTCGTCGTCGACGACAAGCTGGCGATGGCCCACGGGCTGGAAGGGCGCGTGCCCTTCCTCGACAACGATCTCGTCGATTTCGCCATGCGGCTCCCCGCCAAGATGAAGCTCGGCAACTTGACAGAGGTTGTTCAACTCAATGAAAACGAGCCGGGCGGCAAGGCGCAGCGCTATTTCGAGAAGACGCGTGACGGGAAGCTGATCCTGCGCAAGATGATGGGCCGGCATATCCCGTCTCAGGTCGCCGAGCGCGAGAAGCAGGGCTTCTCCGCCCCGGATGCGAGCTGGTTCAAGGGCGAGAGCATCGACTATGTGCGCCGGCGGCTGCTGAATGATCGGGCACGGATCTACGATTATCTCGATCGAGGCACGGTGAAGGGGCTCATCGAGGACCATCTCGAAGGCCGTCAGAACCGGCGCCTGCTGATCTGGTCACTGCTAAATCTCGAGCAATGGTGCGAGGCCTACCTGTGAGCAGTGATCATCGGAAGGTGTTGTCACCAGACCTCGCGCAGAATACGTCCATCGCAAAGGCGACGCAGGACTTTTTGCGAGTGGCTGTTCGGAATGTCGCGCTGATCCGCGAAATGGTTCTGCGCGACATCAAGGGAGGACATGCCGGACACGGGCTCGGGTCGCTCTGGATCTACGCACAGCCTATGGTGGTCGTCGTCACCTTCATGCTGATTTTTGGCGTGGTGATTGGATCGAAGATGGCAGTCACCGATACGTTTCCCGGTGATTACACGAGTTACATCCTTGTTGGCCTTACACCTTGGCTGCTGATGTCTGGCGTGCTTGGACGCGCCGCGAACGCGTTTTCCGGAAACGCCAATCTGGTAAAGCAGGTCGTGTTTCCTATCGAGACGCTGCCGATCTCTTCGGTGATCGCGTGTTTCCTGATCTACGCGCCGACCTTTGCCCTCATGCTGGCATACAAGTTCTTTTTGGGTGGCGGTCTCAACTTAATGGTGTTGGCATTGCCTTTCGTGATCGCGCTGCACGTACTGCTCTCGATTGGCCTGATATTACTTCTGTCAGTGACGACCCCATTTATACGCGACATACGTGAATTTATTACGATTTATACTTCGATTTCGATGTATTTCACTCCGGCAATTTACCTACCAGATTGGGTTCCCCAGATGGTGAGGCCGATTCTATACATTAATCCATTTAGTTACATCGTGTGGGTCTATCAGGATGTGCTTTTCTTTGGATCGATCCGTCATGGGTTCGCGTGGATTGTATTCGCGGTAATGGCGGTTGTTGTATTCTTGGTCGGTCTTACCGTATTCAGGCGGGTAAAGCCCTACCTGGGTAATGTTCTTTAGGCTAGGAATTCTGTTGTTGGGTGGACGTTAACCGCATGACACTGACTCAACGGAGCGATGAGCTGGCGATCCCCGCTCCCGAATTCGCTATTCGGGCGCGGGGGCTGAGCAAGGCCTATCGTCTCTACAACAACAATGCTGATCTCCTGCGCGAAGTGCTCACCGGCAGGTCACGTCACCGAGAGCATTGGGCTCTCAAGGACGTGTCGTTCGACGTGCGGCGCGGGGAGATCGTCGGCATCATCGGACCAAATGGTTCCGGCAAGAGCACGCTTCTGAAGATAATCACTGGGCTGCTCGACGCGACCTCGGGGGCGGTCGAGGTGAATGGGCGCGTTTCGGCGATCCTGGAGCTAGGTACCGGCTTTCATCCTGATTTCACCGGTCGCGAAAACATCATCACCGGCGGAATGTGCATCGGCATGAGCCGCGATGAGGTGGAGGAGCGCCTTCCCTGGATTATCGAGTTCAGCGAACTTCAGGACGTCATCGACCTGCCGTTCCGGACCTACTCGAGTGGAATGCAGGCGCGTCTGACATTTTCTACGGCGATTTCCGTCAATCCCGAAATATTTATCGTCGACGAGGCTCTCGCGGCAGGCGACAGCTACTTCGTTCATAAGTGCATGCGCCGCATCCGCGAAATCTGCGATAGCGGTGCGACCGTCCTGTTCGTCTCGCATTCAGATGGCATGATCGCGGAACTCTGCGATCACGCCATTTGGATTCAGGAAGGCAACATGATCATGCAGGGTGCGGCTGAGCCTGTGGCGAAGGCCTACATCCAAAGCGTTTGGGACAGACAGGAAGCCTCCAATCTTACGCTGAACAAGGCCTCGAACGAGTCCTTGCGCAAGACAGCGGAGAGCGGTCGCTACGAATTGGCCGGCGACGAGGTCCGGATCACGAACGTCGATCTGGTGGACGATGCGGGCAGCGTGATCGCACACGTCCGGCGGGGGCAGAACTTGAACATCCGTATCAGCTGGGAAGGAAAACCCAGCGACCGGAAAATCTACGTGAGCCTGCGTGTCGATAGCGCACGATTGCAGGCGGTAATGGGCGTTGAAGGCTATGATATCGGTGCGTTTCTCGACAGCGATGGCGAGATGCTACCGTCAGGATCCGTAACGTATACGATTAAAGATCAATCGCTTGGGCCTGGTATCTACTGGGTTAGTGCCTCAATATGCAGGCACCAACTGCCCAAGAGCGATGATTCGATACTTCATTACATAGAGAAAGCGTGCCAGTTCTCAGTTTCTCGCGAGAGCCTCTGGGGGTTCAGCTACATTTACGACCCTGTTATTTCATGGAAGGTGGAGCCCATCCGTGACTGAGAAACAAAGCTGGCGCGAAGGGCTGCACGCGTTTTTCGACATGCGTGGCGAGGCGGTTGCGGGCCCGCCAAGTCATGAGGATCTATGTTACATCGCCGGACGCGACCCTCGTGTCTGGATGGAGACTGCGATCCGCGACGATCTGGCGCGAAGCATTCTCGATCTGTCAGGGGCGACGGCTGATTCGTCTGTCTTGGAGGTGGGGAGCGCCGCTGGATTCCTGGCTCAGCTCGTGGCGCCTCGTGTCGACCGCTTTACGGGCGTGGACTTAGCCGAGGGACCTCTCAAAGTCGCGCGACGTCTCGGATTGACCAACGCTCACTTTCGGATGGCCGAAGGCGAGCGCCTGCCATTTGATGCCGCAAGCTTCGACTGCGCCTTTTGCTATGACGTCTTCACTAATTTTCCTTCCATCGAGGACGGCGAACCGTTGATCCGCGAGATGCTGCGCGTCGTGAAGCCGGGTGGGCGCGTATTGGTCGGATCGATTCCCGACCGGACACGCGCTGCCGACCTTCCCGACCGCGTTGCCGCCGTAGCTCGCGAGCTCGACAGCAAGTTCGGCGCCAATCCAGCGCGCGCTGAGCCGGCAATCCGCAGCGAGCCGGAGCCCCATGTGGCACCAGCGCGCAGAGGGTTCTGGAAAAGATTGGCGAGACTAGTAAAAGGTGAGCCGGTCGACGGCGAGCGCCCAGCGCCCATTAGTGTTACTCCGATGATCACGACCTTCGATTTCTTGAAGGATGACTTCGTGCGCTTGGGCCGTGAGATCGGTGCGAGTGTCTCATTTCACGAGATCCACCCGCTGAACCCGTATTTTCGTTATCGATTCAACGTCGTGTTCAGCTTCGCGCGCTCATGAACATCGTTCGCTTCGCGCAGGTGACTCGGAATGAATGGGATGCGCTTGTCGAAAGTTCGCCAGATGCCTGGCTTACACATAGGTCCGACTGGATCGCGATCGAAACCGAGTTCTTCGTCCGTCGCAATCTGTCTTTTGCCGTTTCCGACCGTAGCGGGCTGGTCGCTGTCCAGCCGCTTTATCTGAGCGACGCGGCACATGGGACTCCAAACGCAGAAATCCTCATCCATAGCGGTATACACCGGCACTCGGGAACCGCATTGCGAGCAGGGTTGGCCAAGAGCAACGCAGCGCGCGTTCGCAGCGCTGCTATGCAGGCGATCTTGGACGTCGCACGCTCGTTCGGCGCGCACCGGGTCCAGCTCAACTCCCACAACCTCGCTCCGCGCAACAGGACGGCGGATCGCGAACACATTCCGTTTTGGGTCACGGAGCACGGCTTCCAGCTAGGCCTTGGCTTCGGCCCCACCGGCATGGAGCCCGCTCCTGGATTCTCAGTTTGCAATGCCGACCAGATCGTCGATCTCCGCGAGGCGGAGGAGGAGATTTGGCTAGGGCTGGACGAAGCCTGCAGACGTGCGGTCCGCAAAGCCCAGAAGGCTGGGCTCACCTTCTCGCTCAGTCAAGCGCCCGATCGCCTGGATCGCTATCTCGATCTCGCGCGAAAATCGTCACTACGCACTGGGGAGGTGCTGCCCCCGAGCGATTACTACTCAGCAATCCTCGAACGATTTGCCGATAGCGGCAATGTTCTGGTGGCTTTCGCCCGGAGCGAAGAGCGCGACGCGGCAGCTCTGATCCTGCTCGCCGCAAAGCAAGGCGTAAGCTTTCTCGCCGGGGTGTCGGATCCGGACATGCTCGCAATGCGTCCGAACGACTTCATCCACTGGCATGCCATTCTCGAAGCCAAGAAGGCGGGATTCGAGGCCTATCGCTTTGGACCAACCTTTCCGGAAGTTCCTTCGCAATGGCCCATTGCGAAGGTGTCCTCTTTCAAAGGGAAGTTCGGCGGCCGGGCTATTCCGATTATACAGGGCAGTCTCTTCCTTGATTCCGACCGCGCGGTCAGCGCCGCCGAAGCAGCGCCTTCGACGATGCGCTCACTGGGAGCTTCGACGAGTTCGGCAAAGCAGCAAGCTCCTGCGTGGTCGGTCGACAGCCTCGTCCACCAGTTGCGCTTGTTTGGAGTGACGGGTGCGTCCGCGGATCTGAACGAGGCGTCGGTTGTCGTCGCCGACGCGGCGATAGACGGTTCCTGGGTTGTCGCCCGGCAGGCCGCGGACTCAGGAAAGCCCGTGATCCTGCTACGCCCCTCGCGTGCGCAAGATTTTCTCGACGACGTGAGTTTCTCGCTTTTGTCTGCAGAGCGGGAAACGATTTGCACCGCAGCCTCGGCTGAGCAGAGCGCAGCTTGGCGCCGTCTGCGTTCGTTCCATGCGATCGAGACAATCGCGGCCGCTCGCGGGCACACGGTCGTCTCTGCGCCTGGCGGTGAAGCAACCTGGGTCTGGTTGCCGCTGGGCAAGGCCGGCATTCTGCTCGTCGGAACCGACCTGCACCGCGACCTTATGCTGATCCGCCAAGGCGCGCAGGCGGCTGCCGCCAATCGGCCTGCTGAAGAGCAGTGGGGCATAGCCGGCGAGCGGCCGACCTATCTTTTCGAAGGTCAACTCGACCCGGACCGCTCGAATGACCGCCAAGCCGACTGGTGGATGTGGACGTTGCGCGATGCCTTGTGCCGTTTCGGCGGTATTAAGGTCGGTGACGTGCTGCCTTTCGGCGCGCCGGGGGCCCTGATCGTCACCGGCGATGACGATCAGGCTCCGCTGTACGATTACCGCGAACAAGGCCGTAAGCTCGGTGCCCTTCCCATTACGTATTTTCTGCACCCGCTTACCAAGCACGACCGGACATCGCTTGCCGAGTATTCACGGAATGGCGCGGTGGAATGGGAGCTCCACCCGGATGCTTTGGACACTCCGGGCGCGTATGCTGATCGACTGCGCGAACAATGCGCTTGGTTTTCGGATCTGACGGGCCACCGTCCGAAGCTGGTCCGCAATCATGGCTTCCTCAACGACGGCTACTGGGGCCATGCCGGCCCGTGGATCGCGGAGGGCATCGTAGCGTCGAGCAATCTGCCGGGGTTCGACGGCCGCGTCCTGAACGGCTCGCTCCTGCCGGCCCGGCTGGCACTCGACGGCGCGCTCACCCCCCATTGGAGCCTGCTGACGGCGTTCGGCGACGGCGTGTTCTTCGTTCACGAATGGACCGACGAGCAGGCCCTCGATGCGGTGCAGGCCCTGGCCCAGCGCATTCTGGACAGCGGCGTACCGGGTATCATCGTGCTCAATCTCCACCCTGCCAATCACGAGAGGGCGGCCGCCATGCACGAGGCGGCGCATCGCCTCGTGGAGCGCGACGGCTTTGCCGCGATGAACCTAGGCGATGCGCTGACTTGGTTCTCCCAGCGGGACGCGGGGAAAGAAGTTGCTCCGACGGCTGGCATGATCGCGCCGGGATTCGCCACTCGCGGGCGGATATCCAGCGCCCAAAACGGCGGATATGGCGAGCGTCACGGCAGGCCGGTTGGTCTGGCGCGGCGCCTGATGAGAAAGCTCCTTTCGTGAAAACTGCGCATCTGCGAGCGCTCGAAGCGAATTCCATCGAGATCCTGCGCGAGGTCGTCGCCGAGTTCAGCAACGTCGTGATGCTGTATTCGATCGGCAAGGACTCCTCGGTACTGCTCCATCTGGCGCTAAAGGCGTTCCGGCCAGGGCCGCTGCCGTTCAAGCTTCTCCATGTCGATACGCGCTGGAAGTTCCGGGAGATGATTGCGTTCCGTGACGCGGTGGCTGAGCGCCATCGTCTCGATCTGATCGTCCACATCAACCCCGAAGGAATTCGGCGCGACATCGGCCCGATCGCTTCCGGCTCTGCCTTGCACACCCAGGTGATGAAGACCGAAGCTCTAAAGCAGGCGCTCGACGAATATGGCTTCGACGCCGCCTTCGGAGGCGCCCGCCGTGACGAGGAGAAGAGCCGCGCGAAGGAGCGAGTGCTGTCGTTCCGCTCGGCCGGGCACGTCTGGGACCCTCGAAATCAGCGCCCGGAGCTCTGGAATCTCTACAATACAAGGATCCGTCAGGGGGAAAGCGTTCGGGCCTTTCCGCTGTCGGATTGGACCGAGCTCGACATCTGGACCTACATCAAAGCCGAGAGCATCCCGGTCGTGCCGTTGTATTTCGCTAAGCCGCGTCCGGTCGTGCGCCGCTCCGGCACCTGGATCATGGTGGACGACGACA
This sequence comes from Pseudomonadota bacterium, assembly GCA_023393655.1. Taxonomy (GTDB): domain Bacteria; phylum Pseudomonadota; class Alphaproteobacteria; order Rhizobiales; family Beijerinckiaceae; genus Allobosea. Next base: position 41,585 of record JAEWKP010000381.1, on the reverse strand, counting down.
GGCTGCCGCTGGAAGCGGGCGAGAGCGCGGAGATGCGGATGGTCCGTTTCCGGACACTCGGTTGCTATCCGTTGAGCGGGGCGATCGACAGCTCCGCCGCCGATCTCGATGCGATCATCGCCGAGATGAGGGCGTCCACGACCTCGGAGCGGCAGGGTCGTCTGATCGACAGCGACGAGGCCGCATCGATGGAGAAGAAGAAGCGCGAGGGCTATTTCTGATGCGCCCGGAGAGCCCTTCGCTGCTGCGCTTCTTGACCTGCGGGTCGGTCGACGACGGCAAATCGACGCTGATTGGGCGGCTCCTGCTGGAGGCCGGCCAGATCCTTGACGACCAGCTGGCAGCCTTGGAGCGGGATTCGCGGCGTCACGGCACGACCGGGGCGGAGACTGACCTCGCATTGCTCGTCGATGGTCTCGAAGCCGAGCGCGAGCAGGGTATCACGATCGACGTCGCCTATCGCTACTTTGCCACTCCGAGGCGCAGCTTCATCGTCGCCGCCACGCCCGGCCACGAGCAATACACGCGCAACATGGCGACCGGCGCATCCAGCGCGGACCTGGCGATCCTGCTCGTCGACGCCCGCAAAGGCCTGCTAGTCCAGACCTGCCGACATGCGACGATCTGTTCGCTGCTCGGCATCCGGCACTATGTGCTGGCCGTCAACAAGATCGATCTGGTCGATTTCGACGAAGGCTCTTTCGCCAGAATCGTCGGCGATTTCGAGTGTCTTTCGGCTAAGCTCGGACTGGGCTCGGTTACGGCGATTCCAGTCTCCGCGCGCTTCGGGGACAATGTCAGCGCCCGGTCCCCATCCATGCCCTGGTATTGCGGTCCGACGCTGCTCGGTCATCTGGAAACCGTCTCGGTCGCGCGCGACGCTGTCGACGAGCCGTTCCGGTTTCCCGTGCAGTGGGTCAACCGCCGGGACGCCAACTTCCGCGGCTATTCGGGAACGGTCAGCTCCGGTGCGGTGAGCGTCGGCGAGACAGTGATCTCGGCAATTTCGGGGGGCGCGACGAGGATCGAGCGGATCATTGGTCCCGATGCGGATCAGACAGAGGCGAATGCCGGAGAGGCGGTCACCATCGTCCTTTCGGACGAAATCGACCTGTCACGGGGAGACCTGCTCACGGCAGCCACGAAGCCGCCCACCGTCGCCAATCAGTTCTCGGCGAACCTGATCTGGATGTCGAGTGAGCCGCTGCTCCCCGGACGGGGTTACCTTATGCGGATCGGCCCTCGCTGGGTTCCTGCATCAGTGACCTCGCTCAAGCACAAGCTCAACGTCGACACGCAGGAAGAGCTGGCCGCCGACACGTTAGCGCTGAACGAAATCGGGGTCGCGAACTTGTCGCTGGCGAGCGCCGTGGCGTTCGATCCCTATGTTGAGAACCGCCGCGGCGGTGCCTTCATCCTGGTTGACCGCTTCAGCAATGAGCTGGTCGCTGCAGGCATGATCCGCCATGCGTTGCGAAGAGCGCTCAACATCACGCCCGAACGAACGCTCGTCGAAAAGCAGGCGCGCGCAGCGCTCAAATCGCAGCAGCCCGTCTGCGTCTGGTTCACCGGCCTGTCGGGCTCGGGCAAATCCACGCTCGCGAAAGGGCTTGAGAAGCGGCTTCACGAGCTGGGCCGGCATACGATGCTGCTCGATGGCGACAATCTGAGACTGGGCCTGAATGGGGACCTCGGTTTCACCAGCGCGGACAGGGTCGAGAACATCCGGCGTGCCGGCGAGGTGGCCAAGCTGATGACCGAAGCCGGTCTGATTGTGCTGTGCTCGTTCATATCGCCCTTCAGGGCCGAGCGAGACATGGTGCGCGGGCTGTTCCAGTCGGACGAGTTTATCGAGGTCTTCGTCGACACGCCGCTCGAAGAGTGCCAGCGGCGAGATGCCAAAGGCCTCTATGCCCGCGCCCTTCGAGGAGAGATTCCAAATTTCACCGGCGTGTCCAGCCCTTATGAAGCGCCGGAGCATCCGGATGTCCGGATCGACGGCTCAAGCCCTCCCGCTGCCTCGGACGCCGAACTCGAGCGTCATCTCGATGCAATACTGGCCCCGCTTGTCGCGAGGCTCGGGGCGTGATCACGGTTTCCATCCGGTCTCTGGAGTTCGGGTTGGATTCGGCTGCGTATCGCGCGCTGCTGGCGAGCGATCCCGGCAACCTCATCTACGGCACACCGGAATTTCTCGCATTCCTGCAGCGAACGACCGCTGCCGACATCCAGATTCTCCTGGCCAGTCGCGACGGCCAGCTCGTCGGCGCACTCCCTTTTGCGATCTCGACTGCGGTCGGCCTCGGGGCCGTCGTGAACAGCCTACCTTGGTGGGGGTCACACGGATCCGCTCTTCTCGATCGGGCTGATCCGGAGGCAGACGCTATTCGAACCGTGCTGGCGGAAGCGCTGGCCAAAGAAGTCGAGCGCATCGGCGCATTGTCGTCGACGCTTGTGCTGCTGCCGGCCGAGAACGGTGCGCTCCGCGTCTATGAGCGGGCCTATCGTCCGGACCTGACAGAAGCCCGGATCGGCCAGATGACAACGTTGCCGAACGACGGCGCCGGGTTGGATGACCGGCTTCTGGCGCTGTTCGGCCAGAAGACCCGGAACCTCGTTCGCAAGGGTATGAAACAGGGCTTCATCGAACAACTGACAGACGAGGAATGGGCCTGGGATTTCCTTGCCGATACCCATGCGCAGAACATCGCGGCGCTCGGCGGTCGCTCCAAGCCAAGGCAGCATTTCAGCGCCCTGCGCGAGACGATACCAGCGGGCATGCGACGCCTTGCTGTCGCGATGGATCGAGATCGCCCGGTGGCGGCCATGCTGACACTCAGCTTCAACGGCACGGTCGAATATGTGACTCCGGCGATCCGGGTCGAGGACCGCCCGCGGCAGCCGCTTTCCTTTTTGATCCTGTCGGGGATGCGCGAGGCTGTCCGGCAAGGGGAGAGGGTCTGGAACTGGGGCGGTACCGGTCTGACGCAGACCTCGTTGCACCACTTCAAGGCCGGATTCGGAGCCGAGGATCGGACGTACACCTACCTTATCCGGGCGTCGGCTGCGGGCGTGGATCTCTTCCGGCGACGCAAACATGAACTCGCGGAACTTTTCCCGTTTTTCTACGCCTATCCCTACGGCCGGCTCGATGATCCCGCATAGTCGGCCTCAACTGACAGCGCACGATCTGCATGCATTGCAACATGTGCTCGACAGCGGAATGCTGGCCGAGGGGCAGGCGGCGGCGACGCTCGAGAAGGAGCTCGCGAAGCATTGTGGCTTCGCCGATGCAGTCGTCGTCGGCTCGGGCTGCCAGGCTCTCCTGCTCGTGCTTGGTATCCGAGGTATCAAGCCCGGCTCCAAGGTCGCACTTCCGACCTATGTCTGTCCCGAAGTTCTCGGCGTCGTCGAAACGTTGGGAGCCGAGCCGATCCTGATGGATTGTGACGAGGTATATGGCATCGACCCCGCTGACGTCGCGACATCATCCGGCGCCAAGATCGATGTCGTCATTCTGCCGTGGTTGTTTGGCCACCGACTCGACATGAGCCGCTACGGTGATACGTCGAAATTTATCGTCGACTGGGCGCAATATTGGCCCTCGTCGCCTGAGGCCGCGGGAAGTGGCGTCGATCTCGCGATCACTTCCTTCGAGGCGACTAAGATGCTGTCCGGCGGAGAAGGTGGCGCCATTTTGTGCCGCTCGATTGCGGACGCCGAGACGATCCGATCGATGAAGCGCCTGGCAGGCTCCTCCTACAAGCTCAACCTATATCCGATGTCCGACCTACAGGCTGCTCTCGTTCTGTCGCAACTGCGACAGGTTGCTGGTCTTCTGGATAGACGGAGGCATCTCGCCGACGCTTATGATCGCCGCTTTTCGTCTTTGCGCAACATCGACATTCCGCTCCGCGACGAAACGGTGGCCCCGTTCCGCTACATTGTCCGCTTGAAGGACGGTGCCAGTAGGCTGGCCGACGTGATCGCGGAGTTCGAAAAGAGGGGCATCGCTGTCAGACGTCCGGTCGCGGTCATGCTGCATCATATCCGGCCGACGACGCGGCAATTTCCCATCGCTCAGCGCCTTTTCGATGAAACCTTGTCGCTGCCGTTATATCCCGCCCTCGACGACGACGCGGCCGAGGCGGTCATGCAGGCGGCGACGGAGATCCTGCGTTGACGACGGAGCCCGGCATGGACGAGCTGCCGCAATTGGCCGGGCTTACCAGCCGGCACGGCAAGAGCCTGCGCTCCGAGGAACGGTTGGCGCTACTGAACAAGCTCGTCGCGCCCATCCAGGGCACTCTCGAAGCCGATTGCGTCGTGCCTCGGACGCCGCCTGTTTTCATCCTCGGCCCGCCCCGGAGCGGGACGACCGTGCTGAGTCAGCTGTTGGCATCGTCGGGCCAGTTCGGTGTGGCGACGAACTTCGTTGCCCGATTCTGGCAGGCGCCCGCCCTGGGAATGTTGATCCAGGACGCACTATCGCTTCCTGGCGCAGGATCGGGTTCGTCCTACCGCTCCAAGCGAGGGGTGACGGATGGCTGGGCCGAGCCGAGTGAGTTCGGCTATTTCTGGTCGCGCTGGTTCGATCTCGGCCAGTCGACACATGCGCTGGGCGAAACGGAGCGGCGGCGCTTCGATGCTTTGGGGTTGCGACGCAGCCTCGCCGCCATGGAGCGTGCGGCCGGTCTTCCGCTGGCACTGAAGAACAACAGCTGGTTCACCCTCAACGCGGACGTGTTGGCCGAGGCTTTTCCCGGCTGGGTTCTGGTTGTGTGCGAGCGAGACCCGTTCTATGTCGCGCAGTCGATCTGGCTGCAGCGGCTCGATCTCTTCGCCGACGCCGCAAAATGGTGGTCGGTGCGCCCCGTCGACTATGCCGCAATCGTCACATTGCCTCCGCTGGCGCAAGTGGCGGCGCAGGCGGTCTCGATCGGGACGGGGATGGAAGCCAGTCTGGCCAAGGCGAGCGCGGCGCGCATCGTGCGCGTGCCCTATGAGGAGCTGGCCGGCAATCCGAAGCAGGTAGTGCGCGGCATTATTGACCTAGCCATCGGCACCTCCGCGACCTACGACCGCGCTTTAGCGCAACTCCCAGACCAGCTTGCCGGGACCGATCAGGTGCGGCTGCCCGTCGAGACCGCCGAGGAGCTCAGGCGTCTCGTCACCGAACAGGTGGAACGCTATCGGCCAGGCGGATCGGATTTCGTTCTGAACCACGACATTCTTTGAGACAGCAAGGCAGGCGACCATGATCAACATCACCGAACCCAGTTTCGACGAAACCGAGATCGAGATGATTCGCGCCGCTCTTGGCTCGAAATGGGTGACGCAGGGACCGATGACCGAACGCTTCGAGGCGCAGATCGCTGCGAATCAGAAGGCTGCCTTCGCGATGGCGTGTACCTCGTGCACTGCCGCACTCCATCTCGCGACGATGGCGCTCGATCTGAAGCCTGGGGACGAGGTGATCGTCCCTGCATTCACCTGGATCACGAGCGCGCATGCTGCGGAGTATGTCGGAGCGAAGGCGGTGTTCGCCGATATCGATCTGGCCACGTTCAACATCGATCCGAAGGCGTTGGAAGCGGCAATCACTCCGCGTACGAAAGCCGTCATTGCAGTTCATCTCTTCGGCCTCGCCGCGCCCATGGACAAGATCAAGGAAATCTGCGCGCCGCGCGGCATCTGCATCATCGAGGATGCGGCCTGCGCCATTGCCACGACGTACAAGGGCGAGCCGGTGGGAGCGCTGGGCGATCTCGGGTGCTTCTCCTTTCATCCGCGAAAAGTGGTGACGACAGGAGAGGGCGGCGCGGTCACGACCAATGACGACGCGCTTGCCGCCGCGGTCCGCTCGCTGCGCAACCACGGCGCCACCGGCCAGCCGGATGACGGCGAGCCTCGCGGGCCCTGGACGATGGCGAATTTCGACCGCATCGGCTTCAATCTGCGGCTCTCCGACATCCAGGCCGCGGTTGGGGTCGCGCAGATGGCCAAACTCGAGAAACTCGTTGCGGATCGCAGGCAGAGCGCTCGCTACTACACTGAGCACCTTCGCGCCCTGAACGATCTCGTCCTGCCGGTCGCCGGTGACGTCGAAGGGCACACATTCCAATCCTACGTCATTCGGCTCGCGGAAGGCGGGCGCTCGCGCCGCAACGCGATCATGGCTGCACTGGCGAACGCAGACATCCAGACGCGCCCAGGCACCCATGCGGTGCATCGGCTCGGCTATTATCGCAATAAGTACGGCTTGGCGGCTGAAGCGTTTCCAAATGCCGCGATTGCCGAAGATGCGACGATCACTCTGCCGATCGTGCCCTTCATGGGGCACTCCAAACAGGACCGGGTCATCGATGAATTGTGCCACGCTCTGAAGAGCTGAGCAGCAACGGACAGATCAGAACATGTTCGGCCGCGTATCGCGCTTCTTCGCGACCTGGGACCCGGATTGCGAGCGCACCGCGGCGTTCGCAAACCTGAACCGTTTCGCGCACCAGAATCACGAGGCGATTGCACCGCTGAGCCAACTGATCGGAGCCGACTGTCGAAATTTCGGCATTACGTTCTACAGGCATCTGACGCGAAACCTCCGCGGCTGCAACACGAGCGAGATCCGCGCCTTCATCGAGGCAATGGGGCCGCTGCTCGCCAGAAACAGCACCGATCCGGACCCCGATTTCTGGAAAGCATTATGTGCGGATGCGCGCGAGATGTCGCGGCTGCGGCAGCGCGAGGGGCGGCTCCGCTCGTGCTGGGGCGTGACCCCGATCGTAGGCTTGAAAACCGCAGCCGCGGCGGACCGGATGCTCGGCGTCGAGGCCGAGTCCCTCGTCTTTACACACTACCACGTCACCTCTGACTTCGATCTCAACTTCAAGGAGGTGGAGGCGGCGCTGATCGCCGAGCGCTACAATCTCATTCACCCTTTCCGGAGGCTGGTGCTGGGATGGGCGCTGCTGCACTACGACGTCTTCCACCTCTACAATGATGCCGGGATCATCGATCTGATCGGCGGCTATGGCGCCCGCATGGGCATAGCCCTCGATGAACTGAAATCCTACAAGAGCGCCGGCAAGAAGCTCTACACCTACGCGTATGGCGCGGATCACCGCATGCGCAAGAAGGCGTTGGCGGCAGGGCCATGGAGCTTCTGCAGCGAATGCCCCGACCCCGGCACGTTCTGCGTTTGTGACGACCAGGGTGGCGAACGCATGCTGGCGACAATTCGCCAATATGCGACCGCAATGGTGGCGCACGGCCTGTCCGTGCCGCTCATCCCAGGTTCGCGCAACCTTTCTTATCTGGCGATCGACTTGGCCGATCTGGACGAAGTAGAGCCTCGGGCGCGCTCGGAGGGCCCCTTGCGCGTCGGGCATTTCCCAAATCACCCCTATTTCAAGGGTACGAAGTATCTCGAGGCCGCTGTCGAAAGGTTGCAGGCTGACGGGATGGCGATCGAGCTGCAGATGATCTCCGGAATCCCACGCACGCAGGTGCTGGATGCCATGCGCGATCTCGACGTGCTGGTTGACCAACTCGTAAGCGGCGCGTTCGGCTTGACGGCGATCGAAGGCATGGCGTTGGGGCTGCCTGTGATCTGCTATCTGCATGAGGGGGTCGGCCTCGCCGATTTGCCGAATTGTCCGATCATCGAGGCGAGTCCCGAGACGATCGAGGCTGTTCTTCGCCGCCTGGTGGCGCGTCGCGGGGAACTCGTGGACGCGGCGGGGAAGGGCCGCGCCTATGTCAAGCACAATTACAGTGTTCCCGCGCTGGCGAGACAACTCGCCGATCTCTACCGCGGAACGGGAAATTTCCCCCGCAGGGTGGCGAGGCGCCTGGCGCGCAGGGCGGCGATGATCGTGAGGGCGCCTGACAGCGTGCGGCAAACGAAGACGGAGAGCTTGTTCGCACAGATGTGGAAACTGCCCTTCGTCGTCAGCGCCTTCAAGCGGGTCACAATCTCCGTGCTCAAGGTGAAGGCGCGCCTGCTGATAGGGAGGCTGAAGCGCGGAGTTGAAAGCGCTCTGCGTCCCGTCCTCGAGAGCTGCATCGATGGCTTCGTTGCAACGGCTCGCCGTCTCGGCGAACGACGACAGCGCGATGGTAAGATCAGGACGTTATGGGGCACCACACCGATCCTCACCCTGCCGGTGCTGGCGCGTTGCGACAAGCTTATCGGCCTGAAATCGGATTCGCTCGTTTTCACGACCTACCACATCACCCGCAACTTCAGTATCAACCTAACCATTCCCGACAAGGTCGCGGGGAAGCTTGTGCGGATCCTGAGCAGTGCGCATCGCCGCTTCCGCTTCGCCGTGCTCGCATATGTCATGCTGCGCTATGATGCGGTCCACTTCTTCTACGATCGCGGGCTGCTGCCAGGTACCGAGCGTTTCGGGATCGAAGAGGCCGAAATCGAGCTGCTGAGCCGCGCCGGCCTTAAAATCTATACCTATGCTTACGGCGCGGATGTGCGCACCCGTGATCGGACGCTCGCACTAGGGCCGGTGAATTTCTGCACTGATTGCCCCCAGCCCAAGGCTTACTGCATCTGTGACGACGAGCAGCTCGATTTGTCTTTGTCGCGGCTCGACCATCGCGTGACTGCCAGGATCGCGATGGGCGATATGCTCACCTACGTTCCCGGCTGCCGGAACATGCACTATTGGCCGCTCGATCTCGAGCATCTCCAGCCGGCGCCGTTGACTTGGAGGAAGGGCGAGCCGCTGCGCATCGCGCACGCACCCAACCATTCGCATTTCAAAGGCACCCGTCATCTGGAGGCCGCGATCGAGCGCCTGCGTGACGAAGGCTATGACGTCGAGCTTGTGAAGATCTCCGGTGTGCCCAACACGGTGGTGCTGGACATCTTCCGATCGGTCAACCTGGTCGCAGATCAATTCATCGGCGGCTTCCACGGCTATACTGCCCTGGAAGCGATGGCGCTGGGGCGGCCGGTACTATGCTTTCTGAGGGCGCCGGAGATGACGATCGCGCCTGAGGAGTCGCCGATCATCAATGCGCCGCCGCATCTGGTCTACTCCGTGCTGAAATCGATCCTGGACCGAGAAATCGATCTAGAGGATCTCGGCCGGCGCAGCCGGCGCTTCATCGAGCGCTATTATTCGATCCCGGCCGTGGCTGCGCGCCTCGGCCGCCTTTACCTCGAAACCAGCGATTGGCCGCAGGCGGCGCTGGACCATATCGGCGCGCGGGTCAGCGAGCTGGAGGTGGCCCTGCCTGCGCCGATGCCAGCGCCGATGCCGGTTGCCTGGGAACGCGTCTATGACGTCCCAGACCAGCGCGCCGTTACGATCACGCCGTCGCCGGTCGGCAATTGAACAACCTTCGCGCTGCGCCAGAAGCTCGATCGAGAAAGCCAAGCTGAAATGCCCCCCGATTCGGTCGTCAAGCGAACCCTGCGCCCATTGGTGCACCTCGCCTTTCGGCTCCTGCAGCGCGGAAGGGCCGGGCTGCATCGGCCGGTGCTGGGACTGAGCACGAGGCGCTTCAAGGATTACCTCAACAACGACCTGAAGATCCGCGTCGGCGGCGAGGAACTGCCGTTCTCGTCGGTGATACGTGCATTCGCGCAGCTTTGGCCGCTGAACCACGCTGAGCGCGGCCTCTCGCCTGCCGCAGTGTGGCTGCCCTGGCGGGGCGCCGGCATCGGCAGGAATCCGGTCGGGGGGCAGATCGTCATGATGACGCCGTCCAATCTGCGCATCGATCCGCGTATCGAGCGCGAGGCGCGGGCGCTCGTCGCCGCCGGCTACAGCGTCGTGGTGATCGCGCCGGATCCGCGCACCGGCGAGGAGACCGAGCACGGCGTCGATTGGGGCGAGGGCATCAGCTTCCGATGGGTGCACTGGACGGCGATCTCGTTCATGATGGAGTGGCCCAGCTTCATCGCGCGAGAAATGTTCAACGTCGCGATTGAGTATCGCCCCTTCGCTTTCCACGCGCATGACCTGTTCACCGCCTTCGCCGGGCTCTCGGCGGCGCGCCATACCGGCGCCTATGCGGTCTGCGATTTCCACGAATGGTTCTCGGAAAACGTCAAGTGGGATGCCGAGAGCATGAGCTACAAGCCCTACACGCCGTCTTGGAAGCGGCCGCTGCAATGGCTCGAGCGCCAGTGTCTGAAACGTGCCAGCGAGGTCATCACCGTCTGCGATTCGATTGCCGACGCGATGGCCAGCGAGCTTGGCGCCGGCCGCAAGGCGTTGGTGGTGCGCAACATCCCGCACCTGTCGCAGGAACCGACCAGAACCTATCTGCCGCTCAAGCAGCAGCTCGGCCTTCCCGAGGATCAGTTTGTATTGCTCTGGCAGGGCGGCACCGGCCCCACTCGATTGATCGAACCGATCATCGAGGCACTCGCGTTCATGCCGAAATGCCATTTCGTCATCCGCGGGCCGTCGCTAGACCTTTTCGGACCAGACTATCGCGCCATCGCAGAGCGCATCGGCGCTGCTGACCGGCTGACGCTGATCGGGCCGGTGCCGTCGCGCGATGTAGTCGCCGCGGCGCGCGGCGCCGATGCCGGAATCTGGTCTTTGCCGAAGCTGTGCCGGAATTTTTCCTTCGCGCTGCCCAACAAGGTCTTCGAATACATGGCCTCGGGGCTGCCGGTGATCGGCGCGGACTATCCCGAAGTCCGGCGCATCGTCGATGCGCACAAGGTCGGGATGCTGTTCGACCCGTATGATCCGCATTCGATCGCGGCGGCGATCAATCCGCTGATCGCGGACCCGGCTCTGGCCGCCGGCATCCGGGAGCGCATCCCAGCGGCCCTGGTCTCGCTCGACGCCGATCGGGAATGGCAGAAGATCCCGGCGATCTACGATCGCCTGCGCGGAACACCTGAGCGAATGGCGAGTGACGCGGGATGTTGAGCAGACTGCGAAGCAACGGTCTGGCGCGCGCGCTCCTGAGACCAGCGCTACATGGAGCCATCGACCGTTACTTCCGCTTACGGCGCCAGGCGGGCTCGTGGCCCGGCATGCGGCTGGCGAGGGCTTTGAGCCGCGGACGTTTGCCATCCCTGCCCATGGAAGCCGTCATGTGTTGGCGCATCGGTCCGGGTGTGGGAGCACGGGCGCAGGGACGCGAGGTCGTGATGCTCGTGGTCTCGGATCTTCGTATCGATCCACGGGTCGAGCGCGAGGCTCGCGCGCTTGTCGGCGGAGGTTATGCCGTGACCGTGCTCTGCCCGGATCTGGGCAAGGGGGAGTTGGCGGAGTGCGGCCTCGACTGGGGTCCCGGCATACGCTTTGACATCTTGCCCTGGACCGCGGCGAGCTTCGCCAACGAGTTTCCCGGCTTCATGGCGCATGAACTTTACGAGCGTGCGCTAGAATATCGGCCGTTCGCCTATCACGCCCATGATCTCAACACCGCTTTCGCGGGGTTGGCTGCGGCGCGCCGCACTGGCGCGCACCTGATCGCCGATTTCCACGAGTGGACGTCGGAGAATGTGCATTGGGACCGAGAGCAGGCATCTTATGCTCCCTTTGGAGGCGAATGGAAGCATCGGCTGCAGAAGCTGGAAGCGCGCTGCCTCGCCGAGGCCTCGGCTGTCGTCACGGTCTGCGACTCGATCGCCGACGCGCTGGCGGACGAGTTGGGAGGCGGTAAGCGACCACTCGTCGTGCGAAACATCCCGACGGTCCCATCGGATGCCGAGCGGTCCTATCAACCGCTCAGGCAGCAACTGGGATTGCCGGAAGGACAGTTCGTGCTGCTTTGGCAGGGTGGCACAGGTCCGACGCGGCTGATCGAGCCGATCATCGAGGCGCTCGCCTTTGCGCCGCGCTGCGTCTTGGTCATCCGCGGTCCCTCGCTCGATCAATTCGGCGAAGGCTACCGCGCCATCGCGGAACGCGTCGGCGCCGGCGACCGGCTGATCCTCTTGCCGCCCGTGCTGTCGCGCGATGTCGTCGCCGCCGCGAGGGGCGCCGATGCTGGTATCTGGACGCTGCCCAACCTGTGCCGGAACTTTACCTTCGCCCTGCCGAACAAGATCTTCGAGTACATGGCCTCGGGACTGCCGGTTCTGGTTGCGGCGCATCCGGAAGCACGGCGACTGGTCGAAGCCTACGGCGTGGGACTCAGCTTCGATCCTTACGATCCCGCCTCGATAGCGGCAGCCATCAACAGGCTGATCGACGATCCCGGTCTGGCCGCCGCGTTGCGGCATGCCACCGGCCCGGCGTTGACAGCGCTCGATCCCGAGCGGGAATGGGACAAGCTCGTAGCCGTCTATGACGCATTGGGCAGCGGGAAACGGAGCGCGTGATGCGAAGAAACCGCCGGTTCTGGCTCCTCATACTGGCCGTGCTGTGCCTGGTGCTTGCCGCCACCGTGGCCGCATGCCTGTCACGGCGCGAGGCCGCCGGCGTGGGATCGCAGGGTCAGACGACGACGGCCACGACGGCAGCTGCCGGTCACGGCAAGTCCGGCGCTCTCGCGAAGCACCAAAGCCCCGATACCGGACATGCGCTGCGACTTCCCTCCGCCACCGGGCCGCAACGCGTGCTCGCGCCCTATATCGATATACCGGCAGTCGTGGTCCGTCCTAACGCCGCGGCGCTGAGGCCCTATTTCGCGCTGCGCAAGGGGCTGACGGTTCGCTATCTCGGCAACATGTTATCGACGGCGCAACCCGAGCTGATGTGGGTTCCGGCTAGCGAGAATGGCCGCGACCGCCTGATCTGGCAGAGCTTCATCCCGAACAAGGGCGGCCTGCTCGGCATCTATGTGGGCGACGTAATCACGCTTCTCGACGACGTCCTCTACGACTTCGACGTCGGCACCTTGTTCGTTAAGGCGCAAAAGCCCGGTTTCCCGCCCGGATACATGCTGCTTGAGACTCTGATCGGCGAGACCGAGCCGGCGACGCGGGAACTGATCGTCGCCAAGGACGAGGACCGCTTCCGGAATTTCTCCTCTGTCGACTACGATGGCGTCAGGCTCTACGAGCAGACGGTCAATGTCGACCCGAAGCAGATGGAGCGCGACACGGCGACCCTGCTCGACGCGGCGACCTATGGAACCAGCCTGGCGGGCGGCATGAGCGGCGGCGTGCATCCGCTTTACGCGACCTCCACCGCCCGGGCCCTGTTGTTCGCCGCGTTGAAGCCGCAGGTGGGCGAGGAAATCCGCAAGGCGGCGATCGCAGCCGTGGCGCATTTCTTCGACAATTACATCGAGAAAGCCAAGGTCGATCTCGGCGACGGCCGCATCTCCTGGCCATACCAGTTCGACTGGACGATGAACTGGGGCATCAAGCTGACGCCGCCCTGGTATTCGCCCTATGCGAACAGCCAGGTCGTCGAGTTGGCGGCTCTGATGTTCAAGATCACCGGCGACGACAAGTACCGGGCGATGGCGCAGGCGGCGACCCGCTTCATCACGACGCCGATGAGCAAGGGCGGAGCGGAGTACACGATCGACGGCTTCAGGCTGCCGGCGGAGTATGTCTACGCCGCGCCACCCATGCCGAATGTCCGGGTGCTGGACGGCGAGCTCGGGGTTGCGATCGCCCTCTACAATGCGGCGCGTCTGCTCGGCGACAGCGAGATGCTGCGCCAGTCGACTGCCTACTTCGGCGGACTTGCGATGAACCTCGAGGGTTATCTCAAGGAGGATGGCGGGCTCTGGTTCGCCTCCTATATCGAGAACATGCCGGAAGGCTATGGCTGGCCGATGTGGGCCCTGCTCCAGAACGCGGCAATCATCACCAAGGATCGCCGGTTTACCGAATATGCCCGGCGGTTCACGCCCTTCATCACGGCTCGCTGGTGCGAGCAATATGGCTGCTGAGCTTGCGGAATTTTCTTCGTTGCAATCGCAGTCCAGGATGACCGTTTGATGCGCATACTTCACGGCCCGGTAAATGTCGGCAATCAGGCCTGGACCTTGTCGAGGGCAGAGCGTTCGCTCGGGCATCACAGCGATGTCGTTCAGAACTACGGGACCTGGATCGGCTATCCCGCCGACAAGACGTTGAGTGAGTATGGGAAAAACACGCTCTCCAATCGTTCGAGGCGTCGCGCCTTCGCTTTGACGGCTCCGTTTCGCTATGACGTGATCCACTACTATTTCGGCCGCAGCTACATGTTGTGGGATGACTATGGCTTCGCCTTCGGCCGCTCGCAGCAAGAGGATCAGGTCGCGTTGCGCGATGTCCGGATCGCCAAGCGACTCGGAAAGCGTGTGTTCATGACGCTTCAGGGATGCGACGCGCGCCTGGCAAAGGAATCAGATAGACGAAACCGCTGGACGCCTTGCCATGAAGGGCGCTGTGGCGCTTTCGCTAACTGTCTCAAGACCTACGATGCCAACCGAAGAAGTATGATCGAAACGTTGCTTCCTTTGATGGATAAAGTATTTTTTCTAAATCCTGAGCTCGGCCACTATATCGACAATGGAATTTTTCTTCCGTACGCAAATGTAGATATCTCCAAAACTGAAGTTTATCCGCCTGTTGCCACCCGGAAATTGCGGATCGTTCATGCTCCGAGCGATCCGAACACAAAGGGAACGGCAATTATATTGGCGGCTCTGGAAAAGATTCGAGAGAAAGTCGATTTCGATCTGATTCTCGTCCAGGGAAAGACGCATGCCGAAGCCATGGAGCTCTATAAATCGGCGGATATCGCGATCGATCAGATCCTCTACGGTTGGTATGGAGGCTTTGCCGTGGAATTGATGGCCATGGGGAAGCCTGTGGCGGTCTACATCCGTGAAGAGGACAAGGCTTTTGTTCCACATGAGATGTGGGACGATCTGCCTGTCATCAAGATTAGCCCCGATTCCATCGAGAGAGATTTGTTGCCGTATATTTCCAATCCGCAGACGCTTGTCGATCTTGGAATGAAGTCGCGGAAGTATGTCGAGCGTTGGCATGACCCGCTGAAGATTGCCCAGATGCTTTCCATTTTTTATAGTAATTCGTATTCATAACTTAATTTGATTTCATGCGAATCGATCTCATCTTAATTTTGTCAGAAGGCTCGGTCTAATGGGTAAAGTCCCGCATCAATTCACATTCATGTATTTTCGCCATATATTGGCGGAAGCGATCGCGCGCGGTTATAAAGTATCGTCTTTCGAGAAATTTGATCCGGAGGCCGATCGAACTTTTATCGTCCGGCACGACGTGGATTATACGCTCAATGGCGTTCTCGAAATGGCCAAAGTAGAATATGATCTTGGGGTGACCGCAACTTTCTTATTTCGTGTGCATGCACACGAGTATAATTGCTTTGCTCCATATGTTTATCGGTTGATCGAGAGTCTTCTGTCGATGGGACATGAAATCGGCTTGCACTTTGAGGCGATGTCAGTCGGGCGAGCGTTGAGCATTCATCCTCCTGAATTGCTGATGAGAGAAAAATCACTGCTGGAGAGTGTGGTCGGCCGTAAAATCGTGACGGCTTCTGAGCACCGGGATATCAGCCAGGTGGTGCACGCGACGCCGAATTATCACGACGTCTATGATCCGCTTGAAGCAGGTTTTGAAAGATACGCGCTGGAGAAAAGGTACTTCAAGGAAATGAAGTATCTGTCCGATTCAAATGGATTCTGGCGGGAAGGCGACCCGACGGAACACTACGATAAACATGACCGTTTCCAGGTTCTGTTTCATCCGGACTGGTGGTTCGAAAAGGACCTTCTGCTGAAGGGGCCCTATTTCCATGGCCTTGGGAATGTCTGAGTCCGTGAAGCCAGGCATTCTCTACATCACCTGTGCAGAGAACGGCCTCTATGGCCTCGAGCAGCTGGCGCGAATGGGTGTCAGTGTCGCGGCAGTGGTAACACTTCCGCCAGCTCTGGGTGAGAAATATGCCATTTCCGGCTATGCCGATGTCAGGCCGTGGTGCGAGCGCAATGATGTGCCGTGCATTACACTCCCTGACTATACGCTACGCGTTGAGAACGTAGAGCATATCGATTTCGATATTCTGGTCGTCAACGGCTGGAATCGATTGATTTCGGAACACGTTATTGCGCGGGCGAGACTCGGTGGGATGGGCATCCATGCGGGACATCCGCCGATCGGGCTCGGCCGGGCGCCGTTGGTATGGAACGTCCTGCTGGGGCGCAGAGATATCGAGGTTTATGTTTTTAGGATCACGCCGAGAGCGGATGACGGGGCGATTCTGGCCCAGAGGCCCGTCGAAATTACCCCCTATGACGACGTGAAGCTCCTCTACGAGAAGGTCATGCACGTCGGAGCGGAGCTTATCGCCCAGGCCGTCGGCTGGCTCGCCGCTGGCAAGGCAGGGTATCAGCAAGCGATGGAATTCGCCCGCCATTACGAGAAGCGTGGGCCCGAGGATGGCCTGATCGATTTTTCGATGTCGGATGAGGATATCTACAATTTCGTCCGGGCGCAGGTGCCGCCTTACCCTGGCGCCTTCAGCTTTCTCGATGGTCAGCGCTGGGTGATCTTGAAGGCCCACCGCTTTGACAATTACTCGTTCCGGGACGTCAAGCGGCACCCCGGACGGATCATGTTGAACCTTCCTTCCGGAATCGTCGTCCAGACAGGGGGCGCGCCCTTGTGGATCGTCGATGCCTTGGTCAACGGACGGCGTCTGTCGCACGACGAAAGAGCTGCCCTGGTCGACCGAAGCTTCGCAGCGCTTCCGTTCAAAGCCAATTCCGAAATCTGACGGCAGGCATCAATCCATGTGCGGTATCCTCGGAATTCTCCACCGCGGCAGGCTTGGGGACGCCTCCCAGCGCATTGTCGGCATGGCCGACGCCATCGTCCACCGTGGGCCTGACGATGCCGGCTTCTGGTCCAGCCCCGATGTCGAGCTTGGATTTCGCCGGCTCTCGATCGTCGACATCGCCGGTGGCCACCAGCCGATGGCGAACGAGGACGGCACGGTCCACGTCATCTTCAACGGCGAGATCTACAACCACGTTCAGCTGCGCAAGGAGCTTGAGGCGAACGGCCACCGCTTCGCCAGCGACCATTCCGACACCGAGGTTCTGGTGCACGGCTATGAAGAGTGGGGTGAGCAGCTTGCCGAGCGGCTGAACGGCATGTTCGCCTTCGCCGTCTGGGACACGCGCCAGCGCCGGCTGATGCTGGGTCGCGACCGGCTCGGCATCAAACCGCTCTATCTGGCCGAGCTCGCCGACGGCACTGTCGTCTTCAGTTCCGAGATCCGCGGCATCCACGCTTCAGGCCTAGTGCCGGTCGCGCCCGACCATCAGTCTGTCTACGCGTACTTCCTTCAGCAGAACGTTTGGCGGGGGCGCTCGCTGTTCAAAGGCATCAGGCTGCTTGAGGCTGGCCATATCTTTATCGACGAGCCCGCCGGACGGCGCAGCCGGCAGTATTGGGACATCACCTTCAACCGTCGCAAGATGCGGCGGACCGATGCGGCGGCGGAGTTGCACGAGGTGCTGCAGGGCGCTATCCGGCGCCAGCTTGCGGCGGATGTGCCGGTGATGGGGTATCTCTCCGGGGGTATCGATTCGAGCTCGATCGTAGCTGGAGCCCATCGCGAGGATCCTGGCGTGCGGGCCTATTCCTGCATCTTCAACCTCGACCAGGTCGGCGACGACAAAATCGTCGATGAGCGCGAATTCTCACGGCTGGTCGCGGCCGATCTTGGAATCGAGCACGTCGAGCTCGAACTGCCACAGCTCGCACTGACCACCTCGCTCCATCGCACAGTCTCGGCGTTGGAAGAACCGCGTATGGGCATGGCCTATGTGAATTACCTGATCGCCGAGAGGGTTGCGGCCGACAGTAAGGTCGTCCTTTCCGGCTGCGGCGGCGACGAGATTCTGGGGGGCTACGTCTCGCGCTACGAATACATCCGACGCCCCTTCCCGCGGGAAGGCGCGTCTGCGCGATCCTGGCTCGACCGACTGCTCGGGCGAAACCACGGGCAGGTCTCGGACGCTGGCGCCGACGCGTTCCTTCGGATGCAGGCAATCTACAGCTACCCCGTTGGCAATCACGAGATCGAGCAGGCGCTGAGACCCGAGTTTCGCGCGGCGGCCGATGGCTATTCGCTTGAGCTCGAGATGCGGAGCATCCTGGAGGCTTGCCCATCAGATCATATCTGGGACAGGCTGCTCTACATCGACGCCAAGACTTATCTGGCCGGCCTGCTGATGGTCGAGGACAAGTTGTCGATGGCGCATGGGCTGGAGACGCGTGTGCCACTCCTCGACAACGAGGTGATCGATACCGCGCTGACCTATGATTGGGACCTGCTCACCGACGGACAGACAGGCAAGATCGCTTTCCGCGATGCGATCCGCGGCTGGGTGCCGCCGCAGATCGCCGACAAGCCGAAGATGGGTTTCGGCCCTCCCGACGCCTCCTGGTATCGCGGTGCGTTGCAACCCTTCGTGCGCAAGGTGCTGTCGCCAGATCGGATCGCGGCGCGCGGCGTCTTCGACCCGGCCTTTGTCGCGCAGGCGATCGAATCCCATATGAGCGGTGCCCAGAATCGACTGCCGCTCATCTGGTCGCTGCTGTCCTTCGACGCCTGGTGCGAGAGCTTCGGGGTTTATGGCGGCGATGTCGGCCAGCCGCTCGACCCGCGCCACCGCATATGATCGGCGGCGAGGTCCGGGAGAATGCGCTGGACTGGCTGGCGGAGCGGCAAGCACGGCTTGGCCGGCCGCTCCGCGTTCTGCACATCGGCAACATCGCCAACAATGCCTTCAACAACGCACGAATTCAGCGCGCCCATGGCATCGCAGCCGATGTGCTGTCCTTCGACTACTACCACATCATGGCGACTCCTGAATGGGAGGAGGCAAGCTTCGAGACGGCGCCCGCCGATCCCTCCTTCCCGGACTGGCACAGCGTCGACTTGAATGGCTACCAGCGGCCCCGCTGGTTCGCCTCCGGTCCAATCGCTGATTGCTGCCGCTATCTCGCAGCCGAGATTGAAGGCTCGGCGGAGGCGGACCGCCTCTGGCGCAAGCTCGATCATCAGCGCTTCGTGCGCTGCTCGCGATCATTTCGAGCGCGGACCGAGCTGTTTCGGCACAAGATTGGTTGGAAGCTCGCCTATGAGCGCAAGAAGCTCGAGCAGCGCCTCGGCCGAAATGCCGACGAGCCGGAGCGGCAGGCGCGAGCAGCGGGTGGGCTCGACTTTGCCGATTTGACGCGGATGTGGGGCGAACGCCGCGGCGTGGCGGCATTCCCCGCTGAGCGGGGCGATTTGGACTACTACTGGGAGCGCTTCAGACATCTCGCGCCCTTGCTCGCGCGCTACGACGTGATCCAGGGTTATGCGCTCGATGGGTTATGGCCGTTGCTCGCCGGCCGGCGCTATGCTGCCTACGAGCACGGCACGCTGCGCAGCTTGCCTTTCGAGAAAAATCCGACCGGGCGCGCGACGGCGCTGTGTTTCGGCATGGCTGATCAGGTTCTGGTGACAAATCTGGACTGCCTCGCAGCCGCCGACCGTCTCGGCATTGAAAGCACGCGGATCGTGCCGCTGCCGCACGCTTTCGATGATCAGAGGCTGCGAGATTTCGCCGTGATCCATGGCGATCTGCGCCCTCCGGAGGAGATGTTGCGCTTCTTCGCACCGGCGCGGCAGGATTGGCTGGACGGCGATCCCAATCTATCCAAAGGCAATGACCGTTTCCTGCGCGCTGCGGCCTTGCTGGCGGAGGAGGGGGGCAATTTCGAGATCGTTGCGGTGCGCTGGGGGCGCGACATAGCCGCGACGGAAGCTCTCGCTGCCGAACTCGGTCTCGCGTCCCGACTGCGCTGGGTCGAGCCTATGCAGAAGCCGGAACTGTGGCGCCACTATCTGACGAGCCACCTTGTTATTGATCAGTTCGCTCTCCCCGCCTTCGGCGGCGTCACCTTCGAGGCTCTTGCGCTCGGCCGGCGCGTGCTGAATGCACTCGACGTGCCGGCAGCCGAACGGTTTTTCGGCAAGGCGCCGCCGCTGATCGTTGCGAACTCGCACGAGCAGATCGCGGCCGGGCTGAGACAAGTTGCGGCCGATGCGAAGGACGCGGCCGGGCTGGGCGCGCGCGGTGCGTCCTGGATTGCCGACTTCCATTCCGCCAGCCGAATCATCTCGCTGCAGGCGCAGGCCTATCGCAGGCTGCTGACCTGACGCACCCAAAGGCGCTGCCGCGCGGTGAAAAAAGGGCCGCATGGCGGTTCCACGGCGAAAGGGCCGTCAGGAGAACGGAAAAGCTGATTTCCCTTTCGAGGATCATCGTCTAGGACAACCGCGACCTACGTCTACTGAAGCCAAGAGGGACCAGCCTTGCGTTCGTCGATCGTCAGCCAACTCCAGCCGGTTGGATACCCGAAGGGGGGGCTTCTGCTTGAGGCATTCCGCCAAGAAGGCGAGCACATCCTGGAAGGCGTTTTGCGAGCGCCCGACGGCCGCTGGATTCCGATCATCGACGGTGTGCCGTCTTTCCTGACGGGCGTCCTGCAGCAGGATCTTTCGGATTTCGCGGCGAAGCACGGTCTGACGCTGCATGCCACCCAGGCGCGCGCGGCGGCCTCGGAACAGGCCAAGACCAACGAGACTTTTTCGGACAAGTGGACGCGCTTCAAGAACTACGGCCTCGAGCCGCAGCATCAGGAGTTTCTCTACGGCTGGTTCATGAAGAAGTTCAACCTGGGCAGCCTGGAGGAACTCAAGGCTTTCCACGCCAAGCGCAAGCGCATCCTGGAATGCGGGCCGGGCTCCGGCTTCAATGCGCGCTTCATGGCGGAGCAGACCGCGGGCGAGGTGTTCGCGCTCGACATCTCCGCAGCGGCGATGACCACCTTCGGCAATACGCGCGACCTGCCGAACTGCACCGTGGTGCAGGCCGATCTGATGGAAGCGCCTTTCCCGGACGATTATTTCGACTTCATCATCGCCGACGGCGTGCTGCACCACACGCCCGACACAAGGCTGGCGGTGGAGGCGCTCTACCGCAAGCTCCAGCCGGGCGGGCAGTTCTTTTTCTACGTCTACAAGAAAATGGGCGCCTCGCGCGTGTTCGCCGACGAGCATATCCGCAAGAATTTCATGCCGCTGTCACCGGACGAGTGCTACGCGGCCTGCGAGGGGATCACGGAGCTTGGCCGTGAGCTCTCGCGCCTCAACGCCAAGATCACGCTGGAGAAGCCCATTCCGGTGCTCGGCATTCCCGCCGGCACGCATGATGTCCAGCGGCTGATCTACTACAATTTCCTGAAGTGCTTCTGGAACGAGGCCTTCGACTACGAGACCAACAACATGGTCAATTTCGACTGGTACCACCCCCACAACGCCTGGCAGCATACGCAGGACGAGGTCGAGGGTTGGCTGCGCGATCTCGGGGCCAGGGAGTGGCAGGTCAACGACGCCAATCCCAACGGCATTTCCGTCCTCGTCACGAAGCCTGTCTGACGCCATGGCGCAGGGTCTTCATGTCCTGCTGACGGGGGCCTCAGGCTTCGTCGGCCATGCGCTGGCGCGTCGCCTCGTCGCGCAGGGACATCGAGTGACCGCGCTGGTACGCGGCGCTGCATCTGCACCGCCGGGTAGCGGCCTTCTCGTCCATGCGCTCGGATCGGGCGATCCGCTGACCTTGCCGGACGATGTCGACGCCGTAGCCCATCTCGCACAATCGCGTTCGTACCGCGCCTTCCCGGGCGATGCGGCCGAAATGTTCGCCGTCAATGTCATGGGCGCTCATGAGCTGCTGCTGGCGGCAGCGGCTGCGCGCGTGTCGCGCTTCTGCATGGTGTCCAGCGGCACGGTATATGAGCCATTCGTGGGGCCACTGGAGGAAGGTGGTGCGCTGGCCCCGTTGGGCAATCTCGGCGCGACGAAACTGGCCTCGGAAATGCTCGCCAGGCCCTATTCGACACTCTTTCCAGTGTCGATTTTGCGGCTCTTCGCGCCATACGGGCCCGGACAGACCGCACGCCTGATCCCGGACCTGATTGGACGCATCCGGCGCGGCGAAGCCGTGACGCTGCCCTGGTCCGGCAGCGGGATGCGGTTCACGCCGACATATGTCGACGATATCTGCAGTGTCCTGCTCGCCGCCATCGACGAGAGCTGGGCGGGCACGTTCAACGTCGCCTCGCCGGAGGTGCTGAGCGTCGAGGAGGTTGCTCGCGGGATCGGTATGGCTCTGGGCTCCGAGCCGCGCTTCGAGCGCAAGGAGATGAGCGCGCCGAGCCTGGTGCCTTCGCTAACGAAGCTCGGCGGGCAATATGACCTGTCCCGTTTCCGCAGCTTTGCTGACGGGATCGCCGCCACGGTGGCGAGCGAGCGCTGACCAGGCGCATGGCCGAGACCCAGCTGTCCGGACCCCGCGAGCGGCCGCTGCGTGTGCTGCATTGCCCCTGGAATGTCGCGGGTCAGTCGGCCCAGCTGGCGGCGGCACAACGGGAGCTCGGCGCCGACAGCCGCTGCGTCGTTCTGGAAGAGACGGCCCTCGGCTTCCCGGCGGACGAGGTGCTGGCGCCACCCTCCCCGTCGATCGTCGCCCGCGAGAAGGCGCGCTGGCGCCTGCTTTTCCGCGCCATGAGCTGGGCTGACGTGGTCCATTTCTCGTTCGGCCAGAGCTGCCTTGTGCCCAATGCCTATCCGTCTCTGCGACCGGTGCGGCGGCGGAAGCCTCTCGAGATGATCTGGCGCCTCTATTGCCGGGCGGTCTGGTTGAAGGATCTGCCGCTGCTGGCCGCGATGGGCAAGACGCTCGCCGTGACCTGGCAGGGCGACGATGCGCGCCAGCGCGACCGATCGCTGGAGCTGTTCGACATCTCGATCGCCGATGCGGTGAAGGACGAGTACTATCCCCTGAACTCCGATCAATGGAAGCGCCGGGCCATTGCGGCTTTCGCGCGCCATGCAACGCTGCATTATGCCTTGAACCCCGATCTGCTGCATGTCCTGCCCAAGCAGGCGCGCTTTCAGCCCTATGCCAGCTTCGATCCCTTCAGCGTCGTGGCGGCGCCGCCTATGCCCGACTCTCAGCGCTCGCTGGTCTTCCTGCATGCGCCCAGCCATCGCGGTGCCAAGGGCACCGAGTTCGTGCTGGCAGCCGCGGAGGCGCTTAAGGCGGAGGGCTATGCCTTCGAGTTGCGCCTCGTCGAGGGTCTGCCGCGCGCGCAGGCGCTTCAAGCCTATGCTTCGGCGGACGTCATCATCGATCAGTTGCTCGCGGGCTGGTATGGCGGGTTCGGCGTCGAGGCGATGTCTCTCGGCAAACCCCTCATCGCCTATCTGCGTGAGGGGGATCTCGGCTTCCTCGATCATGACCTGAAGGCGGAGCTCCCCGTCATCGGCGCCCGGCCCGCCACCATCCTCGATACGATGCGAAGCGTCGTCACCATGCCACGGTTCGAGCTTCATGCGAGGGGGCTGGAGGCTCGCGCCTTCGTCGAGCGCTGGCATGATCCGCGGCGGCTTGCAGCCCAGACCCTGGCCGATTACCAGTCCGTGCGGATCAGCCGGGCCAAAGATGCCCAGACCGGAAAATCCTGATGACGAAAACCACGATCCTCACCGTTGTCGGTGCGCGCCCGCAATTCATCAAGGCCGCTGCCGTCAGCCGCGCCATCCGCGCCAGTGCTGATTTCAGCGAGATTATGGTCCACACCGGCCAGCACTTCGATGAAATGATGTCGGATGTGTTCTTCCGCGAGCTGGAGATCGGTAAGCCGGAGGTCAACCTCGCCATCCATGGCGGCACGCATGGCGCGATGACGGGCCATATGCTGGCCGGCATCGAGACCTGCCTGATCGAGCGCAAGCCGGACTGGGTGCTGGTCTATGGCGACACCAACTCGACCCTGGCGGGGGCGCTGGCCGCGGCCAAGCTGCATATCCCGGTCGTCCATGTCGAAGCCGGCCTGCGCTCGTTCAACCGGCGCATGCCGGAGGAGGTCAACCGCGTCCTGACCGATCACGTCTCGGCATTGCTGCTGAGCCCGACGATGACCGGCGTTCGCAATCTCGAGGCCGAGGGCATCACGCGCGGTGTCCATCATGTCGGCGATGTCATGTACGATGCGATGCTGCACGCGCAGAGGCGTTCGCGCGATATGTCGACCATCCTCGCCGATCACGGGCTGAGCGAGGGCGACTTTGCGCTGGCGACGGTGCACAGGGCCGAGAACACCGACGATCCGGCACGCTTGCAGGCGGTGATGAACGCGATCGCCGAGACCGCCGCCGGCCTGCCCGTCATCCTCCCCGTTCACCCGCGCACGAAACAGGCGATTGCGCGCAGCGGCACGCAGCTGGGCTCGATCCGTACGATCGATCCGGTGGGGTATATCGACATGGTTCGCCTGCTCGACGGCGCGAAGGTGGTGCTGACGGATTCAGGCGGTCTCCAGAAGGAAGCCTATTTCGCGCGCCGGCCCTGCGTGACACTCCGCGACGAAACTGAGTGGACCGAGACGCTCGAGCATGGCTGGAACCGTCTCTGGACCACAGCGGACTGGAAGCCACGATCCGACATTGCCGATTATGGCACGGGGCAGGCTGCCGAAGCGGTGCTCGATGCGATCAGGGCGCATCGGGGCTGACGGGACCGGGGCAGCCGGAAAAGCAGGAGCGAACTGATGTGCGGCCTCTTCGCGTCGGTCGGGCTTCCGGTCACGCCGGAACGTATCGACATGGTAACGCATCGCGGCCCGGACGGCCGCGGCTGGCAGGAATATGGGAGCCCGGCCGGGCCGGTCGCGCTCGGCCACAGGCGGCTGGCGATCATCGACGTTTCGGATGCGGGCCTGCAGCCGATGGCGGATGCGTCCGGGCGCTATCACCTAGTCTTCAACGGCGAGATCTACAATTACATCGAGCTGCGCGACGAATTGCGGGCGCGCGGCGAGACCTTCGTCAGCGAGTCGGATTCCGAGGTCCTGCTGCGCTGCTACATGCTCTGGGGCGCCGACTGCCTGCCGCGCCTGCGCGGCATGTTCGCTTTCCTGATCTGGGACGACCGCGACAAGGTCCTGTTCGCGGCGCGCGACCGCTACGGGATCAAGCCGCTCTACCTGACCGCGCTGCTGGGCGGCGTCGCCTTCGCTTCCGAGATCAAGCAACTGCTCGACCTGCCGGGAGGGGTGCGTCGCGTCAACCTCGCACGGGCGCATGATTTCCTTTCCGGCGGCATGTCGGACCACACGGCCGAGACGCTGTTCCAGGGCATCCGGCAATTGCGCGGCGGCGAATGCTGCACCGTCCCGGCGCGCGGCCCAGGGGCGAGCGAACCCAGGATCGTGCGCTGGCATGCGGTTGCGATACCTGCGCTCGGCGAGATCGACGAACGGGCCGCGGCCGAGCGCTTCCGCGATCTCCTCGCCGACTCGGTCAGGCTGCATTTGCGCGCCGACGTGCCCGTGGGCTCCTGCCTGTCCGGAGGGCTCGATTCCTCCTCCATCGTCTGCCTGATGGCGGCGATGCTGCCGCCGGACGCGCCGGGGTTGCACACCGTCTCGGCCTGTTATGCCGAGAAGGCGGTGGACGAGAAGCCGTTCATGGACATGGTCGTGGCGAAGACCGGCGCCCAGGCGCACTTCATCTTCCCGCGCGCCGAGGATGTCTTCGCACGCGCTTCGGACATCACCTGGCACCAGGACGAGCCCTTCGGCTCGACCTCGATCTTCGCGCAATGGTGCGTTTTCGAGGCGGCGCGGGCCGCCGGCGTCAAGGTGATGCTGGATGGGCAGGGCGCCGACGAGCTGCTCGCCGGCTATCATAGCTTCTTCCCGATCTACCTCGCCGAGCTGGCGCGCTCGGCGCGCTTGCTGACGCTCGGCCGCACGATCGCGGCACGGCGCGAGATGCACGGACAGGGCTATGGCGGCCAGCTGCTGCGGCTCGCCTTCTCGCTGGCGCCGGACCGCATCAAGGGCCTGGCGCGGCGAACCCATCGCGGCCAGGTCCAGCATGGCTGGCTGTCGTCGCAGGCGCTGGCGGAGCTGGACCGGCAGCCGACGGCGCTGGAGACGGCCGCCGCATCGCTGGGGCTCGAGCCGCCGCGCGACATCGCCTCGCTCTGCTTGGTCATGGCCCACGCATCCAACCTGCCGATGCTGCTGCACTGGGAAGACCGCAACAGTATGGCCCATGGCATCGAGGCGCGGGTGCCCTTCCTCGATCCGCCGCTGGCCGATTTCGCGCTGGCGCTAGGCAATCGGCACAAGCTGGTCGGCGCCGACACTAAGCGCGTGCTGCGTCGCGCCATGGCCGATATCCTGCCGCGGGGGGTCAGCGAGCGCCGCGACAAGCTCGGCTTCGCCACGCCCGAGGCAGTCTGGATGCGCGGGCCGTTGCGCGGGCTGGTCGAGGATGGCGTCGAACGGACGCTGCGCGTCCTGCCGGGCCTTCTCGACCCGGCCGGCACCCGCCTCTTCGCCGCTGACATGCTCGACGGGCGCGCGCCGGTCGACTTCACGCTCTGGCGGATCGTGTCGCTCGGGCTCTGGGCAGAGCGTTTCCAGGTCAGCCAGGGCTGAACGCGCTCGTGTTCGCTGGCGCCAGCTGCGAGCCTTGCAGCACTGGTTCCAAACTGGCGCGCAGGATGGCGCGCTCGTGCTCCCAGCACAGTTCGCCGGCCGCCCGGCGGGCGGCGGCCTTGAAACGCTCGACCTGGGTGGCATCGAGTCCGTTGATCGCAGCTGCGACGGCAAGCGGGCTCGCGTCGGCGCTGACCACGCCGACGCCATAGCCCTCGACGATCTCGCGCAGATCGGCTCCTGGCGAGACTGCGACAGCGAGGCCGGCGCCGATATACTCGAACAGCTTGTTCGGCAGGCTGAAATGCCGCTGCTTGGTTTCGAGTTGGGTGAAGTGCACGCCGACATCGGCTGTTTGGGCCGCGATCGGCATGACTTGATCAGGCGGTACAGCCGGCTCGAAGGTCACGAACTCCGAAACGCCCAACAATCCGACGCGCCTGCGAAGGTGCTCGACATAGGTTGGATCGCCGTCCCCCCGGATGGTCAGCCTATGCTGGTTCTGCCAGTAAGAAATGCTGTCGATCAGCGTCTCCAGCCCGCGGTCCCGCAGGATCTGGCCGTGATAGAGCAGCTGAAGCGGCCAGCGTGTCGGGGTCGGTGCCGGCAGCTCGATCCGATTGGGTATGTTGCGGATGACGAGAGGGCGCTCCGGCAGATCGTAATAGCGCTGCAGCTCGTCGGCGAGGCGGTGGCCGACCGTCGAAACGACATCAGCCGATGCGATGGCGGCGCGCTCGAGGCGTTTCACGAAGGGCTTGTACACGATACGCCAGGTCTTGCGTTCGTCGAACTCCAGCGTGGCGAACTCGTGCGTGTCGTAGTGGATGTAGCCACCGGTCTCAGCCTTCCAGCGCGCGGCTACGACAAGGGCTGGCCAGTCATTCGCGATCACGACGCGCGCGTCGGATGCGAGCAGGCGGGCAAGCGCCCAGCGATGGCGACCCGCGCCCCAGAACCCGATTCGGGCAGCCCAAGGCCCGAGGCGGGCGGGCAACTGGCGGATCACCGTGCTGGCGCGGTACTGCGGCGTCGGCTGGGGCGTCTTGAGATGCTCGAAGGCGTAGGGTATCCGGTCCTGGGGCTCACCATATCCAAGCACGAGCGGAGAGGCGCCCATCTGGGCCAGCAATTCGCATTGGCGCAGAACGCGGCGATCCCGCGCGATGCGCGAGAACGACAGCACCACCGCCCGGGGTCCGGCCATACCGATCTTAGCTCGGCTCATAAATAGCGCCTCGACCCTTTGGACTGGCGCATTCTCGTGCGCTTGGATGTGTCCTGCCCCAGCTTTCCAGCAGGTGTAAAGTGTCTTGCGAATGTTTCCATAGGGGATTGGCCAGTCGAGCCGACAGATCAGCGATCAAAGGCTGCAGAACGCGCTAGCCATTCTTCTGTAGGCACAATGCTGATTTCAGAATCTGGTGAATATCGTCGCCCCGGCGTTGCCAGCTCGCCTCGCGAACGACGTAGTCCGCTCCACTGACGCCCATGGAGCGTGCGGTCTGCGCATCTTCCGCGAGCTGATTAACGGCAGCGGCAAGCTTACCGGGAGCCGATGCGGGGATGACCAAACCAGCGTGTTCCTGTCTGACGAGCTCGGCCTGGAAAGGTAGGTCGCTGGCGATGACGGGAACGCCGCAGGCCATGGCCTCGAAGAGCTTCAGCGGCGCCACGCCCGATGCCGAGCGGCCATCCTGGTCTTCGATGACGCAGAGCGCCGCCAAAGCGCCGCGCAGCAGGGGAGGGATGTCCCCATAGGCTCGCCGGCCGAGCCAGACGAGATTGAGGTCGCCCTTCGCCGCTTCGACCCTGCTGCGTTCGATCCCGTCTCCCACGATGACGAGCTTCACATCCGTCGGCCAGGCCGGGTCCCGCAATGCCGCCAGCATGGTGCCGATGCCGTGCCAGGCGACGAGGCCGCCGACGAAGATCACATAGCGGCCCGCGATGTCGGCGATTGGTCCTTCCGGCGTAAACAGCTCGGTGTTCGCGCCGTTGGAGACGACGCTGACCCGGTCATGGCCGGCGAAGCTCCGAGCCCATTGCGCCAAGCCTTCGGTGACGGCGATCAGATGGGCGGCCATGCGGTACTGCGCCCGGTACAGCCAACTGAAGAGCGGCGAGAACGGCCTTAGCTCCGGATAGGTCACGCCGATATCGGCCGGCTTGCCATTGATCTCGTGCACCACCGGAATCTTTCGCCGCCGCGCCCAGAATGCGAGCGGCAGCGCCATGAAATGCGAGCGGACGAAGATCGCGTCGAACTCGTCCAGGCGACGCGCCAACGCCTGCTGCACCCGGCAATAATCGAGCAGGCGACGCAGGAACGAGGTCCGCGCACTCGCTCCGCCACGGGTGGTTGCAAAGAGTTCGACCCGCCAGCCTGACTGCTTCAGCCCGGCAATGATTTCGTCGATATGCGTCTGCGAAGCCTGGCCCGGCCGCGGAGTCTCGAGCGAGAGATAGGCCAGCCGCAAGGGCCGGCTCATGCCACCGCGGCCGTCGGCGCTGCCAGAGCTGCCCGCACCTGCTCGATGATGTAGTCCTGCGTCTCTTCGTCGAGATATGGGTGCATCGGCAGGGCGACGACCTCCTGCGCGACGCGTTCGGAGATCGGCAGGCCGTTCCCGGCGACGGGATAGTGCTTGTAGGCGGTCTGCTGATGCAGCGGCTTGGGGTAATAGACTGTTGTCGGCACGCCCTTGGCCTTCAACACCGCCTGGAAGGCGTCGCGGCGATCGGCAGAGACGCGGATCGTGTACTGGGCCCAGGTCGAGACACAATCCGGCATGACATGCGGCGTCACGACGACGCCCTTGAGCGCGGCGGTGTAGCGCTGCGCCACGGCCTGCCGCTTCTCGATCTCCTCGGCATAGACCTTGAGCTTCTCGATCAGCACGGCGGCCTGGATGGTGTCGAGCCGCGAGTTCACGCCGACGCGGACATTGTCGTATTTGTACGAGCCCTTGCCGTGGAACCGCAGCGACATCAGCAGCGCGGCATGCTCGTCGCTATCGGTCAGGATCGCGCCGCCATCGCCGTAGCAGCCGAGCGGTTTGGCCGGGAAGAAGCTGGTCGTGGCGAAATCGCCGATCGCGCCGGCGACGCGGCCCTTGTAGCGCGCGCCATAGCCCTGCGCGGAATCCGAGATCAGCATGAGGCCGTGCTGCTTGCAGAAGGCTTCGATCGGCTCGTAGTCGCAAGCCTGGCCGAAGAGATCGACGGTAATCAGGGCACGCGGCGTGAGCTTGTGCTGCTTCGCCGTCTCCAGCGCGGCACCAAGGCTTTTCGGATCGATATTGTAGGTGGCCTCGTCGATCTCGGCGAAGACCGGCGTCGCGCCCATCCAGGCGACCACCTCGGCGGTCGCGGCGAAGGTGAAGCTCGGACAGATCACCGCGTCGCCGGGGCCGATGCCGAGTGCTTCGAGCACGAGGATCAGGGCATCAGTGCCGTTGGCGACGCCGATCGCGTGCTTCGCCC
Organism: Pseudomonadota bacterium; assembly: GCA_023393655.1. GTDB lineage: Bacteria > Pseudomonadota > Alphaproteobacteria > Rhizobiales > Beijerinckiaceae > Allobosea. The sequence continues at coordinate 11,599 of JAEWKP010000381.1, read as the reverse complement.
CGCAGAAGGCGGCCAGTTCGGTCTCGAACTGCTGGACCTGCTGGCCGAGAATGTAGTTGCCGTCATGGACGACCTTGAGGATAGCCTCGTCCATGGCCTTGCCGATATGCTGGCGCTGGGCCTTGAGGTCTATGAACTCGATCGCGGGACGCTCGCTCATCAGCCGATCTCCTCCAGATGCTCCGGGCCGATTTCCCGATAGCGCGTTCCGGTCAGCGGGCAGGTCAGGTCCGGGCCGAGCTTTTCGCCCGCCTTGCTCATCCAGCCGATCCGCCGCGCCGGCACGCCGGCCATCAGAGCATAGTCCGGCACGTCCCTGGTCACCACTGCGCCGGCAGCGATGAAGCAATACGCGCCGAGCGTATGTCCGCAGACGATGGTCGCGTTCGCCCCGATGCTCGCGCCCTGCTTGACCAGCGTGCGGCGGAACTCGGCCTTGCGGTTCATGAAGGCGCGGGGATTGTTGACATTGGTGAAGACGCAGGACGGGCCGCAGAACACGTCCGCCTCCAGCTCGACGCCGTCATAGAGCGCGACGTTGTTCTGGATCTTGCAGCCGTCGCCGATCGTGACCCGCGGCCCGGCCATCACGTTCTGGCCGAGCACGCAGTCGCGGCCGATCGTGGTCTGGCCCAGGACATGGACGAAGTGCCAGATCCGGGTGCCGCTGCCCAGGGTCGCGCCCTCGTCGACATAGGCGCTTTCATGCACGAGCGCGCCGGGGAAGCGCGGGTCTTCCTGCATCTGCGACGCGCCGGCCATGGCTCAGCCCTTGATGTATTTCGCAGCGAAGGGGTGTTTCTCGCCGCCTGTCACCACCGGCAGCTGACGAAACTGCGAGACGACCTCGATCGAAAAGCGCACGTCCTCGAGCCCGTAACCCTTGCCCGCGAGAATCTCTTCGTAGCTGCGGGTGTGCAGGTCGGTGAAGCCGTCCGAGAATTCGACCTCTTCGCCGTCGACGGTGATCGAACGGAAGGTCGTCTTCTGGCCCTTCACGCCATCGGGAAGGTCGTTGGCGTCGACCGAGAGGAACCAGCGCACATCGGCCTTCTCATAGGAGAGCAGGCCGCCGGCACGCTCGCCTTCGCGCAGGTTCGCGGTCTGCGACTGCAACGGGCCGAAGACGAAGGCCAGCATGTCGAAGAAATGCACGCCGATATTGGTCGCGACACCGCCCGACTTGGAGTCGTCGCCCTTCCAGGAAGCGTGGTACCAGCGCCCGCGCGAGGTGATGTAGGTCAGGTCGACCGAATGGCGCTGGTTGGAGGCGGCGACGCGGTCGCGCAGCGCGATGATCGCCGGGTGCAGGCGCAGCTGCAGGATGGTGTTGACCTTGCGGCCGGAGTCGCGCTCGATCTCGATCAGCCCGTCGATGTTCCAGGGGTTGAGGACGAGGGGCTTCTCGCAGATCACGTCGCTGCCGGCGCGCAGGCCGAAGCGGATATGGGCGTCGTGCAGGTAGTTCGGCGAGCAGATGCTGACGAAATCGATGTGCTGGCCACGGCGGTGCAGCTTGTCGACATGCCGGTCGAAGCGCTCGAACTCGGTAAAGAAATGCGCCTGCGGGAAATGACTGTCGATGATCCCGACGGAATCATTGGGATCGAAGGCGACCTTGAGGTCGCCACCGACGGCCTTGATGGCTTTCATATGGCGCGGCGCGATATAGCCGGCGGCACCGATCAGTGCGAATGACGTCATGGCGTTGGTCTCTGACTTTTCCCGGGGCGTCCTGGCTCAGGCCTTGACGATCGTGTCGCCGGTCAATCCGGCCTTGGCGCAGGCATTGCGCGTATCGACCACGAGGCGGGCGGCAGCGACGAGCGCCTTGTAGTCGACCGCGTCATGGTCCGTCGCGATCAGCACCGCGTCATAGCCCTTGATCGTCTCGGGCGACAGCGCGACCGAGGCGCGGCCGGTCAGACTGGCATGCTCGCGGGTCGGCGGGATCACCGGCACGTGCGGGTCGTGATAGTCGGCGACGGCGCCGCGCTCTTCGAGCAGCTCAATCAGGCGCAGCGAGGGGCTCTCGCGCATGTCGTCGATGTTCTTCTTGTAGGCGATGCCCATGACGAGGATCTTCGCCTTGCTGAGACCGCGACCCTGCTGGCGGTCGAGCGCCTCGGCGATGCGGTCGACCACCCAATGCGGCATGGCCGTGTTGATCTGCCCGGCGAGCTCGATGAAGCGGGTGGTGACGTCGAATTCCCGCGCCTTCCAGGTCAGGTAGAACGGATCGATCGGGATGCAGTGCCCGCCGAGGCCGGGGCCCGGATAGAACGGCATGAAGCCGAAGGGCTTGGTCTTGGCGGCGTCGATCACCTCCCAGACGTCGATGCCCATCTTGCCGTAGATCACCTTGAGCTCGTTCACGAGCGCGATGTTGACGGCGCGGAAGATGTTCTCGGTCAGCTTGACGGCCTCGGCGGTGGCCGAGGAGGAGACCGGCACGGTCTTGACCACGAGCGCGCCATAGACGGCATTCGCCAGCTCCAGTGCCTCCGCGCCATCGCCGCCGACGACCTTCGGGATGGTCGAGGTGCCGAAATCCGGATTGCCGGGGTCTTCGCGCTCGGGCGAGAAGGCGAGGTAGAAGTCGACGCCGCTCTTCAGGCCGGTCTTCTCGAAGATCGGGCGCATGATCTCGTCGGTGGTGCCGGGCCAGGTCGTCGATTCCAGCACGACGAGGTGGCCCCTGCGCAGGCGCGGGGCGATCGCCCGGGCCGTCGCCTCGACATAGCTCAGGTCCGGCTCGCGATGCTTGGTCAGTGGCGTCGGTACGGCGATGATGATGGCGTCGACATCGCGCAGCTCATCGAAGTCAGTCGTGGCGCGGAAGCGCTCTTCCTTGATCGCGGCGGCGATCGCCGAGGTCGGGATATGCTTGATGAAGCTCTCGCCACGGTTGATCTGCGCGACGCGCTTCGCGTCGATGTCGAAGCCGACCACCGGGAAGCCAGCGTTGCAGGCGGTCAGCGCCAGCGGAATGCCGACATAGCCAAGGCCGATGATGCCGATCCGGTAGTTCTTCGTGGCGATCCGCGCGAGCTGCTCGGTCAGGGCCTGAGGCCTGTCGGAAACGGACGGCGCTGTCGGTGATGAAGACATAACCGGCTTTCTGCGTGGGAAGGCGCTCTGGGCGCGGCGAGCGGGATTTGCGGCTGGCTTTGCCGCTGCATTGGAAGGATGTCAACCTGCGAACGCAGCCAACAAGGCGAAGTGACGGGGCGTCGCTGAAAAATGGACATGCCTCCCGGAATGTTCGGACACCAGATCATCAGGCTGAATATCGTATTCGATCCGGTGATTTAGGTGTTTGACCTTACGTCAGTTTTCTCCGAAAGCCGCATGTCGCCTTTCGGGCCGCTGCTTCAGGTTGATGCCGGGGTTCCGCTCTCGAGCCAGCCGATTCGGGGCAAGTCGTCGATGTCCTGTCCGTGGTGGAGAGCAGATCGCGGCTACCATCGCGATCCGCGGACGGACCGGAGAGGGGGCAGCCGTGCCGGGTGCAGAGCGCCTCCAGGCTTTGTCGAGCCCGGCCGGGGCAGGTTATTTTCCTTCCAGCCTCTTGCCACTGTCCCCTATGAGTTGCGATGACAACAGTCGCGATATCTCTGCCTGGGTGCCCCATTGAACCAAAGCCTATCGTTGAACCGTGTCGTCGTGACGGGAGCTGCGGGCTTTGTCGGTCTCCACGTCACGGAGGCGCTGCTGCAGTGCGGCGTCGAGGTCATGGGTATCGATGCGCTCGTGCCCTATTATGACCCGGCGTTGAAGCAGGCGCGCCTCGCCCGGCTCGCCGGTCGCAACGGCTTCGCGTTCGAGCAGATCGATGTCGCGGATCATGACGCCTTCGATGCCGCGATCGGCGCGTTCCGCCCGGACGCGATCATCCACCTGGCGGCGCAAGCGGGGGTTCGCTATTCGCTCGAGAATCCGCGCGCCTATGCCAGCGCCAATCTCGACGGCTTTCTATCGGTGCTCGAAGCCAGTCGTCGGCATGCCGTGGGGCATCTCGTCTATGCGTCATCGAGTTCCGTCTACGGTGCCAATGCGAAGGTGCCGTTCAGCGAGCATGACGGCGCCGATCACCCGATTTCCTTTTACGCCGCGACCAAGCGGGCGAACGAGCTGATGGCGCATTCCTACGCCCATCTCTACGGGATTCCGATGACAGGCCTGCGGTTCTTCACGGTCTATGGGCCCTGGGGCCGGCCGGACATGGCCTATTTCAAGTTCACCAAGGCGATCCTCGCGGGCGATCCGATCGACGTTTATGCGCAAGCGCAGATGAGCCGCGACTTCACCTATGTCGACGACATCTGCGAGGCGATCATACGTCTCGCGGCGCGCCCTGCGGTAGCCGATCCGGCCTTCGACCGCGAGCATCCCGATCCGGCGACATCCGCGGCGCCCTGGCGCATCTACAATATCGGCAACCACACCCCGGTGGCGCTCTCGCACTTCATCGACGTGGTCGAGGCCGCCTGCGGACGCAAGGCGGTCCGGCGCCATCTGCCGGCGCAGCCCGGCGACGTGCCGACGACCTATGCCGATGTCGCGGATCTGGCAGCCGCGGTCGATTTCCGGCCCGATACGCCGATCGAGATCGGGATTCCACGCTTTGTCGCCTGGTTCCGCGAGTTCTATCGCGTCTGAACCGCGACCGCATGCTGTCCCGACAGCCTAGGCAAGCCTTGCCCGGCAGGCTCCGTCTGCGCGATAAGCGATGCGCCGCAACGGCGGCATCCGGCTGAACGGAGTCTCGATGAGTTTCCGCAATATCCACGCCCACGGTCTCGTCCGCATCGCCTGCGCCGCGCCACGGCTCAAGGTGGCCGATCCGGCCTTCAACACGGCCGAGACTATCGCCATGCTGCGGCGTGCGGAGGAGGGTGGTGCCTCGCTCTGCCTGTTCCCGGAACTCGGCATCAGCGCCTACGCCATCGATGACCTGCTGCAGCAGAATGCGCTGCTCGATGCGGTCAACGATGCGCTGGCATGGCTCGTCGCGGAAAGCCGCAACCTGCGCTGCGTCGCCGTGGTGGGCGCACCCTTGCGCGTCGAAGGGCGGCTGTTCAATTGCGCCGTCGCGGTCCATCGCGGCCGCATCCTCGCCGCGGTGCCCAAGACCTATCTGCCGAACTATCGCGAGTTCTACGAGCGCCGCCAGTTCGCCTCGGGCGAGCGTGCGGGCGCGCTTTATATCGATCTCTGCGGTCAGGAAGTGCCCTTCGGCACCGATATCCTGCTGACGGCCAGCGATATCCCCGATCTCACCGTCCATATGGAGATCTGCGAGGATGTCTGGACGCCGATCCCGCCCTCGTCCTACGCCGCGCTCGCGGGCGCGACGCTGCTGCTCAATCTCTCCGCCTCGAATGTCACGATCGGCAAGTCGGACTGGCGCCATGCGCTGTGCAAGGCCCATTCCGGCCGCTGCATCGCGGCCTATGCCTATTCTGCCGCGGGCACCGGTGAATCGACCACCGACCTCGCCTGGGACGGACAGGCGATGATCTACGAGAACGGAGCGCTGCTGGCCGAGGCCGAGCGCTTCGCCGCCGAGCCGCAGCTCATCCTCGCCGATATCGATCTCGAACGGCTGGCGATGGACCGCATCCGCCAGAACACCTTCGGCGATAGCGCCGATCTGCATCGCGACCGGCTCGGTTTCCGCCGCGTCGATTTCGCGCTGGAGCCTGACCGCGACAGCGATCTCGGACTCGCCCGCACCGTCGAGCGCTTCCCCTTCGTGCCGAGCGACGATGCCCGGCTGAACGAGCTCTGCTTCGAGGCCTACAACATCCAGTCGCACGGCCTGCGCAAGCGGCTGGAAAGCACGCGGCTCGACAAGGTGGTGATCGGCATCTCCGGAGGTCTCGATTCCACCCAGGCGCTGCTCGTCGCAGCCCATACCTTCGACGCGCTCGGGCTGCCGCGCGAGAACATCCTCGCCTATACGCTGCCGGCCTTCGCCACCAGCAAGGACACCAAGGACAATGCCTGGCGCCTGATGCGGGCGCTCGGCGTCAGCGCCGAGGAAATCGACATGACGCCGGCCTGCCGGCAGATGCTGGTCGATATCGGCCATCCCTTCGCCAAGGGCGAGCCGGTCTACGACATCACCTTCGAGAACGTGCAGGCCGGGGCGCGCACCTCCGTGCTCTTCCGCCTGGCCAACCGGCATAACGGGTTGGTGATGGGGACCGGCGACCTCTCGGAGCTGGCGCTCGGCTGGTGCACCTATGGCGTCGGCGATCACATGTCGCATTACAACGTCAACGGCTCGGTGCCGAAGACCTTGATCCAGCACCTGATCCGCTGGGTCGCGCAGTCCGGCCGGTTCGGGGCGGAAGCATCGGATGTCATGCTCGACATCCTCGCGACCGAGATCTCGCCGGAGCTGGTGCCCGGCGACGGCGACAAGCCCGCGCAGAAGACCGAGGACTTCGTCGGTCCCTATGCCTTGCAGGATTTCAACCTGTTCTACACGACGCGCTACGGCTTCCGCCCGAGCAAGATCGCCTTCCTCTCCGAACAGGCCTGGCGCGATGCCGGGGCAGGGGACTGGCCGCCGAACATGGAGGCAACCAAGCGCGTCGCCTATGACCTGCCGGTGATCAAGCGCTGGCTCGGCGTCTTCATCCGCCGCTTCTTCGAGACCAGCCAGTTCAAGCGCTCGGCCGTGCCGAACGGGCCGAAGGTCTCCTCCGGCGGTTCGCTCTCGCCGCGCGGCGACTGGCGCGCGCCCAGCGACGCTTCGGCCGCGCCATGGCTGAAGGACTGGGAGCGGATTCCGGATTGAGAGAGAGCTTGGGTCGTCAGGTCAGCTGCCGACCCATACCGGGCTCTTGAGAACCCAACAAAAAACCCGCAGCTCGCGCTGCGGGTCGATCATTTCGAGCTCCGGAAGGCTCAGGCCGCGACGGCGGCCAGCTCCTTCTTCTCCCATTCCTCGCCCCAGATCATCACGGCATGGCCGGGCGAGACCTCGCGATACTGGCGCACCGGCGGGACATAGTCGGGCGCGCGGACCGGGCTCTTGATCTCGTCGTTCGAGACCGGGCGCTTCTGCAGGCGCCGGGCCGGATCGGCGATCGGCACCGCCGCCAGCAGCCGCTTGGTATAGGGGTGCTGCGGGTTGCCGAAGATCTGCTCGCGCGGGCCGATCTCGACGATCTCGCCGAGATACATCACCGCGACGCGATGGCTGACGCGCTCCACCACCGCCATGTCGTGCGAGATGAAGAGATAGCCCAGTCCCATGCGCGCCTGCAGGTCGAGCATCAGGTTGACCACCTGGGCCTTGACCGACACGTCGAGCGCCGAGACCGCCTCGTCCGCCACGATCAGGCGCGGCTCGACGGCGAGTGCACGCGCGATGCAGATGCGCTGGCGCTGGCCGCCCGAGAACTCGTGCGGGAAGCGGTTGGCCATGTCCGGCAGCAGGCCGACCTGCTGGAGCAGCTCGGCGACCTTGTCGCGCGCTTCCGAGCGGCTGGCGAGGTTGTTGATCAGCAGCGGCTCGGCGATCGCTGTGCCCACGTTCATGCGCGGGTTCAGCGAGGCGAAGGGATCCTGGAAGATCATCTGCATGCGCTTGCGCTGCTCGCGCAGGTCATGCTGGTTGAGCTTGAGGACATCGACGCCGTCGAGCAGGACCGAGCCCTCGAGCGGCTCGATCAGCCGCATCACTGAACGGCCGGTCGTGGACTTGCCGCAGCCGGATTCGCCGACCAGCGCCAGCGTCTCGCCGGCCTTCAGGCTGAAGGAGACGTTCTCGACCGCGTGCACCCGGCCCTTGACCGAGGAGAGCAGCCCGCCGCGAATCTCGAAGCGGGTCGTCAGCCCGGAGACCTCGAGCACGGGGCGTTCGGCCGCCTTGACGGTATCGGGCGTCTCGGTCGGCACGTCCGACTCGCCGGTCGTGCGATCGACCACCGGGAAGCGCATCGGGCGCCCCTTGCCGATCATCGAGCCGAGCTTCGGCACGGCCGAGATCAGCGATTTGGTATAGGGCTTCTTCGGGTTGGCGAAGATGTCCTCGGTCGCACCGGTCTCGATCTCGTCGCCATTGTACATCACGACCGTGCGGTCGGCGATCTCGGCGACGACGCCCATGTCGTGGGTGATGAAGAGGACGGACATGCCCTCCTCGTCCTGCAGCGTCTTGATCAGCTCCAGCGTCTGCGCCTGGATGGTCACGTCGAGCGCGGTGGTCGGCTCGTCGGCGATCAGGAGCTTCGGCTTGCAGGCCAGTGCCATCGCGATCATCACGCGTTGGCGCATGCCGCCGGAGAAGCGGTGCGGATACTCGTGGAAGCGCGATTTCGCCGCGGGAATGCGGACCTTCTCCAGCAGGCGGACCGTCTCCGCCTCGGCCTCCGAACGCGACAGGCCGCGATGCAGGATCAGCGCCTCGGCGATCTGGAAGCCGATGGTCAGCACCGGGTTCAGCGAGGTCATCGGCTCCTGGAAGATCATCGCGATCTCGTTGCCGCGGATATGGCGCATCTCCGCATCCGGCAGCGTCAGCAGTTCCTTGCCGTTGAGCTTGACGGAGCCTTCGATCCGGCTCGACTGCGGCGGGGTCAGGCGCATGATCGACAGCGCGGTCACGCTCTTGCCGGAGCCGAATTCGCCGACGACGGCCACCGTTTCCTTCGGCTTGATGTCGAAGGAGAGGTTGCGGACGACCGACTTCCACTGGCCTTCGACCCGGAAGGAGGTCGTGAGGTTCGATACGGTCAGGATCGGTGAGGTCATGTCTAGCCCTTCGCTGGATTAGATGACGCGGCGCGGGTCGAGCGCATCGCGCAGGCCGTCGCCGATGAAGTTGATCGAGAGCACGGTAAGGAAGATCGCGGCGCCTGGGAACAGGGCCCAGTGTGGCGCGGTGTCGAGCTGGTCCTTGGCGTCGAACAGAAGCCGGCCCCAGGTCGGGATGTCCGGCGGGAAGCCGAGGCCGAGGAAGGACAGCGTCGATTCGGCGATGATCGCCGAGGACACCTCGATCGTCGAGGCGACGATGACCGGGCCGACCGCGTTCGGCAGGATATGCCGGAACATCTGGCGCATCTTGGTCGCGCCCTGGGCGCGGGCGGCCTCGACGAATTCCTTTTCGCGCAGCGACAGGAACTGTGCACGGACCAGGCGCGCCACCGGCATCCAGCGCAGGCCGCCGATGACGATGACGATCAGCACGAAGACGCCGCCTTCGACGCCGAACACGGCTTTGAGCTGTTCGCGGAACAGATAGATGATCAGCAGCAGCAGCGGCAGCTGCGGCAGCGACAGGAACAGGTCCGTCACCCACATCAGGATCGGATCGACATATTTGCGCGACATGCCCGCCAACGCGCCGATCAGCACGCCGACGATCGTCGCCACGATCATCGCGGCGAGGCCGACGGCGAGCGAGATACGCCCGCCATACATCATCCGGGCCAGGATATCCTGGCCGAGATCGTCGGTCCCGAGCGGATGCGCCCAGGACGGGCCCTGGAGCTGCGCCGAGAAATCGATGTCGTTGATCGCCACCGGCCACAGCCAGGGGCCGATGATGACGCCCAGCACGAGGAGGCCGAGCACGACCGTGCTCGCCATGGCCAGGCGGTGGCGGCGAAAGCGGCGCCAGGTCTCGCGCCCTGGCGAAACCGAGACCTGGCTCACGGCAGCGCCCGCAGCCGGATCAGCTGAAGGAGATGCGAGGGTCGAGCCAGCCATAAAGAATATCCGCGATGAGGTTGAAGAGAACGACCAGGCAGGAGAACACGAAGGTCACCGCCATGATGACCGGTGTGTCGTTGGCCAGGATTGCGTCGATCAGCAGCGATCCGATGCCCGGGACACGAAAGATCTGTTCGGTGACGAGCGCGCCGCCGAACACGGCGGGCATCTGCAGCGCGACCAGCGTCACGACCGGGATCAGCGCGTTGCGCGTGATGTGACGGATCGTGACCCGGCGCTCGCTCAGGCCCTTGGCGCGCGCCGTCGTGACGTAGTCGAGCCGGATGACGTCGAGCACAGCCGAGCGGACATAGCGCGTATAGGAAGCTGCCTGGAACAGGCCGAGCACGGTGATCGGCATGATCGCCTGGCGGAACATCTCCCAGTACCAGCGCCAGCCCGTGGCGGCGATGTCGGAGCGATAGACGAAGGGGAACCAGTCGAGCGTGACCGAGAAGATCAGGATGAAGAGCAGGCCGGTGAAGAAGGTCGGCAGGGAGAAGCCGACGAAGGCCAGCGTATTGGCGATCTGGTCGAAGACCGAATAGGGCCGTGTCGCCGCGTAGATGCCGACGGGCAGTGCGACGCACAGCGCCAGGATCTGGGATGATCCGACGACGAACAAGGTGGTCGGCAGACGCTGCAGGATCAGATCGTCGACATTGATGCGGCTGGCGAAGGAGAAGCCCCAGTCGCCCTGCGCCATGTTCGACAGCCAGCGCAGGTAGCGCACCATGATCGGGTCGTTGAGGCCGAAGCTGGCGCGCAGCGCCTCGCGCACCTCAGGCGGAACGTTCGGATTCGTCGCCATTTCCGAGAACGGATCGCCCGGCGCCAGCGCCAGGATGGTGAACAGAATCACGCTGATGCCAAGCAAACTTGGAATGGCGATCAAGAGCCGCCTGATAAGATATGTCGCCATGAAATAGTCTCTGTACGCGCGGCAGGGCCGCGGACTGGTGTTGATGACGGTCGGGCCGCCCGCCCGGGGTTGGGGGTCGCGGGGGGGGGCCGGCGCGTTTGTCGCCCCCACGGCAGCGGGGGCTGCCGCGAGGGAGAATCGGGGACTTAGCTACGATACCAGGCCGCGATGTTCCAGCTGTCGACGTCCCAGCCGCTGTGATCGTGCGACAGGTTGTTGAGCGATGCCGCGATGCGGGTGCGCGACAGGATCGGCTGGATGACGTTGGCCTCGCAGAAGATCTCGTTGACCTTGATCAGGTAGGCGGCCCGCTTGGCCGGATCGAGCTCCTTCTGGGCGGCCTTGTAGGCCTCGTCCGCAGCTGGGTCCGAGTACCGCGAGACGTTGCGGCCCAGCCACTTGTTCTCCTTGGTCGCGATCTCCCAGGAAGTGAACTGGTTGAGGAAACGCTCCGGATCGGGCTGCGGCTGCGTCGTCGTATACATCTCCATGTCGGTATAGAGCTTGGTGTAGGTGTCGGGATTGGCGACGTCCGACGAGAAGAACACCGAGGCCGTGACCGACTTCAGCTCAAGCTCGATGCCGGCCCGTTGGCAGGCCTGCTTGATGATGGCCTGGGTCTTCTGGCGCGGGGCGTTGATCGAGGTCTGGAAGACATATTTGAGCTTCTTGCCATCCTTCTCGCGGATGCCGTCCGAGCCCTTCTTCCAGCCGGCCTCGTCAAGGATCTTGTTGGCCTTGTCGAAGCTGAACTCGTATTTGAGCTTGGTCGACTTGAACTGCTTGGGCTCGTTGACGAAGCTCGCCGTGGCGCGGCCGCCGCGGCCATAGATGAACTTCTGGATCGAGTCGCGGTCGATCAGCAGGTTGATCGCCTGGCGCACGGCCGGGTCGGTCAGGGTCGGGTGCTTGGTCTTGACGCTGGAACGCTCGCCATCGACC